>JBIOHR010000234.1:0-4300 GCA_044449085.1 Gemmatimonadales bacterium | reverse complement strand
TGGAGCGCTGCACCTATAGTCTGCACCGTCGCGCCGGCCGCGGCCCGAACGTCACCGGGCACCGCGGTCGAGTCGGCCTTTGCGCCGACGCTGATCGTGATGCCGCCGTGGCTCACAACTGCTTCGCCCACCGTGAGATCACCGCCGGCCACGATCGTGCCGTCGCGGCTGTCGATGACTATGCGTGCCGCCCTTGAAGGGCGAACCTTGATGTCGCGCACTACCGCAAGTGCGGCGGCGAGGCCAGCGGTTGTGTCCTTCAGCGCGAGGCGCACCGCACCGGGATCCTGCACTGTGGCGATGTCCTTGCCGCCGAGGACGGAGTCCACCGCCGCGGCGATGCGCGCGGCTGTGGTGATATCGGGATCGCGCAGCAGCAGCATGTTCGACGCCGCGAGCTGCGGGCGCGGGAGATTTGCCTCGAGCACTCCGCCGTTCGGAATGGTGCCCGTGGTGCCGACGACCGCATTGAGCGACCGGTTCGTCGAGGAGCCCGCGCTGATCACGATCGGGCCCTGGGCGCCGGCGAGCGGCTGGCCGCCGGCGTCCGCGACCATCGGCGTCATCCAGAGAACGCCGCCGCGCAGTGAGCGCGCGTCGCCGAGCGACGATACCTCAACCTCGAAACGGCCGCCCGGGCGCAGATAAGTCGAGACCTCGGACGTGACGAGCACCGCCGCGACGTTGCGCGTGCGGAGCAATGCTGCCGGAACCGAAATGTCGAAGCGGCGGAGCAGGTTCACGATCGACTGGACGGTCTCGCCCGAACCCGTCGTGCCGGAGACCATGTCGCCGGTGCCGTTGAGGCCGGTGACGATGCCGTATCCCATGAGCCTGACCGGAGGAGCCGCGTCGGAGAGCACGAGGTCGCGCACGCGCACGTCCTGCGCGCGCGTCGCATGGGGCGCCAGCGCGACGACTGCCGCCAATGCTGCCGCAAAACTCGAGCGGACGAAACGAAGCGTCATGGCCACAGCGCTCCCAGGACCTTCGAGAGGAACCCGGCACGCGGGGTGCCGAGTGAACCCTTCTGCACGTAGTTGATCTCCGCGTCAGCCAAGCGCGACGACGACACGCTGTTCGTGCCGGCCGCGATGTCTTCGGAGCGGATCCAGCCGCTGAGCGTCACGTCCTGCTGGCTCTTGTCGACGTTCACGAGTTTGTGGCCGGAGATCTTCAGCAGGCCTGAGGGCGAGACCGACACGACGCGCGCGCTCAACTGCGCGGCGAACCCGTTCTGACGGAGCACGGTGCCGCTTTTCCGCGAGTCGCCGTCGTTGTTGAAGTTGATCGTCGCGGTGGTCGGCGCCGCCGGCGGCGGCGGCTCGACGTCGAGCCCGAGGCCTTTCTTCTTCGACTCCGAGTTGTTGTCGGTGAGGTTTGCCGATGCCGTCGTGTTCTCGTCGATGACGATCGTCACGATGTCGCCGATGTGGTAGCGCATGTTGTCCGATGTCCACGACTGCCGGACGGGCGGCTGCAGCGCGAACGAATCCGCAATGACGGGCGTCGCGTCGGCCTTCTTTCCTTTCGCCTGCGCGGCGGCGGGGCTGCACGCAGCAGCGAGGAGCGCGACCGCGACGGCGGCCTGCACGGTTGCCCGGCGTCTCATTGAATCTTCACCGTCGCGGAGGCCGCGACGATGCCGGTGATGATGTGCCGGGGATCGATGCGGACGCGGACGCGCTCGCCGAGCGATCCCGAGGTGAGCGCGGTGCCGGCGCGCGTGACGATCACGCCGCCGGATTCCGCACGAACGGTGACGTCCGTGCCGGCGCGGACGAGCTGCGGCGGTGCGATGGACGGTTCGGTGAGCTGCTCGCCGGCGCGAATGAGGCGCCGCGCGACCCAGCCGACCCGGGACGCAGAGGCATCGGCCGAAAGGGACGAGATGTCGCTGGCGGTGAGCTCGGTGCCGCGCGAAATGTCGCGCGCGGCCGTTGGCGCGGCGGGAGCTGCGGCCTGTGCGAACGCGCCGGTCACCGCGGGTCCAAGCGCGAGCCCTGCGACCGTCACCATAGCAACGAAGTGCCGGAGTTTCATCACCGGACCAGGTTGTTCGCGATGCCCATCATCGTGTCGCTGTTCGAGATCGCCTTGGAGTTGATCTCGTACGCGCGCTGGGCATCGATCATGTTCACCATTTCCTGCACGATGTCCACGTTGCTGCCTTCGAGGTATCCCTGCTGGAGCGCGCCGACGCCGTCGTCCTGAGGGAAGCCGGCCACAGCGTCGCCTGACGCGGAGGTCGCCTGGAACAGGTTGTCGCCCAGCGCGAGCAGCCCCGCAGGGTTCGCGAATCGCGCGAGTTCGATCCGGCCGAGCTCGGTGCTCGTCGAGGCACCGGCGGCCGTCGCGGTGACGATGCCGTTTGCGGAGATCGTGAGATTCGACGAGTTCGGCGGGATCTTGATCCCGGGGACGACGGTGAGACCGTCGCTCGTCACGAGCGTGCCCTGATCTGAAATCTGGAACGAACCATCGCGCGTGTACGTGAGCTGCCCGTTCGCCTGCTGCACCTGGAAATATCCGTCGCCGTTGATCCCGACATCCGTCGGGCTGCTCGTCTGCGCGAGCGCGCCCTGCGACTGCACGCGCTCGATACCGACGAGACGCGTGCCGTGACCGACCTGGATCGCCGGCGTCGTGTTCGCATCGGTGCCGCCGACGGTCTGCTGTCCCTGGACCGTCTGGTACAGCAAGTCGACGAAGTTCGGGCGGCTCGCCTTGAAGCTCGTCGTGTTCACGTTGGCGAGGTTGTTGGCGATCACGTCGGTGCGCGTCTGCTGCGCGGCCATGCCGGTGGCGGCCGTATTGAGTGCGGGATTCATGGGTGTGGTCCGGTGCTGTGCCTATTAAAGGATGTCAGTCGGGCTTGCCGATCTCGGTCGTCGCGATCTCGCGAGCCGCGTCCATCGTGGTCATGACCTTCTGGACGTTCGCGTACGCGCGCTGGATCGCGATCATGTCGACCATCGACCCCACCGAACTCACATTGCTCTGCTCGACCACGCCCTGGCGCACGGTGCGCTGGGCGACCGGGACAGTGGTCACGGTGGCCGGCCGCAGGAACAGGCCGTTGGTGTCGTGCTGGAGCTGCGACCCTTGAACTGGCTGCTCCACGCGAAGGCGGGCGATCTGCTTGCCGTCGGCGACGACCGTGCCGGATGAGTCGATCATCAGTTTCGCGGTCCCTGGAGGAATCACGACCGGGCCGGCATGTCCGCCGGCCGCGTCCGATCCACCGAGGAGCGGATCGCCGGTTCGGTCGACCAGCTGGTGCGCCGCGTTGATCTGCATCGAGCCGCCCCGCGTCAACCGCTCGCCGTTCGCCGTCTGCACCACAAAAAATCCCGCGCCCTGAATGGCGAGGTCGAGTGGCGCGCCGGTCGTGGTCATTGGTCCAGCGCTGAAGTCCGTTGTCGAGCTGATCACGGGCGCCGCGCTGCCATTGAGCAGCGTTGCAAACGCGCGCTCACCCTTGTAGCCGTCAGTGCTCACGTTTGCGATGTTCCCCGACGCGATGTTCTGGCGCTGCTCCCAGTAGCGGAGCGCAGCGGCCGAAACATCCATTCCCGATGCCTGCAACGGTGCTATCGACGTGCCCACGACGACTCCTGTTGTTTGCCACCTGCTGTAAACGCAACGTTCATGCCAATGCGTGCATTGCGTAACACGCTGCAGAGCTGTGACTTACGCTCAGGCGAGAGGCACGGCAATTCAGGCCGATCCGACCGACGGCCGGCACTTCCTGCCGCCCGCGATTCGCTGCGCGTCTGTCGGACCGCCGGCGGCATGGCTACGCGACCTCCGCCCGCAGCGGAGCCATCACCTTGCGCAGGTTGCCGAGCGCCTTCGAACGGATCTGCGAGACGCGGGACTCCGTCAGCCCGAGCACCTTCGCGATCTCGTGCAGCTTGAGCTCCTCGAAGTAATAGAGCGAGAGCACGGTGCGTTCCTGCTTCGCGAGCTGGAGGACCGCGTCGCGCAGCAGCGCGACTTCCTGGCGGTGCGTGATCTTCTCTTCGACGTCGTCCGGATCGGCGACGGCCATCGTTTCCGCCGGCGCGGAGGCATCGTCGCTGTCGGGCTGCGTGCTGCGGTCGAGTGACAGGTGCACGGCACCCTCCAGATCGGCCTGCCAGCGCCACAGCGTCTCGAGGTCGACGCCGAGCTGCTCGGCCATTTCCTTTTCGGACGGGCGCTGGCCGTTCTTGCGCCCGAGTGCCTCGGCCGCGGCGTTGAGCTCGCGCGTCTTGCGGCGGATCGAGCGCGGCACGCTGTCCTGGCGGCGCAGTTC
>JBIOHR010000233.1:0-4396 GCA_044449085.1 Gemmatimonadales bacterium | reverse complement strand
GGCCGGCCACGAGGGACTCGCTTTGTCGGGCCTACTCGGACAAGCGTCTATGGGTCCTCGAAAGGCCCGACGCTGCGAGTCCCTCGCGCCCGGCCGGCCCACCGTTCGCTGGGCATGTGTGCTGTACGCAACGCGCGTGGACTGGTGTGGGCGGTGCGTACGGTGCGCGCGCGTCTGTGGTGGTTTCTGCGTGGTGGAACGATTCGCTTGGCAGGGAGGCCGCGGGCCGCTCGTGAAGCCGGGCCTCGCGAGCCCCATAGACGCTTTGGCGAGTTGGCCCGGCGCAACGAGTGGCCCGCGGCCGACCGCGCGCCGGGAACGCTTTCAAATCGCCCCTTGCTCGCTCCGTACTCTCGCCGCTTAGCTGTGGGTTGTACTGTCGGCGGCAGTCCTCAGCTGACTGAACGGCAACAGCACCGAAATCCGCCGATTCTCCGGCGCCATCGGATTGTCCGGCACTCGTGGCTTCGTGTCCGCGTACCCGCGCACCTCGCTCACCCTGTCCGCCGCGATCCCCGCGCCTTCCAGCACGCGCCGCGCCGCGTTCGCGCGATCCGCTGAGAGCTCCCAGTTCGTGTACGTCGCGTTCACGCCATATGTGGCCGCGTCCGTATGCCCTTCCACCACAATGCGATTTCGCAGCGCGACGAGCTCCTGCGCGATGAGCGAGAGGGCGAGCTTCGCGGCCGGTTGCATGGACGCGGACCCACGCTCGAAGAATGTGTCTCCACTTCCGCTCTCGAGCAGCTCGATGCGCAGGCCGTCGTCGCCGACGATCACCTCGAATCGCGCGGTCCCCAGTGCGCCGCGGGCCGAGTCGAGCTTGGAGCGGATCCGGTTCGCCGCCTCCATGAACGCTTTCTGCTCGGCCGTGTGGACGATCATCTTCAGCTGATTCGTGGCGATGCGCGCCGGCGAGTTGCCGCTCGAGATAGGGCTCATTCCGGATCCGTACCCCTTCTTGTAGCCGGCGGGATTCGAAAAGTAGCCCTCGATCGACTTCCTGGTCTGCTCGTCCATGCCGACGATCCACAGCACCATGAAGAACGCCATCATTGCGGTGACGAAGTCGGCGTACGCGACTTTCCACGACCCGCCGTGATGCGCGTGCGCAGCCTTCTTCACCCGCTTGATGATGATCGGCCGGGCGCCCGCGTCCTTCGCCATGTTACGCCGGGGCCCCGCGCGTCAGGCTTTCGAGCTGAGCGAACGAGGGACGGGCCGCCGGTTCGATGTTGCGGCGCGCGAACTCCACGGCTGAGGTCGGCGAGTCTCCGCGCGCAAACGCGAGGATCGCCGTGCGGATGCACAGCATGTACGCGTGCTCCGACGCAATGCGGGCTTCAATGGATTGCGCGATAGGGCCAAGCACACCGTACGAAAGGAGAATTCCCAGGAACGTCCCGACGAGCGCCGCCGCGACTTTCTCGCCGATTTCGCTCGCGGCGCCGCCAATGGAGCCCATCGTGATGATCACGCCGAGCACCGCTGCGACGATGCCGAATCCGGGCATCGCGTCGCCCGTCTTGGTGATCGCCGCACTGACGCTCATCGCCTCGTGATGCTGCTGCTCCAGGTCGATGTCGAGGATGTCGGCGAGGTGGTGATCCTCCACAGTGCCGCTCAGCAGTACCTTCAGGGTATCGCACAGCAGGGCAACGGCCTGCTTGTGATGCATGAAGTTCGGGAATTTCCGGAAGATATCGCTGGTCTCGGGGTTCTCGATGTGTGCCTCGAGACCGACGAGGCCGTCCTTGCGGGCGGTTCGGAGAATCTGGTACAGTACCTGAAGCAGTTCGTTGTACGCGCGGCCGTTGAACGGGTCCGGCTTCAGGAGGCCCATCGTCATCGACAGCGCGCGCTTGAGCGTACCGGGATCGTTGCCCACGATCATCGATCCAAGTCCCGCGCCTCCAATGATCAACAGTTCGTTGACCTGGATGAGCACGGCCAGTTGACCGTGATGCATGACGTAGCCGCCCACGATGCTTCCGAAGACGACGACAAGGCCGATGATGAGGAACACGCCGCGTCCGAAGCGAGGGTGGTTGGGCAATAGGTGTGACTCCCTGAGTATCGGAGCGGGGCGTCGAAACTCTAGTCACAAGGATTGGCACTGGACAAAATGACGCAATTGGCCGATGGTGTCGCGCAATCCTGGCTTGAAACGTCCGATGCGGTGCTCCGCGGCCTGAACCACGAGTTCAGCAACCGGCTTTCGCTGGCGCGCCTGACGCCGCAGCTGACCGCGCTCCTCGCGTCGGGCGAACCGGGGATGCAGCGCGTCACCGCGGACGCCGACCGGTCGGAGGATCTGCTCCACCTGTTGCGCCTGTACCGCCTCATGGTATTCGGCACCGGCGAACAGGCGGAGCCGTTGCTGATATCCGACAACATCGTGGACGCCGTAGACCTGTTCCGGCATCACACGGCGTTCCGCGACCTCGACATCCGGGTGAACGCCGACGCGACGATCCCGCCGGTGCTCATGGGGACGGGAGCGCTCACGCAGGCGCTGCTCCTCCTGCTCTGTGCGGCCGCACGGCGCGTTGCGCTCGTGCGGGGCGACACTGGCATGCTCGTCGTCGACTTCACGGCGACGGCAGATTCCGTTCGCATCGCCGTGCGGGCAGACGGGCTGGCCGAGAGCGGCGGAGCCGGCGCGACGCACGCTGACGAAGAGGCCCCGGAACTCGTGGCGCTCCGCTACCTCGTGCGCGACGTCAACGGCGCGGCGGAGTGCACGCCGGCCGGAGCGGCACTGTCGGTTGGGACGCTGGTCAGTCTTCGGCAGCGCGAGAAGCGAGGCTGACGCGCGCGCGTTCGTTCTCGCGCTCGACCTGCGCGAGTATCTCGCCGCGGAGCACACGCACGTCGATCGGGGCGTCGATCCCGAGCCGCACGGACGAGCCCTCGACGCCGAGCACGACAATGCGCACGCCGCCGCCGATCATCAGCGAGTCACCCGCCCTGCGGCTCAGGATGAGCATCTTTCCGTATCCGGGCCGCTCAGCTGCCCGGTGAGATCGCGAGCAGCGCCGCCGACATCGCCTGGATTGTCTCGACGAGTTTCGCCGCGGCAACGTACGCCTGCTGCCGCGCGATCATGGCGGTGAGTTCCTCGTCCGTGTCCACGCCGCTCACTGATTGGCGCTGGGCGTTCGCCTGCTGCTGAAGCGTCTGGTAGACCGTCGACGAACTGTCGGACGCGCTCTTGGCGTTCGCCACCGACGTGACCAATGACGTGTATGCGCCGCTGAACGAGTTGCCTGCGGCACTCGGCGAGAAGTCTCGGAGTCCCGCGATCGCCAGCGCGATGCTGTTGTCGCCGGCGGCGTTCGCCGTTGTCCCGGTCGCGATGGTGGAGGAATCGGCCGCCACCGCGGCGGAGAGCTGCATGTTCTGCGCGATGGCGTTGGCAGGTGACGCGTCGAAAAAATCCACGCCGGTGCCCGCCGGCGGTGACCATCCCGCCGCGTGCTGCGCGTTCACGTCGGTGATGATGGACGACGCCAGGGCGTCGAGACCGCTCTGCGCCGCAGGCAGGTCGACGTTCGCGACCGTCAGCATCGCGCCGACCTTGCCGCCGGCCGCGGGCAACACGTCGCCGTCGCCCGTGGAGATCGTCAGCGGAATGCCGCTGCCGAGCACGAGTGAAGTCGCCGCGTTTCCATTCACGAGCTGGATGCCGCCGATGTTGACCTGGTCGCTCCCGTTCTTGTTGCCCGAGACCGTGATCGAGACCAACTGCGAGAGCTGGTCGATCATCTGGTCGCGCTTGTCCATCAGGTCGTTGGGCGAAGCACCCGATGAGCTCGCCGCCACGATCTGCGCGTTCATCGACGCGATCTGCGTCGCCAGCGAGTTCACCTGCGCGATGGAATCCGTGAGGCCGGTGCGGGTATTCGCGCCGATGTTCGAGAGCTGGGTCGCGTAGCTGTTGAAGGTGGCCGCGAGCTGGGCGCCGGCCTGCTGGACAACCGCCTTGGCGCTCGCATCGGCCGGGTTGGACGCGAGATCGCTCCAGGAATTGAAGAAGTTGTCCATCGTGCTGGCGAGGCCGGTCGTCGATGGCTCGCCGTACACGTTCTGAATCTGCGCGAGCAGCGTGCTCCGCTCCTGATAACTGGAGGCGGGCGCCGACTGCGTACGGTATTGCTGGTCGAGAAGAGCATCGCGGCTGCGCGTGATGCTGGTGATCGAAACTCCGGTCCCCAGCACGCCGTTCGGCGTGTTGTCGGGCGTGCTCGCGGAGAGCGCGAGCGTCTGCCGCGAGTATCCGGGCGTCTGCGCGTTGGCGATGTTCTGGCCGGTCACCTGGATCGCGGCCTCCTGCGCCATCAGCGCCGACTGCGCGATGTTGGTGAGCGAGCTGATCGACATCAGACTCTCCGGT
>JBIOHR010000232.1:0-4424 GCA_044449085.1 Gemmatimonadales bacterium | reverse complement strand
GATCACACCATGGGGGAACTGCATCCATCTCTGTTTGTGGTGCCGTTCCCCCATTTTCTGTTTGATCCGCGGCTGTCTCCGCGAAATCTGTGGTAGCCGTTGCCGTTTGGCCCCTTCGTTTTGCCCGTGGCGATGAGCTTGTCTCGGTGGAAGCAAACAAACGGCAACTGCAAACTTCTTACCACAGATTTCGCGGTAGAAGCCGCTGATCACACCATGGGGGAACTGCATCCACCTCTGTTGGTGGTGCCGTTAGCCCATTTTCTGTTTGATCCGCGGCTGTCTCCGCGAAATCCGTGGTAAGGCCGTCGCCGTCAGGCCATCGCCGCCTTCACGCGGGCGGGAGTGAGCGGCAACTGACAAACGCGGGCTCCAACGGCATCGAACACCGCGTTCGCCACCGCCGCGCCGACCGTCACGATCGCCGGCTCTCCGCCACCCTGCGCGGGGAGATCGGGTGAGTCGAGCAGCACGCCCTCGATCTTCGGCACCCACGAGAACCGCGGAATGTGGTAGGTCGGGAAGTTCTTCTCGAGCACGACGCCGTTCTTGAACCGAACTTCCTCGGCGAGCGTGTAACCCAGGCCCATCGTGATGCACCCCTCGAGCTGCTGCATCGCGCCGACGGGGTTCACGACGACACCCATGTCCTGCACGCACACCACGCGATCCACCTGCACCGCCCCCGTTGCGCGGTCGACCTTCACCGCGGCAATCGTCCCGACGTACGTGCCGGCGTCGTCGCCGAGCGCAACGCCGAAGCCCCGGTTGCTCGGAGAGACGCTGCTATCCCAGCGGAACTTTTCGGCCGCCGCCCTCAGCACGCGCAGCATGCGCGGATTCTTCGTGAGGTTCAGCGCGCGGAACGCGACGGGATCGACACCGGCCTTTTGCGCCATGAGGTCGATGTGCGCCTCGCGCGCGAAGGTGTTGGCGTTCGCGCCCGGCGCGCGCCACGGGCCGATGGCGAACGGATGCATTCCGTTCTGGTTGGCGTTCCAACCGCCGCGCACGACGGTCTTGTGGTTGGCGACATCGTAGAACTGCTGCGATCCGCGCTCGCCCGCGCCGATGACCTCATAGTCCCACGAGACAATCTTGTGCGCGGCGTCGACGCCCGCGCGAATCGTGATCACCGCGGCGGGATCGAACGTGTCGAAGAAAAACTCCTCCGTGCGATCCCACACCACGCGCACCGGCTTACCCGCCGCGACCGTCAGCCGCGCCGCCTCGATCGCCTGCTGCGATGCGCTCTTGCCGCCAAATCCGCCTCCGACAAACGGCGTGATGACGCGCACCTTGTCCGTGGACATCTTCAGCGCGCGGGCGACCTGCGTCTGCAAGGGAAACGGCGTCTGCGTGCTCGCCCATACGGTGATCGTGCCGTCGGTGCCCATCGCGGCGACCGCGGAGTGCGTCTCCATCGGCGCATGGGCGACGTACCCCTTGAGGTACTTCTGCGCGACGAGCTGTGCGGCCGACTTCTCACCCTCCGCGACATTTCCGCCCTGCGCGACGGCGCGCCCCTCCGGGGCACTCTTCTCGAGATGGTCGAAAATATTGGCGTTGTCCAGCGTGGAGGGCGCCGGGCCGTACGTCGCCTTCACGAGCTTCAGCGCCTTGTCGGCTTCATCGCGATGCGCGTGCAGCACCGCGACGAGTTCGCCGTCGCGTACGACGCGCACTCCGGCCACGGCCTCCGCCGCCGCGGTATCGATCGTGAGACGTTCCGCTCCGTGTGCCGGCGCACGCACGATCCGCGCGTGGAGCGCTCCCTGCGGCATGATGTCGCCCGAATACTTCGCACGTCCCGTGACTTTGTCGTGCGCATCACGCCGTGGCGCGGACGTCCCGACAATGGTGAAGTTCGCCACGGCCTCCAGTGCCGCCTTGCCGTCGAGCCGCCGCTCGATCCGCCTGCCGGCGGTGAGCTCGCCGTAGCTGACATGCTTCGACCTGTCGGTGCGAGACGAGACCACGCCGTCCTTCACTGCGAGATCGGCCGCGCTCACGCCAAGTCGCTCCGCCGCCATCTGCACGAGCACCGCACGCGCCTCGGCCGCCGCCGCGCGGAGTACCGGGCCGAGTGTGCGCACGCTCAGCGACCCGAACGTCCCCATGTCGAACGGGCACAGTTCCGTATCACCAAGCACGACATCGACGGACGCCAGCGACACGCCGAGTTCTTCCGCGGCGAGCTGCGGCAGCGACGTCATCACGCCCTGGCCCATCTCGATCTTTCCGACCATCATGGTGACCCGGCCGTCCGCGCCGATGTGCACGAACGCGTTGAAGTCCGGGCTCGGGCGCTGGATCCCCGCGGGATTCCAGACCGGACGGAGCATCCCTTCCGACGGCGTGAGGGCGAAGATCACGAGGAGGCCGGAGCCTGTGAGCTTCAGGAAGTCGCGCCGGTCCACTGTATTGACGAATCCCCAGCCCTCGGGGACGATCATCTCTTCCGTGGTGTGCGTCATTTCTGGCCTCCCGACGCCGACATGTGCGACGCCGCTTCGATCGCGTCGACGATGCGGACGTGCGCGCCGCAGCGGCAAAGGTGACCTTCCATTCCCTTGAGGATCTCGTCGCGTGTCGGCTTCGGGTTCTCCAGCAGCAGCGCGTGGCCGCCCATGATCATCCCCGATGTGCAGTATCCGCACTGAAAGCCGAGGTGGTCCACAAATCCCTGCTGCACAGGCGCGAGGTGGTCGCCGTTCGCGAGCCCCTCGATGGTCGTCACGTGCTTTCCATCCACCGCTTTCATCGCGGTGACACACGAATGGACTGCCTTGCCGTCGATGATGACGGTACACGCGCCGCAGGACGACACGCCGCAGCCGAACTTCGTACCAGTGAGCCCCAGATCGTCGCGCAGCACCCAGAGGAGGCGCCGGTCCTCGTCGACGTCGAGGCGGTGGGGGGTTCCGTTGACCGTTACGGAGATGGATTTCATGATGCCGCTCCTTGCCCCTAGTTTCCCTGCATGACTCAGCATAATCAAGTCACGGACCAAGTAAAGCGCCTCGTGCCGTGGCTGGTGGCCGTCGCCTTCTTCATGGAGGCGCTGGACACGACGATTCTCAACACCGCGGTGCCGACGATGGCCGACGCACTCCACGTCGCGCCGCTGAGCATGAAGGCGGTGCTCACAAGCTACACGATCAGCCTCGCGGTGTTCATTCCGGTGAGCGGCTGGGTGGCGGACCGCTTTGGCACGAGGCGCGTGTTCTCGTCAGCGATAGGGCTCTTCACGTTCGGATCGCTGATGTGCGGCATCTCGGTGAACATCCACATGCTCGTCGCGTGCCGGATCCTCCAGGGATGCGGCGGGGCGATGATGGTGCCGGTCGGGCGCCTTACGGTCGTGCGCACCTTCGACAAGTCCGAGCTGATCCGCGCGATGAGCTTCGTCGCGATCCCCGGGCTGATCGGCCCGATGCTCGGCCCGCTCGCCGGCGGATTGATCGTCGGCTACCTGCAGTGGCGCGTGATTTTCTTCGTGAACCTGCCGATCGGGCTCATCGGTCTCTATATGGTGCTCCGAAAGCTCCCGGATTTTCGCGTGGAGCACAGCGATCCGCTCGATGTCGTCGGACTGATCCTCTTCGGCTCCGGGATCGCGCTGCTCTCGTACGTGCTCGAAGTGTTCGGCGAAACGTCGCTGACCACGCTGGAGATTGTCGGGCTCCTCGCGATCGCCGCGTCGCTCCTGTTCGGCTACTACAGTCATGCCCGAACGGAAAAACGGCCGCTCCTCCACCTCGGCCTGTTCAGGCTGCGGACGTTCGCGTGTGCGATCACCGGCGGGTTCGTGACCCGCCTTGGGTCGGGCGGCATGCCCTTCCTGCTCCCCCTGCTCTATCAGGTCGGGCTTGGCTATTCGGCCGTCCAGTCGGGGCTGCTCATCATGCCGCAGCCGCTCGCGGCGATGAGCCTGAAGCTGACGATGCCGAAGATCCTCGCGCGCTTCGGATTCCGCCGTGTGCTGCTCACCAATACGCTGCTCATGGGAATGCTCATGATGCTGTTCGCCACGGTGGGACTGCGCACGCCGGTGGCGCTGATCGTGGCGCAGGCCTTTGCGTATGGATTCGTCTCGTCCCTGCAGTTCACGAGCATGAACACGCTCGTGTATTCCGACGTCCCGAATCACGACACGAGCCAGGCGAGCACCATGGCGAGCACCGGGCAGCAGATGGCACTGAGCTTCGGTGTGGCGACTGCGTCGCTCGCCGCGGCGCTGTTCATCCCCGACCGCGTGAAAGCGAGCGCGGCGGGGATGGTGCACGGCACGCACGAGGCGTTCATCGTGCTCGGCGCGCTGACCACGCTGTCGTCCGTCGTCTTCTTCATGCTCAAGACGAGCGACGGCGCCAACGTGAGCCTGCACGCGGACGCCTGATGCCCGCGCGCGGTCCGCGCGG
>JBIOHR010000231.1:0-4462 GCA_044449085.1 Gemmatimonadales bacterium | reverse complement strand
GTCTGCATGTCTGGTATGGTATTGCCGACCACGGTCCGCTGATTCGTGTACTCGACGTTGACGCCAAAACTGCGCGACGGCTCGAAGTGCGCGGCGAGCGTGAGCGCCGCAGTCTTCTCGAGGTCGCCGGAGAGGAAGAGCACCGGCGATCCCACTTCGAGTGGCGCCGATCTGATCGACCCTCCGACATCCGTCACGATCTTGCCGGTTGAGTCGACGGTGTTCAGGCCGTGCCGCGTGTATGCGAATGTCGCGCGCACCCAGTTGCGCCCCCCCGGCAACCATTGGCGCAGCGAAACCCAGAGCTGATCGGCGTTCGGCCCGATGCCAGACCCGATCGCATAGCCGTTCTGCTGGTACGTATTGAGCGGAAGCCAGTGCGTGCCGTAGTAGGGATCGAGGCGCAGGTATTGCGCCTGCAGATCCATACCGTCGTGCAATGCGACCGTCGCGCCGGCTTGGTACAGGAGCTTCGTCGTCCTGTCACCGTTCGAGCGATGCCCCGTGGGTGTCCAGATGTCGGCGAAGTCCGAGAGGTCGTCTATCCCGAGCGTTCCATAGAGCTCGACGCCGTGAAACGGCCGGTACACGCCGTCGATATACCAGATCAAGTCCGAGTTGTCCGACTTGTCCGTCTCGGCCACAAACAGCGGTGACACCGGGTTCAGATACGCAATATTGAACCCGCGGTTGCTGTAGGAAACGCTCTCCGAGAAACCGAACTGCAGCGCATCGTTCGGCCGGAGTTGAATGCGGTGAAGTGCGAACCACCGCTCAGCGTAGGTGCTGGAGGGAATGCCCGCGATCGTCGTGTCCACGGACGGTCCGGCGAGCGCGCCATACATCTCGATGAACTGCACGTGCTTGCGCGTGAAACTGAGGCGCACCCACGGGTAGTTCGGAGCCTGCGAGCGGAGAATGATGGACTCCGGACCGCCGAGCCCGACACGGGGTGCGCCGTCTCCGAGATCTATCCCCAGATCGCGGTGCTTCCACGACGCGTAAGCCTGCGCGTACAAGACCGAGCTCTGCGTCGCACTGTCCGACGTGGCCGCCGCCGCCCACTTGGGCACGCGGCGTATGTACGCGCCGTTGCCCGTGGAATAGGCGTTGACCCCGTCCACGTCGAACCCGAGCGAGTTATAGATCGTGCCGTATGTGTGCAGATTCGCCCAGCCGAACTTCTCCGTGACGCTGTTGCCGCCCACCTTCTGGCTGAACGATCCAACGGACCAGCGGAAGTCGACGGCCGCGTTCACGTCCGAATCGGCGTAGGCGTACATGTGCGGCTCGCGATCGGACGCGAACAGCTTCAGCTTGCGCTTGACGGAGGACGTGATCGTCGAGTCCCAGCCCTGCAGGTAGGTATCGGACTTTGACAGGGCGAGCGAGTCCTTCGAAAACTCGCGCGCGTAGCTCGCGAGCAACGCGCGGTCCATTCCGGACAGCCGGTCGCGGTGCTTGTCGATCGCGTCGAGCAGCGAGACGATCGTCCCGCGGCTCAGCGGCAGCATTTCGTAGTTGAAATCGGGTGCGTTGCCGGCGACCCGCTGGCGCTCGAGCCAGTTGTATACGGGATCGCTCGCACCTACCATGGAGACCTGCGCACCGGCCGCAGGAGCGATGAACGCGGTGGCCGCGAGCGCGACTAGCAGCGCAGCGGCGGGAGCAAGGTTGCGCAGATACATCACACAAAATAGCGAGAGAGGTCCGGAAAGCGCGATAAGAACGCGCAAAAAAAGCGCGACACCGTCCTACCGGAGGTTCAGCGCCGCCGTCAGGTCTCCCATCGGCTTCCCCCCCGCACCGGTTAGCGCCTCGTCACGCGCGGCGAGCCCGGGCAGCATGTCCAGCCCGAACCGGCGAATGATCAGCCGCAGGATCGACCCGGTGTCGTACTGCGTGTGATCGACCGTTCCCTTTTTCGCGAAGGGGGAGATGACGATCGCCGGAATGCGCGTCCCGGGGCCGAGGAGGTCGGCCTTTGGCGGTGCGACATGGTCCCACACGCCGCCGAACTCGTCGTACGTGACCACGATCACCATGCCCTTCCATTGCGGACCACGCTGAAGCTTCCCGATGAGCGCCGCGAGCGCAGCATCCCCGTCGGTGAGGTTCGCGTAGCCTTCGTGCTGATTGTACCGCCCGTCCGGTTTGTAGAACGCCACGGCAGGGAGCCGCCCCGCGGCCGCGTCGGCGACGAGATCATCATAGTCCTTGAGATGCGCGGCCCGCTCCGCGGCGTGGCGCACGGGATCGAACGCCGCGTAGTAGTCGAACGGCTGGTGATGCGGCTGGAAGTCGACGTGCGCGGAATCCGCGATCCCGCCCGCGCCCGCTGCGTAAATCACGCTCCGCCTGATTCCCGGTGGCTGCGTGCCGTCGCGCAGGGCAGCGTTCCACGACGCGCCGTACCACTTCCAGCCGACCTGCTTCGCCGTCAGCAGGTCGCCGATCGTCGTCTGCGTTTGCGGCGGAAGGGTGGTGGCCTTCATGGTATCGGCGTAGAGCACGGCGCCATCGCCCGCCGCAGCCGGCGCGTTGCCGCTCGGCTGGTACGCGGGCTGCATGGTGTTGACCGCGTAGAACTTGCCGTCACCAAAATAATTGGCCGGCGTGATGTTGCCGCTCCGCGCGAACGCAGGCGGCCCGTCGAGCGCGGACGCCGGCATGTTCGGCGCCGGCGCGAGCACGGGCAGGTAGGTGCCGTCCGCATTGGTCCGAAGGACCGTGATCGACGGCTTCGCCGCGGCCTTGTCTGCGTTCGGATACTCCGGCGCGCACGCGCAGATCAGGTACTGGTGGTTGAGGAACGATCCGCCGAAGGCGCCCTGAAAAAAATTGTCGGCGAGCACATACTGCCCCGCCAGTTTGTAAAGTTTCGACTTGCTGTAGTCGAAGTGCCCCATCGTGAGCCCGCCGGCATCCGACCAGGCGGCGAACATGTCGTTCTTGCCGCCGTCGATCTGCATCTGGTTTTCGTAGAAGCGGTGCGCGAGGTCGCGCGTCACGCTGGAGTTGCCGAGCTTGCCGGCAAACGCGGTCTCGATCGAAAAGGGCGCATTGGCGAGGTTTGCGCTCTCGTACTCGGTCACCACCGGCACCACGCCGCGCTCCGTGACGCCGCGCCAGGTGCGCGGGAGGACGGCGAGCACGGTCGTGCCGTCGCGGTCCTTTTGCGGCATGTACGCGGCGCGCGGCTTGCCACGGGCGTCCACGACCGTGTTCAGCCCGTTCGCACCAGCAAAGTTGCCGTAGAGGTTGTCAAAAGCGCGATTCTCGGCGTAGATCACGACGATATTCGTCACCTTGTCCTGCAGCTGGGCGGTCACGGCCTCACGAGCCGCGGCGTCGGACCTGACGCGCCACCCGATCGTGGCGAGCAATGCGAGACTCGATGCGGATACCGCGAGCAGACGGCGCAGTTTCATTCGGTCAGTGCTCCCGCTCAATTGAGGACGTGATACCGCGAAGTCTACCCGCCGTTGCTCGGGCATTCAAACTCACCCTGCCGGTCGGCCTCGCCGCCGCCACGCTGGCCGCGTGCGACGCGCGCTCACCGGGCGGTTCCGGACGACCGGCGTCGAAGCCCGCCGCGCCGTTCTACAGCACCACGTTCGAGCGCAGGCCCGGCGCCGCCACCCTCACCGCACTCGGGCGCGCCCTGTTTTTCGACGCGACACTCTCGGCATCAGGACGGATGTCGTGCTCGAGCTGCCACGACCCCGCGCACGCCTGGGGTCCGCCCAACCGCCGCGCTGTGCAGCTCGGCGGATCGGACATGAACACGCCGGGCGTGCGCGCAGTGCCGTCGCTGCGCTATCTGCAGGACACGCCGGCGTTCAGCGAGCACTTCACGGACGACGATGACGACGACGGCATCGACCAGGGTCCCGCCGGAGGCCGTGACTGGGATGGGCGCGCATCGTCGGCGCACGAGCAGGCGCGCGCGCCGTTGCTCTCCGCGTTCGAGATGGCGAACGCCGACAGCAGCATCGTGATCCGCAAACTGGAGCGATCCGGGAATGCGGCGCTCTTTCGTTCGGCGTTCGGGGATCGGGTGTTCGACACGCCGGCCGTCGCATGGAACGGCCTGCTGATGGCACTCGAAGTGTTCCAGCAAAGCCCCGCAGATTTCTACCCGTATAGCAGCAAGTACGACGCGTACCTCCACGGCAGGGTGACGCTGAGCGCGCGGGAGGCGCGCGGCCTCGCGTTGATCAACGACCCCGCAAAGGGGAACTGTGCGCAGTGCCACCCGAGCGGCATGCAGCGGGGCGCCGCGCCCCAGTTCACCGACCGCGGCTTCGTCGCGCTCGGCGTGCCGCGCAACCGCGCGATCCCCGCCAATGCCCGTCCCGGGTATTTCGACCTCGGCCTCTGTGGCCCGCTGCGCACGGATCTTTCCGCGCACAGCGAATATTGCGGCATGTTCAAGACGCCCACGCTGCGCAACGTCGCG
>JBIOHR010000230.1:0-4493 GCA_044449085.1 Gemmatimonadales bacterium | reverse complement strand
GCCGCCTTCGGCCCGCTGATCTTCGCCAACCTCGACGCCGGCGCACCGCCGCTCGCCCACTTTCTCGGTGACATCCCCGAGCGGGCTGCGCGCTTCAGCGTTGGGCAGATGCGCTGGGTGATGCGAAAATCGTGGACGATCGAGTGCAACTGGAAAGTGTACGTGGACAACTATCTCGAGGGATACCACATCCCCGTCGTGCACCCGTCACTCAACAAGGAGATCGATTACGGCGCGTATCGCGTCGAGCCGCATCGCTTCTGGTCGCTCCAGCACGCGCCGCTTCGCGCTGTGCCCGCCGCAGGGGTCGGGGACCGGAAGTACGTACCGGCTGAGGAGGGCGGCCAGGCGCAGTACTACTGGCTCTTCCCGAACGTGATGCTCAACGTTTATCTCGGGCAGATGCAGACGAACGTCGTGCTGCCGCGCGGGCACGACCGCTGTGAAGTGGTGTTCGAGTGGTATTCGGCCGCCCCTCCGGCCGACCCGGCACTCGATCCGCAGTGGACGAAACTCGTGGCGTTCAGCGACGAGATTCAGGACGAGGATATCGAGATTTGCGTGCAGGTGCAGAAGAACCTGCGCTCGCGGGCGTATGACAGAGGCAGGTACTCGGCGTTGCGCGAAGTCGGGGTGCATCATTTCCACACGCTGCTGCATGAGTTTCTCTGACGAACCGCGATGCAAGATGGAAGATGGAAGATCGATTGCGCGACCGAGACACGTGGTCGTGGTTTGCCGATTGCCGACAACGATGACCGAACACCGTTCACGCCTTTCCCCCAAGGAGAACACAATGCGTCGATTGATCGCAGCAGCCGCAGTGATCCTCGCCCCTGCCGTTGCGAGCGCGCAGGCTCCGCAGTTCCTGATCACCAACCCGCAGTCCACCGCGCCGTTCTCGCCGGCGGTGCGCGTCGGCAACATGCTCTACCTGGCCGGCCAGATCGGCTCGGAGCACGGCAAGCTCGTCGCCGGCGGCATCGGTCCCGAGACGAAGCAGGCGCTCACGAACATCAAGACCGTCCTTGAAGCCAATGGCTCGGACATGGAGCACGTCGTGAAGTGCACGGTCTTCCTTGCGGACATGAAGGAGTGGGCCGCGATGAACGAGGTGTACCGCACGATGTTCACCGCGGGCAAGTTCCCCGCGCGCAGCGCCTTCGGCACGTCCGGTCTGGCGAACGACGCCCGCACCGAGATCGAGTGCATCGCCGTCGTGAAGTGACGAGGTGATTGCGGCACTGCTCCTCGCGCTCGCCGCCGGCCCGAACTCCGGGCCGGTGGCGCGCGCGCGGGCGGTGCCGCCGGCGGATTCCGCACACGGCACGGTGATCACCGACACGCTCTGGTCGCAGTCGCTAGGCACGAAGAAAGCGGTCGTGGTCTACCTCCCGCCGTCTTACGCGACGTCGCCGTCGCGGCGCTATCCAGTGGCGTATTACCTGCATGGCGCGTTCGGCAGCGAAGCCGACTGGACCATGAGCGGCCACCTCAACGAGGTGATGGATTCGCTCGTCGCGGCGCACCGGACGGAGATGATCGTCGTCATGCCCGACGGCGACGACGGATGGTACACCACCTGGAACGCGCTCGTCACCTACGATGCCTGTCGCAGGACCGCACCGGCGCGCGAGCGCGCTGAGACGTACTGCGTGCCGTGGGAGCACTACGACGACTACATCGCGCGCGACGTGGTCCAGTTCACGGACAAGACCTTCCGCACACGCGCCGACCGGGCGCATCGCGCGATCGCCGGCCTCTCGATGGGCGGGTACGGCGCCATGGCGCTCGCATTCGAGTATCCCCGCGTCTGGTCCGCGGCCGCGTCGCACTCGGGCGTGCTCGCCCCGCTCTACGTCGGCCCCACGCCCTTCGACGGACGCCCGAAGTGGGCCGCCAGTGCCGCCGAACTCGAGCAATGGTGGGGCCCGACATTCTGGCCGTTGATCTCCCCCGCGTTCGGGCGCGACACCGCAGCGTGGTGGTCGCGCGACCCCGGCCGCCGCCTCGCGCATCTCGTTGCCGCAAAGGGGAAGAGCGCGGTTCCCGCGCTCTTCGTCGACTGCGGCACCGAAGACGGCCTCGTGAACGAAAACCGGGCGTTCAAGGCACAGGCGGAGGCGCTCGGTGTTCCGGTCGTGTATCACGAGTGGTCTGGAAAGCACGACTGGGCATATTGGCGCGCGCACGAGGTGGAAAGCCTGGCGTGGATCGCGGGACGCGTGCGATGACCGCCGAGTTCTTCCCCAGAAAGAGCATCGCCTGGAAGCTCGAGCAGCCGGACGCACTCAGGCACGCCTCGCTCTCGCTGCCATACATGGCGCTGCTCACGGGCGTGCCGCTGCGACTGTGGCGCGCGTATGTGCTGACCCATGGCGCACCGGACAGCTGGGTATGGGTCGGCGGGACTTTTCTCATCGGCCTCGCGTTCCTGTTCCTGATGGTCGCGATTCACCTGGGGAACTACACACTCCGCAGCTGGGTGTGGCGCGCGCCGGCCTTTGTGCTGCTCGAGTCTGGCACGGAGATCATCATGAGCTTCGCGCTCACGACCGTCGGCCTCGAGCCGCTCGGCGCCGAACGTGCGGAGCTCTCCGACTGGTTCGCGAGCAGCGTGCGCACGCTCATCTGGCGGCTCGTCGGGATCATCCTGTTCGTGCTGGTGCTGGCGGTGGTCGTCTCGATCATCCGCCGGCTGCTCCTCGTGGCGGAGCAGCGGACGTCCATGGCGGGGCGCATACAGAGGGCGACGATGGAACACGAAGCAGTGCATGACACTGCGGCCGATTCGACACACGCGAAAGGGGACGGCGCATGAAGAAAGGAAAGAAGCAGCTGCTCGTGGTCGGCGATCGCGTCCTGATCCGCACGGAAGAGGGCGAGGAGCGCACCAAAGTCGGGCTGTACCTGCCCGCGACGGCGGCCGACAGCCAGGCCGTGCAGGGCGGGACGGTCATCGCGACCGGGCCGGGCCAGCCGCTGCCGACCGTCGAGGACCACTTCGATGAACCATGGAAGATCTCGGGGGGCAAGGATACCCGTTATGTTCCAATGCAGGCGCGGGTCGGTGACTACGCGCTCTTTTTCCGGAAAGCGGCGGTCGAGATCACGTTCGAGAACGAGCGCTATCTCGTCGTGCCGCAAGCAGCCATTCTGACGCTCGCCCGAGACGAGTAGGAGAACGATCCATGATGTACGACGAACGCTTCATCACGCCCATGCGCCAGGAACTGACACAGCTCGGCATCGAAGAGCTGCGCACGGCCACCGAGGTGGACGCGAAGCTGAAGGATCAGCAGGGCACGACGCTCGTGGTCGTCAACTCGATGTGCGGCTGTGCCGCGCGCAACGCGCGTCCGGCCGTCGCAGCGGCGCTCCAGCACACGCCGCGCCCGGACCACCTCTACACGGTGTTCTCCGGGCAGGACGCCGACGCCACGCGCCAGGCGCGCTCGTACATCACGGGCTATCCGCCGAGCTCGCCGTCGATCGCGATGTTCAAGGACGGCAGGCTCGTGTCGATGATCGAACGCCACCAGATCGAGGGCCGTTCGGCCGATGCGATCGCCGCGGACCTGGCGGCAGCGTTCGACAAGTACTGCGCCAAGGAGACGGCGACTGCATAGTTCGGTGCGCGAGCGGGCGCCGGTATATCTGGCGCTCGCTTGCGTGCTTGGCTTGGCGTCGTACCACGCCGGCCACACCCTGTTCGCCGGCTGGAACGTCCCCTCGGATGACGGCGTTCTCGCGCAAAGCGCGGAACGCGTGCTGCGCGGCGAACTTCCGCATCGCGATTTTGACGCGCTCTGGTCCGGCGGCCTGGACTGGCTGAACGCCGGTGCGTTCCGCGTGCTCGGCGTGCGTCTCTCGTCGCTCCGTATCGTTGGCTTCGCCGCGTGGCTGATCGGCCTCGCGGCCATGTTCGACGCGGCTCGCGGCTTCATGCCGGTGTGGGGCGCGGCCCTGCTCACCTGGTGTGCGTCGCTCTGGACGCTGCCGCTTTCGCCCGACCCGCTGCCCTCGTGGTACAATCTCTTCTTGGCGTTGATCGCATGCGCGGCGGTGCTGCGCGCGCTCCGCGGCAATACGCGGCGCTGGATGTTCGCCGCAGGGCTGGCGGCTGGTGCGTCCATTGCCGTGAAGATCGTCGGGCTGTACCTCGTGGCGGCGGTGTTCCTGTTCTGCCTGTTCGAGGCGCAGGCGCGCACGCCGGCGCCCGCCGCGCCGCGTCCGCGCGCATCGCGATGGTACGCATGGGCCGTCACAGCGGGTCTCGCAGTGTTCCTGGGCGACGTGCTGAGCCTGATCGCGTACGACCCGCGCGTGAACACGCTGTTGCAGTTTTTCCTGCCGTCGTTTGCGATGGTCGCGGTGCTCGCATGGCGCGAATGGAAGAGCGATGGATCGACCGATGCCGCACGGCTGCGGGCCCTGGCCTCGCTCGGGGTGCCATTCGTTGCCGGCGCCGCGGCGGTGATCGCGCTGTGGGT
>JBIOHR010000229.1:0-4535 GCA_044449085.1 Gemmatimonadales bacterium | reverse complement strand
GCACGAGCGCCTCGCCAAGGGAGGTCTGGAGAAGGATCATCCGCCCGGCACCCAGCGCGCGGCGCACCGCGAACTCACGCTGGCGCCCTTCCGCGCGCGCCAGGAAAAGATTCGCGACGTTCGCGCACGCGAGCAGCAGCAGGAGCGCCACGGCGCCGAGCACCACCCACAGGATTTTCGCGACGCCGCCGACCATCGTGTCGCGCAGCGACGCTGCTTCGGACCGCATCTTGGTCACGGTGATCGCGGCGGCGGTGAGCCGGCCCGGATACACCACGGGCACCTGGGGAAGCATGCGCTGGAGGTCGCCGTTTGCCGCCGCGATTGTGACGCCGTCTTTCAGGCGCGCGATTCCCTTGTAGTCGAACGCGGCGGAGTTCGTGTGCGCGGGGTCGAGCACGAGAGGGAGCCACAGCTGCGTCTGTTCGGCCGGAAAGTGAAATGCCTTCGGCGCGACACCGACGACCTCGCGGTCGGTGCCGTCGATCGAAATGCGGCGGCCGACGATCGCGGGGTCCGAGCCGAACGCGTTCTGCCAGAGTTCCGTTGAAATCACCGCAACGGGCGGGGCGCCCGGCGCCGCGTCGGCGTCGCTGAGCGCGCGCCCGCGCGTGGCCGTCGTCGCGCCGAGCACGCGGAATACGCTGGGCGTGGCGGCCGCCGCGGTGATCCGCTGCGGCACTTCCGTCGCACCGGCGCCCTCGGCTGCCGCGCGCATGTTCACCGACGTCGCGCGATAGATCCCGACGTCCGTAAACACACGGTTGTCGTGCTGATAGAGCAGGAAGGTGGCGTCGGACTGGTCGACGTGCATGCCGCCGCCAACCTGGAGTGTGTGTGAGAGATCGACCAGCCGGTCCGAGTTCGGATACGGCAGCGGTCTCAGCAGCACGCCGTTCACGACGGTGAACACCGCCGACGCGCCGCCGATGCCGAGGGCGAGCGTGAGCGCTGCAGCGATGGTGAACGCGGGCGTGCGGGCCAGGCGGCGCGCAGCGTGACGGAGTCCGGTGGTGAGCAGCATCGGAATGTGCGTGAGGGTGAAAACGCCTCGGATGTTGCACGCTAGTGCGACTGTATTACCCCCGCAAGCTTGACAGAGTCACACGCCGGACCGATTGTATCGGTATGCTAGTACAGCCAGTCTGATGCGCCGGACGTTCGTGCACGCAGTACGATCGCTCCGCCGCGCGCCGGGATTCGTCGCCCTGGCGACGCTGTCGATCGGCGTGGGCATCGGCCTGTCGACGTCGGTCTACGCGATGATCGACCGGCTGATGCACCCGGTCACTCCATACCCGAACGTCGACCAGCTCTACCGGATTCAAGGTTACGGTTACTCCTCGCGGACGGGGCCGACTGCCGGACAGCTGCTCGACCTGCTTCCGCGCGGCGGGGTGTTCACGGCGGCCACCATGCAGTCGTTCAAGCGCACCGAGCTCGCTGACGCCAACGGCATCATCGACGAGCGCCGATACGATCTCGTCGCGCCGAACTTCTTCGACGTGGTCGGCGTTCGTCCGCGCCTCGGTCGCGTGTTCCGCGACGACGAACGGGCAGGCCAGAACGCGATTGTCGTCAGCGATCAATTCTGGCGGAGCCGGTTCCGCGATCGTCGCGAGATCGGCGACGCATCGGTAAGACTTGGAGACCGCACCTACGCAATCATCGGTGTGATGCCACCTCGGTTCGGCATCACACCGGTTCCCACCGATGCGTGGCTTCCCTTCCCCTCCGACGGCGCCATGCACGACGCCCCGTACGGTTACCTGACAGTCCGCGCAAAACTCGGACTCTCGACGACTGACCTGCAGGAATCGCTGAACTCGTTCGCGAGGACGGTCGCGAAGCGCATCGGAATGACGAGCCCGCCCATCGCGTTTCGCGCGCACCCCGTCCGCCCTGACGTACTGCAGCTCAGCGACTATCACAAGGCGATGCTCGCCGCCGCGCTCGGCATTTTGCTGATCTCGTGCGCCAATGTCGCAGCGCTCATGCTCGCACGCGGGCTGAGCCGGGAGCGCGACTCCGCGCTGCGGCTCTCCCTTGGCGCCACGCGCCGCATCATCGTGGCCGACGTGTTCGCGGAGGTCGCGATCGTCACGGCACTCGGCTGCGTGCTCGGGCTGCTCGCGGCCGTCTGGGGGTTCTCCGCGCTCGCCGCCGCGACGCCGCCGGAGATGGCGTGGCTCGGCATCACGGAGCCGGCATGGAGCTGGCGCGTGCTCGCCGGCGCGTTCGGCGCTGCGCTCGCATCCGCCGCGCTCGCCGGCGTGCTGCCCGCGCTGCAAGCGTCGCGCGTCGACCCGGCCGGGCCGCTCAAGGACAGCGCGGGCACCACCACGGGACGGGCGCGCATGAGATTCCGCGTGCTGGTCATCGCCGAACTCGCGCTCTCGATGGTTCTCCTCAGCGGGGCGAGTCTCGTCACGAAGGCGACGGCGCGCGTCTCGCACTACGACTTTGGATTCAATCCGTCCGGGCTGATGCAGACATATGTCCGCACCGGAGCGCAGCGAGTGGGCGCCGCGACGCTCCGCACGACGGACGACCTCTCGCCGCTCATCGACCGGATTCGCAGCGTCGCCGGAGTGGAGAACGTCGCCTCGATGAGTGTCGCCTCGCCCGACAGCGACCTCGTGATTTCCGAGGACGCGGCCGCGGGCGCGCCCCCGCTCTTCCAGCGCGCCTATCAGATGATCAGTCCGGGGTTCGTTGCGACCGTGGGCCTCACGATCGTCGCGGGACGCGACGTGAACGACGGAGATCGCGAGGCGGGCGCGGTGCTGCTCGACGACCACGCCGCCCGTGTGCTCTTCCCGCGCGGCGGCGCCGTCGGACGAATGATCAAGCTCGGAGACAAGACATCGTCCAAGCCGTGGCTGCGCGTCGCCGGCGTCGTTCGCCACGCGACATTCAGCTTCCATCAGGACCCGGACGACCACGGCGATCCGCTGGTGTTCGCCTATCTGCCGCGCGACCCGCTCGGCTTCACGCAACTCATCGTGCGGGAACGCGCAGGGTCGGGCGCGGTGTCGTTCGCGATTCAAAAGCGCGTCCGGGATGCGCTCGGATCGGGCGGACAGACAAGCATCTCGCCGATGCTCGACGGCTACGCGCAGGTAATGAGCGGCAGGTACTTCGTCGCCGCAGTCTTCGCCCTGCTCGGCGCGGCATCACTCGTGCTCGCAGCCGCCGGGCTGTTCAGCGTGCTGGCCTTCGCCGTCGGACAGCGGATGCGCGAGTTCGCCGTGCGCATTGCACTTGGCGCGCAATCAGGCGACGTGCTCCGACTCGTGCTGCGCGACGGCATCGAACTCGCGCTGGGCGGAACGGCTTTTGGTGCGATCGGCGGCATGTGGGCGGGATCGCTGCTCACGAAGGTGTTGTACGACGTCAACCCGACGGACGTGACGGCGCTCGTCAGCGCCGAGTTGATCCTGCTGACGGTCACGATTCTCGCGTCCGCAGTGCCGGCGCTGCGCGCGATGCGGGCGGATCCGGTGGTCGTCCTGCGCGCGTCGTAGACCCTACGAACCCTCCGTCTCCATACGAGGCGCCGAGTCGATCCGCATCAAATACACGAGCACCGCGGACACCGCCGCCGGCACCGCAACCGTCGCGAAGATCGCAGCGTTGGACCACTCCCGCCGAATCAGCTCGCCGCCTAGTGTCGGACCGAGGATCGATCCGACGCGGCCGATGCCCAGGCTCCAGCCGATTCCCGTCGAGCGCAGCGCGGTCGGATAGTAGCTCGCCGCGAGCGCGTTGACCGCCGGCTGCCCGCCGATGATGCACAGTCCTGAAATCGTCACGACCGCGAACAGCGCTGTGACCGAAAGGCCGGGTCGCCCGATCAGCGCGATCGCGATTGCGGCCGCGCAGAACACGGGCACGAGCACGCGGCGAAATCCGGCGCGGTCGATCAGCGGCCCCATCACTATCGTGCCGATCACACCGCCGACCTGCAGCATCGTGCCGAGCAACACGGCCCTCGACGTGCTCATCTCCGCAGACGTCGCGATAGTCGGCAGCCAGTTCGCGAGGAAATACAGGTTGATGAGGTTGAGAAAGTTTACGGCCCACAGCAGCAGCGTCATGCGCGTGCGGCCCTCGCGAAACAGCTGCGCGACCGGCGCGCTCGTGTGCCCGACCGCCGCCGCGCGCCGTGCGACGAACTCGCTGGATTCGGGAACGCTGACCGCCATCAGCGCGGCGACCAGCAGCGGAAATACACCGCCAACGTAGAACACGGCCTGCCACCCGTACGCGGGAATCAGTGCCGCCGACACCAGCCCTCCGATCACCGCTCCGCCCGTGAAGCCGCACGAGACAAGCATCATCATCGTCACACGGCTCTCCGCCGCGCTGTGCTCGCCGGCGAGGGCCATCGCGTTCGGCATGATCGCACCGAGGCCGAGCCCCGTCGCGAAACGAATCGCCTCCAGCCCGCCAATCGTCGTGACGCGCGTCGTCGCGAGCATGCCGCACGCGAAGAACAGCGTCGCGCCGAGCATCACGGGGCGCCGCCCGAT
>JBIOHR010000228.1:0-4554 GCA_044449085.1 Gemmatimonadales bacterium | reverse complement strand
GCGAGACGCGGGCCTTGAAGCAGTAAGCGGCGTGTTACGTCGACCGAGCAGCGTATCGGCGGACCAACGTGCGGCGGTTCAAGCGAACCCATAATCCTCTTGAGGCATGTGACGCCGCGGCAAGCCCTCGAGGTTTCTGATTAGGACCCACCCACACGCCCGTGCGCCAACTCTTCCACTTTGCGCTCCTGCTCGCTCTTGCCGCTGGCTGCTCGGACTCGACCAGTCCGCGGCTCCGCTCCACGCTCCTCGTGCAACCGGAGACGCTCACGCCGACTACGACCGTCGCCGGCCCCGTCCAATGGCTCCAGTTCACTATCCCGGCTGCCGTTCACAACACTGGTAACACGAGCCTGGACTTCGCGTTCTGTGACATCGCCATCCAGGCGCGCACGGCGGACGATCAGTGGCGAACCGTCTGGAATCCAACCTGCGCGGTGGCCGCCGAGTCGACGGACGCGATACAACCCGCTCAAACACGGCAGTTCACGGTCCAAGTGGCGGCGGCACTGAGTGGCCCTGGCGGCCCCGTCTGGGGAGCCGGTCAGGTCGAGGGCACCTATCGTCTCCAGATCGGTCTCACCGACGGGACGTCGGTCCTCACGATCACATCGAACGACTTCATGCTGGCTCAGTCGCGCTGAGTCGAAGGCCGGCACCCAACGCCTCGGCTCCGTAAACAGCGCGGCGCCGAGGAACATGATGTCCTTCATCAGGAACCCGCCCCACGGACTCGACGGCGCGAACACGTCGGGCGTCGTCATGCTCCGGCTTGCGCTCGTCCACCATCCGAGTCGCGCCGTCGCCGAAGAGATCGTACAAGACACCTGGCTCGCGGTGATCCAGGGCATCGATCGCTTCGAGGGGCGCGCGTCGTTCAAGACGTGGTTGTTTCGCATCCTCGTCAATCGCGCCCACACGCGCGCCGAGCGTGAAGCCCGCGACCTCACCACCCAGGCGATCTCGGCGCTGCCGCCCGGACAGCGGCAAGTGATCACCCTGCGCGATGTCGAAGGATGGCCGTCGGAGCATGTGTGTAACGTCCTCGAGATCAGCGAGACCAATCAGCGGGTGCTGCTGCATCGCGCTCGGAGCCGCGTGCGGGCGGCCGCCGAGCATTACTTCGAGGGAGAGCTATCGTGACCGTGACGCCCGCTGACGAGCTGACCTGCAGAGAGGTCGTCGAGCTGGTGACGGCCTACCTCGACGACGCGCTGCCATCCGACGAGCGCGGCCGCGTCGACGCGCACCTCGCGGGGTGTGAGCCCTGCATGGAGTATCTGCGCCAGATGCGGCTCACCATCGGCGCGCTCGGACGCCTGCCGGAGGAGTCGATCTCGAGCGACGCGTTGTCCGAGTTGCGAAAGGCCTTTCGGTCGTCCAAGCCGTAGGGCCTGGGAGCGGACGTCGAAGCTACGAACGACGACGGTCGTCGGCGCCGGGAGAGTCGCAACCGTCATTCATCGCGCAATCTCGAATCGAACGACCCACCCCTCTTCCCGCAAAGACCCGACTTTGATGCCGACGATGCCGCCGACAAAAGCTCCGACGAGTGGAAACGTCAGGTAGTCCAATCCCTCGAACGGCCCGTCGTGGTTGGGTGAGCTCATGATGTGATGAACGGCCGGCACCGCTAGCACCGAGCCGGTCCCCGCTCCCAGCAGCACACCCGCGGCCAGGCCCAGGAGCTCGCGATGCGTGCGCTGGGATCGCGTCAGCGGCTCGCGCACATCGAGACGAGTCAACGAAGCTGCCGAGATGCCCCGCGTCTCTCGCCCGCCGGACCTGACATCGACGAAGAGTGACTCGGCGCGCACATCGCGGAGCATGCCGTCGATCTCTCCCGAACCGCCGCGCGCTCGGATACGATGCCCAATCTCTCGACGCGCGATCGACGCCGCCGAATCGGTCTGCCCCTCCGCTCGCATCAGAGCCGAGGCGAAAAGCAGCGGTCCCATACAGAGCACGAGTCGGCGCATGATGCGGGGCTTGTGATTGGACGATCTTCTTGGAAGCTGAGCGCTGCCAACTGCTTCAGCAAAGACGACTCCGCGCTACGCTCGCGTGACTCCGCGCTATGGCGGCGCGACCCTGTGACACGTCGACGACAATCTGCGATACCCCGATGACACTCTGTAGTTGCCCGAGCTGCGGGCCCGCTATCAAACATCACGCCCGCGTTCGGAAGCACCGCGTGTGCCTTCCGCCCCGTTGCGCCGGCGTTTCGCCCCGCGCACTCTGCCATACATCGCCGCAAAGTTGCGGTGCCGCGTGCACACTCCGCCCAGCCGCGTGCTCAGTCTGTTCCGCGGCGCGGTCACCCAGCTCCGGGGCGTCGTCCCCCTGCTCCCGGGCGACGACAACTTACCCTTCGCCGCGCCGAGTTTCTTACCGGACACCGTCCGCGATCGACCGGACGCGATCACACCGCAAGATGCCACACTCAGCGGGCGGCCGGGTGGCGCGCGGGAGCCGCCGGGCGCACTCCGTCGCCGCCGCGTCGACGTCACCGCGCCGCGGACCGCCGTGAGCGCGCCTTACACCGACGGTAATGCGGCTTACACCGAACTGACCGCGCGACATCCCGTCGCGAGCACGCGACCTCTTGTCGTGACCGCCTCACATTTCCGTCACCCGCGTGACTCATCCTGTCGTCGGCTTGGCTTCGGCCGTGATCCGCGCGGCTTATGCCAACGTCCGCGTGGCTTATGCCAACGTCCGCGCGGTCTGGGCCAACGTCCGCGTGGCCCATGCCAACGTCCGCGCGGTCTGGGCCAACGTCCGCGCGGCCTATGCCAACGTGCGCGTGGCTTATGCCAACGTCAGCGCGGCCTATGCCAACGTGCGCGTGGCTTATGCCAACGTCAGCGCGGCCCATGGCGTCGTCAGCGCGGCCGCCCTCGCACGTGGAAGGGGCGGCGCACCGATCCCCCCACGCCACGCATCACTCGCTTCAGCCATCCGTTCGTGTCCGCTTTTGTCGGTTTTTGTCTTCCACAAATCGTTACGGCCGGCCCGAGCGGCGCTTCGACCGCATCGCCGCGATGCAGGCCGCAACACCTTGAATCGGATCAAAGCGGATACAACGAATGACAAACGGATCGAATAGCTCTCACGTTGCCCCGAATTCCCACGCCTACCGCGGACGCATTGTGGCGACGATCACAACCAGGTACCCCAGCGCCACCACCCCACCGATCACAAACTGCCGCCACTCCCGCTTGCCCGGCCGGAGCTGCACGAACGCCCCGATGCACCCTATGAACAGAACGAAATGGCCGATGCCTGCCACGAACACTGCCGCTGTGTCGGGCCGTCGCACGTGGCCGGTAGTGACAGCGCTCCAGAGCTCCTTCGCGCCCGCTTGAAATAGATGTGTGATGAACAACTGGAGACTGTTCCACGCCGCGGCCACCGCACTCCCGGCGCCAAATCCCGCCGCATGATTCCGGCGCGCCAGAAGGATCACGGCCACGTAAATCAGCGCTTGAAACGCGTGTAACAACCGGAGCTGCGGCACCACCGCGGCAGCCAGCGCCAGCCCGAGAATGAACAGACCTGCTCCGAACGGAATCCACAGGCGCGTCCACTGGGACCTGGGGGCAGGGCTTGCTTTCATGCCCCGGTCTTACGAGAGGATAGTGGGAATGTTTCCGGGCCTCGGCCCAAATCATTCAGGCGGCCGATGCCCCTTGGTCGTTACTATAATGGCCCCGTTCGCCGCCGCCGGATCCCGCGTCAGTCGCATCGCCGCCGCCGCTGCCACCCGTTTCGCATCGACGACCGTGTCGCGCCCCGACAGCGCCATCATGTCCGCAAACGGTCGCACCACGCCATCGATGATGATCACCGGCTTGTGCGTCAGCGTGCGCCACAGCGAGTCCGTCACGATCCATCCGCCCCCTGGCTGATCACCGAGGTGCTCGATGTCCGGCTGCGGCGCTGGCGTGGGTGCGGGGGTGAGCGCCTTCGTCCTCACGACCACGCGATGCCCGAAGTCCGCCGGCCCTCCGCGGCCGCGACGCAGTGTCAGAACGTTCACGAGAACCGCGTGTGGTCCGATCATTCCCGGCTTGAGAACAATCTCGTCGTCGCGCTGGAACGCATGCGGGTCAGCCCCAAGAAACTGGTCGTACGACGATGCGCCGCTCAACGAGTCGTATGTGAACTCTCGCGGCAGCACCGTTCGCGTGCCGAGCACGGACGCCGCGGGGACTTGGCTACGAAACATCGTGTCCTGATCGGCCTGGAAAGTGGCCCGTTCGGCGACGACGCGCGCACGTTCGCCCGCGGGGGCATTCTTACCGAAGCTGTACGCCCCGTCATCGAACGGGAAAGGCGCGTCGGCGGTGTCGGGTCCAAGCTCCGCGAGCGGCCGCGCTGCGGCGCCCACGACGCGGCCATCGGCGTTCACGTACAACGAGACGAAGGCGAGCGACGTGTCTCCGGTGAGCACGCTCGGATAGTAGCGCGCGAGCGCAGTGCGCAGCCACGCGGTGGCCGCGGCGTCGACGGTGTCGATGCGGGCGAGGCGCGGATAGTACTGTTGCGGCT
>JBIOHR010000227.1:0-4616 GCA_044449085.1 Gemmatimonadales bacterium | reverse complement strand
GTGCACCGGGTGCGCGCTCGGTGCCGCGCACGCGGAACCCGCGATTGTCCACCGGCAGCGCAGCCCAGCCGGTCACGCCGGGGAAGTTGAAGCTTGGAATGTTGGGGAAGGTGAACCGTTCGTCGTTGACCGGAGTGCCGAAGTAGCAGACGTAGCCCATCGGCGCGCGCGTCTTTTTCGCGAGCAACTCCGGAAAGGTTTTCGCCATCCACGGACCGACGCAGAACACGAACGTGTCCGCGCGCAGCGTCTCGCCGGTGTCGAGTGAAACCGACTCGGCGCGACCCGTCGCGTTCGGAGCGGGCGGCACGGCGCGGCCGATGACGATCTTGCCGCCGAGTGCCTCGAACGCGTTGGCCGCGGCTTGCGCGGCGCGGCGGGCGCGGACGATGCCGGCGTCCGGTTCATAGAGAATGGCCGTGATGTCGTCGATGTTCATCACGGGGAACGACTTCTTGACGTCGGCGGGGTTGAGGATCTCGTAGGGAATCTTGTGCTTGTCCCACCAGACCTTGGTGCGCAGCTGAAAGTTGTCCCACTCGCTGCGCATGATGAGGTCGCCGGTGACGTGGAAGAGGTTCAGGCGAAAGTGCTTTCCCCACTCATCGTCGAACGCCTTCCATTTGTTCATCGCGTCGCGCGCCCAGAGCGTCCAGACTTCACCCTGCACGCCGGGGCGGTCGCCATATGATGAGCGCACGCCGCGCGATTCATCGCCCGAAGTGGAGCGCGCGTTACCCGGCCCGTACGCGTCGACCAGCGTGACTTTGTGCCCGCGCTGGATCAGGTTGAGCGCGGTGAAGCTTCCCCATCCACCCGCTCCGATGACAACGATATCAGACGACCTTCCGGTCGCGCGCGCGTGGAGCGTTGCCTTGACCGACGGCGCATCGGCGCGCAGCGGGATCCCCGCCGCGCCCGCCATGAACAGGCCGGCGCCTCCGCCCGCGACGCGGAGAAATTCCCGTCGTGGGAGCGTATCTGCAACGCCGCCGCCCTGCGGTGCGTTCTCGTTGGTGGCTGGCGGCACCGGGTCACTCGAATCGGGCGCGGGAGTTGGGTTCTTCGTCATGGGTCGGTTGGTCGGGGATGCACAAAGCTGTCTCATCGATCCTACGGAAATCAAACCGCCGGCGTTGGGGCGAGTCGCCAAATCCGCACCCTGAAGTTAAATAGAAGGAGCTTCACCGGCTTCATCCCGAGGGAGATCGATGCACGCAAGGCGTGGAAGAATCGTGGCGTGGGCGATGTGCGTTCTCGCGGGCGGGTACGCGGTGGCGTGCGCGTCCGCGCCGAACCTGCGCTCGCCGCTGGGCGCGTACCTCACGCCGTCGGCGCAAACCGGCGCTCCAGTGGCGCTGCGCGCCGATCCGAATGCGCGGGTGATTCTCTCGAACGCTTCGGGGCTTCCCGCGGCGTCGTTTCTCCCGTCGCAGGCGGCGCGCGGCCACGATCTGTATACTCGCCGGTGCACGTCGTGCCACGGCGCCGGCCAGCTCGTGGGCGAGACCTTCGTGCAGTCGTGGAACGACCGGCGCGTGTATGATCTCTACTCACTGATCCGCAGCACGATGCCGCTGAGCAGTCCGGGCGGACTGAAGGATCCCGAGTATCTCGACATCGTCGCGTACCTGCTCCAGGCAAACAAGCAGGCGATGACCGGCCCGGCGGATTCGCTGAAGGCGGATTCGGTGAGCATGCGCTCGACGAGGATCGCGATCAGCGTTCCGTAACCTCGCCGCGGCGCCGCTACTCGCCGCGGCCGGCTTCTTCGCCCAGCGCTTCGAGTTCGGCGATCACCTCGAGGTCTTTCGGCCGTCCGGCTGCGCGTTTGACGCGAATCAGCCAGGGGAGATCGAGCAGAAGCGTTTCGCGCCCGAAGATCTTGATCGCCAGCGCGTGCGGGAGAAGATCGCCGTATGCGCCGCCGCCGGTGAGTTCGCCGAGGAGATCGATCGCGCCGCTTGTGGTGGTGAGGGTGAAGTTCAGCCCGGCGCGGAGCGTCGTGGCCGACCATTCGAACGGGAGCCCGGGCGGCGCGCCGCGGAGATAGGGCTTGAGCGGGGCGAGCGCCTTCACGAGGCGCGCGAGATTGCCGGCGTCGCGAGCGTAGACGATGTCGAGGTCGTCGGTGAGCCGCGAGGATCCGTGTGCCCGTGCCGCCACGCCGCCGACGATGATGAACTCCACGCGGGCACGCTGCAGTGCGGTGAGGAGGCGTTCGAGCTGCGTCACTTGCTGCGTCGCGCCTCGCGGGTTGCGCGCTGCAGTTGGCGCCCCGCCTCCTGCCACTCGCCGAGTGTGCGCAGGCGCCGGTCCACCGGAGTGCGCAGGTTTTCCCGCAGCAGGGTGCGGTCGACGTCTTTCTTGTAGCGGAGGACGATCGCGTCCGGCGCGGCGCGCGGGACGATTTCGAGACGCAGGTCGAATCCCGCGGCGGCCGCGCAGCGGGCGAGCGTGTCGAGCGTGGGGTTCGTCGCACCGCGCTCCAGCTTGGCGACTGCGGGCTGCGACATGCCGGCGCGCTCGGCGAGCTCGCGCTGGGTGAGGTTGGCCCGTTGGCGCGACTCGCGGACGATACGGCCTGGATTGCCGATATAGTACATGACATTAGTATATCGAAATAGATATATATGTCAATCTTGCGCGCGAACGCTCGCCACTGACCGAATGGTCATTGACTAGTCTGACCAGAATACGCAGCTTTCCGGTATGCGAGACACTTATTCGTTGTACGAAACCAAGGCCAAGCTCTCCGCGATCATCCGTCGCGTCCGCGAAGGGCACCGCGTGCTCGTCACGGTCCACGGGGATGTGGTCGCCGAGATTCGGCCGGTGGATGCGCCCGGCAAGGGCCTCGACCGGCGTCTCGATCAGCTCGCCGAACGCGGGATTCTCGTGCGGCCGGACGGGGAGCGGGACTTGGAACCGCAATCCGGAAGGCTGCGGCAGGTCGCGCGAAGGCCGGGAGCGCTTTCTCGTTTCCTGCGCGATCGCGACGGATGAGCGTGGCGTATGTCGACACGTCGTGCGCGGTCGCGATTGCGTTCGGTGAGCGCAGCGCCGGCGGGATAGCACGAAAGCTCGGCGCGTTTGACGAGCTTGTCGCGTCGAACCTGCTCGAAGCCGAGCTCCTGGCGACCTTCGCGCGCGAGCGCGTGGAGCCCGACGCCGCAGTGGTTTCCGCGTTTGCATGGATCATTCCCGACCGGCCACTTCACGCCGAGGTCCGTCGCGTGCTGGACGCCGGCTGTGTCCGCGGCGCCGGCTGCTGGCATCTTGCGACGGCACTGTACGTGGCGGATGACCCCGCGGAGATGGCATTTCTGACGCTCGACGCCCGGCAGGCGAAGGTCGCGCGAACACTGGGGTTCGCCGGATAGCGACCGGACGCGAAACACTCGGGACGAATTAGGGGTTTCTTGTGCCGGCCGTTCCTGCAATGGAGTGCGGCGTGTCCAACCCATCCCGACGGTATCGAGTGCTCCGATTCGCATTTGCAGCCAGCGTACTGCTGTCGACCACGGCGCTCGCGCAGCGCGACACGACCGCGATCGTGCGCGGCACCGTGACCGACAGCGGCGGGAGGCCGATCGAATCGGTTGAGCTGTCGGCGACCACGATTGGGCGCGTGGTGCGCACGGATTCGGCAGGACGGTTTGCGATCACCGGCCTGCTCCCCGGGCGAAACCGCCTCCTCGTGCGCCGGCTCGGGTGGAAGGCGGTCGACACCAGCGTTGTCGTCGCGGCGAAAGTTCCGTTTCAGCTGCACCTCGTCCTCGCGCGCGTCGCGCAGGACCTCGACGCGGTGCGCATCGTTTCGCAAGACGAATGTCCGAGCAAGACGCTCGAAGGCTTCGACTGCCGTCGCCGGGCCGGGATCGGCGCGTTCCGCGACAGCGCCGAGATCGCGGCGATTCGTCCGGTGTGCGTCGCGGACATTACATATGGCATGGAAGGGTTGCGCCGGACGCCGGGCTCGAGAGGGTGCTCGAGTTTTGTGCCGACGACCGGGTGGCGGTGCGTAAGGGTGCTCGTCGATGGCGTGCCCGGCAACCCGATGCCCGGTCGGATGACGGACTACATTGGCGTTGAGTTCTACGCGAACTCCGCGGATGTCCCGGAGTGGTACAAGATGAGCGCCTTCGCCGGCGCGAGGGCCGCAGTGCCGCTCCATCAGGATTTCAAGGGTGGACCGTTCGTCTACCGCACGCCTGCGGTCGGTGGCACCAACTGTTCCCTGATCGTCTACTGGACCCACTTCGCAACGCGGGCCGATCCGAGTCTCGACCAGAGCAAGGCGACCACAATAATGATGAAAGCGCGGCGCGACTCGCTTGCCCACATGCTGGATTCGATTCGAGTGGCGGTCGATAGCAGCGCGCGGAAGAAGCCATGAGCGGCGCGGCGGCGTGCCCAACGGCGCGCCACCTCGCGTTGTTGGTTGTATGCGCAGCCGTCGCGTCAAACGCGCGTGCCCAGACCGCCGGCGCCATCGTTGGCCGCGTCGTCGTCGAGGCGGCGCAACCCGTACCGGACGCGCTGGTCGAGCTCCGGCCGGCATCGCGCCGAGCCGTCAGCGACAACGACGGCCGATTCGACTTTCGCAACGTCGC
>JBIOHR010000226.1:0-4623 GCA_044449085.1 Gemmatimonadales bacterium | reverse complement strand
CGCTCACGATGCGCGCCGTGCCCTGTGCGTCAACGCGGCGCCCGAAGTTGTTGCAACCGAGGCCGACGACCGTTGCCTGGAGAACGCCCCCGGCGACAGGACGAGTCACGAGATCGCTCACCTCGACAGGGTACGCAAAGGATGTCTCTCCACAGCGGCCGGAGGCTGTTAGGCTGACCCGATTGGCAAGACGCGTCGTCGGGACTCCACCAGACCAAGCTCCGGCGCCTGAGCCGGATCAACCTCGACCCGGGGCGGCTGCCGACCGCGTCGCCAGAGAGCCACCTCAGCCCTCGCGCCGCGAGAGCACGAACGTCGTGTCGGTGCGCACGCTCGTGAGCGCGGCGCTCATCGTGCTCGGCATCGTCGCGCTGGTTGCATTCCTCGCCACCATCATCGGCATCGTCCTGGTCGTGCTGGTCGCGATCGTGTTCGCCGAAGGAATACGGCCGCTCGTGGCAGAGCTGCAACGTCGACGAATCCCGCGGCCCGCTGGAATTCTCATCGTCTACATCGCCGTCCTGGCGTTCATCGGGGTGATGGTGCTGCTGCTCGTGCAACCGATCGTCACTGAAGCATCGTCGCTTGCAACGAACTTTCCCACCTACCAGAAGGATTTTCTCCGCTGGTTCACCGGCGTCGAGAACCAGTTCCACTTCAACGTCGATGTCGCCAAGCAGGTCAGCTCGGTCATCGACGCCACCCGGAACATCCTCTTTGCCATCGGTGGAACGATCTTCAGCATCATCGTCGACTTCGTCCTCGTGCTCGTGGTCGGGTTTCTCTGGTTGGTGAGCAGCGACCGTCTCAAGGCATTCACCGTCGACCTGTTCCCTGAAGCCCACCACGACCTGATCATCGACATCTTCCGGGAGATGGGATACCGCATGGGCGGCTTCCTTCGCGCCGTGGCGATCAACAGCCTCGCGGTCGGGCTCGTGGTCGGAGTCGCCTGCTGGCTCATGGGCCTCCCGGACTCCGTCATCCTCGGCATCTTCGCCGGTCTCACCGCGGCGATTCCGATGGTGGGCGGGATCATCGGTGTGGTGCCGGCGGTGCTGCTCGGCTTCACGATCAGCCCCGCGTATCCGATCCTCGTGCTCGCCGTGCTGCTGGTCATCCAGCTGGTGGACGCCAACACGGTGGTGCCCATGGTCATGAACCGCGTCGTGTCCCTCCCGGCACTGGGAGTCGTGCTCGCGCTGCTTGTCGGCGGGGCGATCCAGGGCTTGATCGGAGCGCTCCTCGCGGTTCCGGTGGCGGCCGCGCTCCAGGTGCTCCTCGTGCGCGCGGCTGTCCCGGCGATCCACCATGCGCAGGGGCGCACCGACCGCGCCTACGCGAAGGCGTACGTGCCGCTCTCGGTCAGCCTGAAGGACTCGGCACCACGGACGGGCGGCCGGCGCATCAACCCGCGCTGAGCGTCAGAGCGGGATGTTGCCGTGCTTGCGTTGCGGCGTCTGCACCTGCTTGTTCCGCGCCATGCGCAGCGCGGCGATCAGGGCGCCGCGCGTCTGTCGCGGCTCGATCACATCGTCGATGTAGCCCCGCTCCGCGGCGAAATACGGATTGGCGAATTGCTCCCGGTATTCCTCGATCAGTTCGTCCGAGCGCTGATGCGGGTTGGCCGCCTGGGAGATCTCGCGCTTGAAGATGACGCTGACCGCACCCTGCGGTCCCATCACCGCGATTTCCGCGGTGGGCCAGGCGACGTTGTAGTCGGCGCGGATGTGCTTGGAGCACATGACGTCGTATGCACCGCCGTAGGCCTTCCGCGTGATCACCGTGAGCTTGGGAACCGTCGCCTCGCAGTACGCATAGAGCAGCTTGGCGCCGTGCCGGATGATGCCGCCGTATTCCTGTTCGGTGCCCGGGAGGAAGCCGGGAACGTCCACGAACGTGATCAGCGGCACATTGAACGAGTCACAGAAGCGCACGAAGCGCGCCGCCTTGATGGAGGCGGCGATGTCGAGCGCGCCCGCGAGCACGCGCGGTTGATTGCCGACGACGCCGACCGGGTGCCCGTCAAGCCTGGCGAAACCGCAGATGATGTTCTCGGCGTGGTACTGCATCACCTCGAGAAACCGGCTGTCGTCGACGACGCGGGTCACCACGTTGCGCATGTCGTACGGCTGATTCGGATTGTCGGGGATGATCGCCTGCAGCTCGGGGTCCTCGCGATGCGAATCGTCGAGGGTCGGCCGGTACGGCGGCTGCTCACGATTGTTGGGCGGAAGATATGAGAGCAACTCGCGCATCTGGGCAAACGCCTCGTCCTCGGTGTCTGCGATGAAGTGGGCGACGCCGCTTCGCTGGTTGTGCACATCGGAGCCGCCGAGCTCCTCGAAGGTCACCTCCTCCCCGGTGGTGACCTTGATGACGTCGGGACCGGTGATGAACATGTACCCGACCTTGCGCACCATGAAGATGAAGTCCGTCATCGCCGGTGAGTACACGGCGCCGCCGGTGCAGGGACCGACGATCAACGAGAGCTGCGGGACGACCCCGCTTGCCTCGACGTTGCGAAAGAAGATCTCGGCGTACCCCGCGAGCGAGACGACGCCCTCCTGGATGCGCGCGCCGCCCGAGTCGTTGATGCCGATGCAGGGACATCCCGTTCGGAGCGCGAGGTCCATGATCTTGGTGACCTTCTCCGCGAACACCTCGCCGAGCGAACCGCCGAACACCGACGCGTCGTGGCTGAAGACGAAGATCTGCCGGCCGTCCACCGTCCCCCAGCCCGTGATCACGCCGTCGCCGCGAATTCGCCGCTGGTCCATGTCGAAACTGGTGGTCCGGTGCAGCGCGAACATGTCGAGCTCCGTGAAGGACCCGGGGTCCAGCAGGCGGTCGATGCGCTCACGCGCGGTGAGCTTGCCCTTGGCGTGCTGGGATCGCTCCGCGGCGCCCCCCCGGTGGACCGCGTCGTAGCGGCGCTTGCGCAGCATGTTGATCTTCTTGCCCGTGCCGCCACTGGAGCCACTCGACGACGCGCCGTCGGCGTCGGCGGGCTCGGAGGGAGGTGCGGGCACGAGAGCGTCACTCGCGCCGGCGGGGGGTACGCCCTTGCGTGCCTGTCTGGTCACCCGCTCAGGCTACCAGGGGATCCGAGCGACCACCGGTTCACACGGAGACCGCCGGACGGTACACGCCGAAGATCTCGCGGAGCGCACCGCACACCTCACCGACGGTTGCCTTCGCCTCGAGCGCGCTGCGCATCAGGGGCAGCAGGTTGTCGGTCCCCTGGGCGCCGGCACGCAGTGCATCGAGCGCCCGGTTCACGGCCGCTGCCGATCGAGCGGCGCGCATCGCCGCGAGCCGCTCGATCTGCGTCGCCTCGAGCGACGCGTCGACGTGGAGGATCGGCACTGCGGGTTGCGACGTCTCGGTGAACCGGTTGACACCGACGATGACCCGCTCGCCCGCTTCGACGAGGCGCTGATGGCGATACGCGGATTCCTGGATCTGCTGCTGGTAGAAGCCCGCCTCGATGGCGGCCACAGCGCCTCCCTGCTCCTCGACGCGATTCATGAGCGCTCGCGATTCGTCCATCAGGTCGTGGGTCAACGCCTCGACGAGGTACGCGCCGCCGAGGGGATCGGTGACGGTGGCAGCGCCGGTCTCGTGCCCGATGACCTGCTGCGTCCGCAGCGCGATCTCCGCCGCCTGCTCGGACGGCAACGCGAGCGCTTCGTCGTAACTGTTGGTATGCAGCGACTGCGCGCCACCGCACACCGCCGCCAGCGCCTGCAGCGACACGCGCACCACGTTGTTGAGGGGCTGCTGTGCCGTGAGCGTCGCGCCGCTCGTCTGCGCGTGAAACCGGAGCTGGAGACTGCGTTCTTCGGTCGCGCCGAAGCGGTCGTGCATCACCTCTGCCCAGAGCGCCCTGGCGGCGCGGAATTTGGCGACCTCCTCGAAGAAGTCGTTGCTGACGTTGAAGAAGAAGCTCAATCGTGGAGCGAAATCCTCGACGCCGAGCCCCGCATCGATCGCTGCCTGGACGTAGGCCATGCCGTTGCTCAGCGTGAACGCGATCTCCTGCGGCGCCGTCGCGCCCGCCTCGCGAATGTGGTAGCCGCTGATGCTGATGGTGTTCCAGCGCGGGAGGCGCTCCGCGCAATACGCGAACGTGTCGGTGACGAGGCGCATGGAGGGCCGGGGGGGAAAGATGTACGTCCCTCGTGCTGCATATTCCTTGAGGATGTCGTTCTGGATCGTCCCGCCGAGTGACGCTGCCGCTATCCCCTTGCGCTCGGCGGTGAGCTCGTAGAGCAGCAGCAGGACGGCCGCGGGTGCGTTGATGGTCATCGACGTCGTCACGCGGTCCTGGGGAATGCCGCGCATGAGCAGCTCCATGTCGTCGAGCGAGTCGATCGCCACGCCGACCTTGCCGACCTCGCCGTGGGCGATCGGGTCGTCGCTGTCGTAGCCCATCTGGGTCGGGAGGTCGAAGGCCACGGACAGGCCGCTCTGCCCCGCGCGCAGCAGGTAGTGGAACCGCTCGTTGGTCTGCTCGGCGCTCCCGAATCCCGCGTACTGGCGCATCGTCCAGAGCCGCGAGCGGTACCCCTCCGCGCGAATGCCGCGCGTGTACGGGTACTCGCCCGGAGGCGGTACTCG
>JBIOHR010000225.1:0-4650 GCA_044449085.1 Gemmatimonadales bacterium | reverse complement strand
CGGCTAGCCTATCCCCGCCTTGAGCCCGACCCGGACGCGCTGCCCCTCGGGCCGCGGGTACGTCCCCCCGGCCCCCACCGGGTTTTGCTTCGCCCGCGACCTATCCGCTCTTCACGGTCTTCGCGACGCAAAACCCGGTGGAGCACGAGGGGACGTACCCGCTGCCCGAGGCGCAGCTCGACCGGTTCCTGCTCAAGACGCTGATATCCTACCCGGCCAAGGACGCCGAGCTCGAGATGCTCGCGCACCACGAGGCCGGATTCGATCCCGAGCGCGCGGCGGACGCGATGGTGCCGCCGTTGCTCGACGCCACGCGCGCCCTCGAGGTGCGGGCGCTCATCGACGGCGTGCGCGTGGCGCCGGAAGTGCGCGAGTACATCGCGGCGATCACCCGCGCGACGCGGGACGAGAGTGCGGTCTCGCTCGGCGCGTCACCGCGGGCCAGCGTGGCGCTGATGCGCGCCGCGCGCGCCGCAGCGGTGCTCGAGGGCCGCGCGTACGCGACGCCTGACGACGTGAAGGAACGCGTCCCTTCGGCGCTGCGGCATCGCGTCACGCTCGCGCCGGAACTCGAGGTGGAGGGACGCTCGGTGGACGACGTGCTGGCCGCGATCCTGCTGCGCATCGAGGCGCCCCGGTGAGCGAAGGCGCCGGCGCGCACGCGCTGACGGTCTCCGGAAAGCCGCGCCTCCGCTATGCGCCGCGGCGCCGGCTCGCGGCGGCGGTTGCCGTTGCGGCGTTCCTGTGGATGCTCCCGGGGCGCGCCGGGATCGCCGCAACGGAAGCCGCGCTCGCCGTGATCGCGCTGCTCACGGCCGTCGACATGGCGCTTCTCCCCTCGCGGCGCGCGATCTCGCTTACGCGCGCGCTGCCCGGCACCGTCGGCCTCGGCGACAGCGCGGACGGCACCTACACCATCGCGTCGCAATGGCCGCGCGCGGTCATCCTCGAGCTCCGCGACCGTTTGTCGCCGCTCGTGTCGGGCGGTGCAGGCGCAACGACGGTCGCGCTCGCGCCTTTTTCCGCGCGCGACCTTGCCTTCCATGTGACCGGCGAGGCACGGGGACGCGCGCCGCTCGGGCCCGTCGGCGCGCAGGTCACGACGCCACTGGGGCTCGTCGGCGCGCGCGTCCTGTTCGAGGGCGGCGACGCGCTGATGGTCGTGCCATCGCTCTCGGGTGTGCGCCGTTTCCGCATGCTCGCCATGCAGCACCGCCTCGAAACAGCGGGCGTGCGGTCGCTCCGGCGCCGCGGCGAGGGTTTGAGCTTCGCGAACCTGCGCGAGTACGCGATCGGAGACGACCCGCGGCGCATCGACTGGAAGGCCACCGCGCGCCGCGCACAGCTCATCACGCGCGAGTACACCGTGGAACGCTCGCAGACCGTGATCGCGCTGATCGATGCCGGGCGGAACATGACGCAGCTCGCCGGCGACCGGTCGCGCTTCGAGCACGCACTCTCGTCGGCGCTGATCCTCACGGACATCGCGGCGAACGCGGGCGACCGCGTCGGCGCGCTGGTGTTCGACGACGAAGTCCGCGCCTGGGTCGCGGCGCGCCCCGGACGTGCGGCGCTGCAGTCGATCCGCGACGCCTTCGTGCCGCTCTCGCCCACAACGCGCGAGCCGGACTACGCCGCGGCCTTCCGGTTCCTTGCCGCGCACCAGCGCAAGCGCGCGCTGATCGTGTTCATCACCGACGTGATCGACCCGCGCGCGTCGCAGGCGTTGATCGCCCACGTCTCGCGCAGCGCCGCGCGTCACCTGGCGGTTGTCGTCGCGCTGCGCAACGATGCGATCTTCGCGGCGGCACTGCCGCGCGCCGCGGGAGGACCCGAGCTGCTGTACGAAAGCGCGGCTGCCGAAGAACTGATCCTCGCGCGTGAGGCCGCACTCAAGCGGATGCGCCGCGCGGGTGTCTCCGTGATCGACGTTTCGCCGCAGGCGATGACGGTAAGCGTGATCAACCGCTACCTCGACCTCAAGTCGCGGGGCGCCCTGTAGTCGCGCCGCCGCCGCGGATGTACGCGTAGAGGAAGATCGCGGTGAGCGCGGAGACGGCAAGCTTCCACTCGAGCGGCCACCACGGAATCGGCGACACCATCCCCTCGAGCGTCCCCGCGACGAGCAGGAGGAGCGCGGCGCCCGCCACCAGCCGGATCGCGCGGCGCCCGTTCTCGACCAGCGCGCGCCGCCGCGTCCGGTCGCCCGGAATCAGCAGGGCAGCCGCGAGCAGGAAGCCCGCACCGCCTGCGATGCAGATCGCGGTCAGCTCCAGCACGCCGTGCGGCGCGACGAACGCGAGCAGCAGCGACGCAATCCCCTTCGACCCGTACAGCCCGAAGACCGCGCCAAAACTGATGCCGTTCGAGATCAACAGGTACGCCGTGAGCACGCCGGCCGTGACGCCCGACGCGAACGCCGCAATCGCGACCTGCACGTTGTTCGCGATGATCGCCGTCGCCATGACCGGACGGAAGAGCTGAGGGTCCTCGATGTAGCCGTCACCGCTCTTGGCACGGCGGACGCCGTCGTCCGCGCGATCGAGCATCCCCGGCGGAAGCAGCGTGGCGGCCACGCCCGGATCGCGCAGGACGGCGTTGCCCGCGATCGCCGCCGGCCCGAACATCAGCAGCGCGGCCAGCAGGATCGGCAGCGCCGACGCGCGTATTTCCCGCGGAACGTCGACGAACACGTAGCGCACGATTTCACGCGCCGTGATCGGGCGGCGGCGGTACACCAAATTGTGCGCAGCAGCGACGAGCCGGTTGAGGTAGAACACTTCGTCCACCTCGCTCCCGCGCGACGCGGTCCTGAGCCGCGCGAGGTCGGCGGCGAGGTCGCGGTATTCGGCCACGAACTCGCGCACGCCGGTTTCGCCCAGGCCCTTGAGTCCGCCGCGCTGAGCCACCGCGAGCGTCGCGGCGAAGCCGGCCCAGCGGCTCCCCTCCCGCGCGACAATCGCGTGGCGCTCGCGCGCCGCGCCGGTGTCGCGATTCGACGCGGATCCCGCGGCGCGCGCGGCGCGTTCCGCGTTGTACAGGCGTCCGAGGCGCCCCGCCGGCGTGGCGCCATCGTAGTTCGCGAGCGCGGGCGCAAGCCGCGCCGCGAGCTGGGCGGCGAGCAGCGCGCGCCTGCCGGCGTCGAGGTCGCGCTGCCGCTGGGAAAACCGTTCGAGCAGGTCGAACTCCGCGGCGGAGAGTGCCGCGTGGAGCGGCACCGGTTGTGCCGCGTCGGCAAACCCGTTCACCGCCTCGACGACCGCCGGCTTCCGCACGAGGTCTTCCTTCACGACGATCGTGCCCGCGGCCATGTCGCCGAGGCGTTTTCCCGACTTCGAGACGAGGACGCTCACCATCCCCACGCCGTACATGAACACGGGCTGCATGTCGACGACCCGCATGAGGTTCCGCACCGCCGACGCTCCGAACGTCACGGAGTAGCCGCCGTCGCGCACCACGCGCAGCCGCTGCAGGCGTTTCCCCGGTGTCCGCCCATCGCCAAGGGCTTCGAACAGCACGTAATATCCCCACAGGATGGCGAACTGCATCAGGATGACGATCGCGATCGCGAGCGAGGTGGACATCGCGGGCGCCGGCGTCCGGCCGTGCGGAACGAACACGGTGATCCCGACGTCCGCGGCGATCATGAGCACGATGCAGATCGCGTAATCGATCATCGCCGCGTACGCGCGCGATCCGACGCCCGCGATCGTGTACGAGAGGAGCACGAGCTCCGGTGTCTCGACTTCCAGCGTGTTCGACAGGCGTGCCGGTGCGGGTGCGGCCATTCGGGGAAGCTGGGTCCCGCCGCGCCGCGCGGCAAGCGGGGGCGCCGCGCGCCGGCAACCGCGCCGGTCAGCCTGCCGTTAACTTGATCGGCATGCACATATCAGACGCCATCAACGGACGCCGGTCGGTGAAGCGGTTCACCGATCGCGCGATCACGAAGGAAGAAATCGAGACGCTGCTCGCCGCGGCCACGCTCGCGCCGAATCACCGCCTCACGCAGCCGTGGCGTTTCTACGTGCTTGGGCCGGACGCGCGGTATGCGTACGGACTGGCCCTGGGAGCGCGCAAGGCGAAGAAGGTCGAGGATCCCGCCGCGGGTGCCGCGCTGCGCGAGACTGTCGGCGCCGAGCACCGCGCACTCCCGGGCATGCTCGCCGTAGCCGTGGTGAACACGGAGAACGCCGAGCAGCGTGAGGAAGACTACGCCGCGGCGATGATGGCGGTGCAGAACATCGCGCTCACCGCAGTGGCGCTTGGCCTCGGCACGCACATCAAGACCGGAGCGATCATGAATGATCCCGCAGCCCGCGCCGCCGTCGGACTCCCCGACGATCAGCGCATTATCGCGATCGTAAATGTCGGAGTCCCCGCAGATGAGCTGCCCCCAAAGAAACGCGAACCAGCGCCAGCCTTCACGACCTGGGTTCCTTGAGACAGAGATCTCAGTGCGGAGTCAGATCTCAGTGCGGAGTCAGGGATCTCAGTGCGGAGTAAGTGCGGAGTAAGTGCGGCGGCAGAGATCTCAGTGGTGAACTGAAGCGGAGGGACGTCTGCCGAGAGCTTGGAGCATGGAGAGTCCGCCCCTCACTCCTCCCCGCGCGTCCCCCTCACCGCGCCTCCAGCTCACCCCTCACCGCGCGT
>JBIOHR010000224.1:0-4659 GCA_044449085.1 Gemmatimonadales bacterium | reverse complement strand
CGGCCAGGGCGAGGTGATGACGCAGACGTTCCGTACGCTTGGCCTCGGCCTGATCGTCGCGGTGCTGCTCGTGTACATGCTGATGGTCGTGATGTTCCAGTCGTGGCTCGACCCGTTCATCATCATGGTTGCGGTGCCGGGTGCGCTCGTGGGCATCATCTGGATTCTCGCGCTCACGGGCACCACGATCAACGTCGTCTCGCTGATGGGCACGATCATGGCGGTCGGCATCGCCGTCTCGAACGCCATCCTCCTCGTGAGTTTCGCGAACGATATCCGGGTCGAACAGGGACTCGATCCGGACGGGGCCGCCGTCGAGGCGGGGCGCGTGCGCCTGCGCCCCGTGCTCATGACCGCGCTGGCGATGATTCTCGGCATGATTCCGATGGCGCTCGGCACCGGCGACGGCGGCGAGCAGAATGCTCCGCTCGGCCGCGCCGTGATCGGCGGCCTGATGATCGCGACCGTCGTCACGCTGCTCGTGATCCCCGTGGTATACGCGAAACTGCGCCGCGCGCTCCCGACCAAGCACCTGCTGGAAATGCGCTTCGCGGCCGAGGCTCAGGGACTCACCTACCGAGATGAGGGAATCTGAAATGCCAGCGCCGTCCGGCGATCCCGTGTCGTCCCGCAGCGCCGAGGCGCCGTCGCTCCCCGCCGGCCTTCGGGTGGCCGCGGCTGCCCTCGTCATCGTCGCCGTGGCGGCGGCCGCGCTCCTGGCATCACGCCGCTCGCGCGCGGCCAGCGCCGCCACGGCACGCCTCGAGACGGACGTGGCCGGCGGCCCGATCGTCCGCAGCGTGCCGGCGGTGGCGTCCGTCGCATCGCACCACCTCGATCTCCTCGCCGAAGCGCGTCCGTTCGAGTCCGTCACGCTCTACGCGAAGGTGAGCGGGTACCTCAAGTGGATCGGCGTCGACAAAGGCGACCATGTCAAGGCGGATCAGGTGGTCGCGATCGTCGAATCGCCCGAGACCGACGCCGCGTGGGCGGCCGCCTCGGCCGACCATGCACAGAAGGCGCTCACCGCATCGCGCCTCAAGTCACTGCTCGACCGGAAATTCGCATCGCAGGAGGAGACCGACCTCGCCGCCGCCGATGAGGCGGTTGCGCGCGAGCGCCTTGAATCGCTCACGCAGCAGCGCGATTTCGAGAAGTTGAAGGCGCCGTTCGACGGCACGGTCACCGCGCGCTTCGCGGACCCGGGCGCGCTCGTGCAGAACGCCGCATCCTCGCAGACCTCCGCGCTTCCCGTGGTGACGGTGGAAAACACGGACAGCCTCCGCGTGTATGCGTATCTCGATCAGGCCGACGCCGGAAGCGTGCGGATTGGATTGCCGGGCGTGCTCAGGATGGATGAGCGCGCCGACGTGAAGATTCCCGTGAAGGTTGCGCGCACGAGCGGCGCACTCGACCCGAAGACGCGCAAACTCCTCGTCGAGTTCGACGTCGACGACCGCCGCGGCGTGATCGTGCCGGGAAGCTTCGTGCATATCGCCATCGACGTTCCGGCGCCCGTTCTCCCGGAGCTTCCGAGCGAGGCGCTGCTGGTGCGGCAGGAGCGATCGCTCGTCGCGGTGCTCGCGCCCGACAGCACCGTGCACCTTCGCGAGGTGACCGTCGCGAGTGACGACGGCAAGCGGATGCGCATTCTCAAGGGAGTTGCCGTCGGCGATCGCGTCGTGCTCAACGCGGGCGACGCGCTCGCCGACGGCGCGCGCGTACGGCCGGCCCCGGACGCACCACCGGCGGGATCGCGGCGCTGATGCGCGGCGCGATCCTCCGCACGACGCGGCGTGCGCTGATCGTGTGCGCCGCCTGCGTCGCGCCCCTTTCGGCGCAGGCGCCGGGAGCCGCGGGCGATTCCGTGCGCCTCACGCTGCAGGAGAGCCTCACACGCGCGCAGCAACTGTCGACCGCGGTGCTCGTCGCGGCGGACAGCCTCCGCGTGAGCGGCGCGCGCGTGCTCCAGGCGTACGGCGCCTTTCTTCCGGCGGCCTCCGGCGGCGCGTACGCGCTGTCGGCGCAGGGAACCACGTTCCTCTCCGGCACAGCACTCCAGGCCTCGCAGGCCGGATGGTACGCGGCGCAATACCAGGTCTCGACGGCGCTCAACCTGTTCAACGGGTTCCGCGACAAGGCCGCGCTGCAGAGCTCCCGGTTCCTTCGCGACGCCGCGGGGTTTTCGCTGGAGCAGGCGAAGCAGCGCATCACCTTCGACGTCCTGCAGTCGTACTTCCAGGTCGTGCTCGACCACCAACTCGTCGCGGTCGCCGCGTCGAACCTCGAGCTGTCGCGCTCGCGCCAGTCGCGACTCGAGGGCCAGGTGCAGGTGGGCTTTCGTTCGCCGCCGGACCTGTTCCGCCAACAGGCGCAGACTGCGTCCGACGAGGCGGCGGTCATCGACGTTCAGGCACGGGCCCAGACCGATCTGGTGGGCCTCCTGCGCCGCCTTCGCCTCGAAGCAACCCGTGAGTATTCGGTGCTCGATCCGCCGCTCGACACGGCGTCGCTTCCGCCGGATTCGCTGAACACGGCGCGACTCGCTTCGCGCGCGCTCGCGAACCGGCCGGATCTGCTCGCCGCGCAGTCGCGCGCGGCGGCCGCCGATGCCGCGATCACGCAGGCGACAGGCGAATACCTCCCGCAGGTCGTCCTCGGCGCCGACCTCGGCATCTACGGTCGGAACTACGAGTGGGAGCGCCAGAATGGCGTCAACATGCTCACCCAAAGCCAGCGCGCGATCGGCTCGCAGCTCGACAGCCAGGGACTCGGCGTCGTGTCGCTCGGCGTCGTGGTGCCGATCTTCGACAGGTTCGAAACGCGCTTCGCGGTGGAGAGGGCGCGCGCAGCCTCGCACATCAGCACGCTCGCGGCGGAGGATTCGCGCCTCCAGGTGCTCGGCGACGTCCGTCAGGCGACCGATGACTACCGCGCGGCGGTGCAGAAACTGCGCGCGACCGACGCGGGGATGGCCTCGGCGCAGGAGGCGTTCGACGCCGTCTCCGCGCGGTTCGATACCGGGCTGGGCATCTTTCTCGACGTGCAGGCCGCACAAACGGCGCTCGGCGCGGCGCGCGCGCAGCGCGCGGCCGCGGCAGTGAATCTCGTGCTGCAGAAGCAGGTGCTGCGCTACGTCACCGGCGCGCCGCTCGGCACACGGTAGCGCCGGTGACCACGTTCAGCTTTACCGCCCTCGTCGCACTCAGCTCCGTCGGCGCGGGGCTCATCGGGTCGTTGACGGGACTCGGCGGCGGAATCATCCTCGTGCCGCTCCTGACGCTCGTCTTCGGTGTCAACGTGCGGTATGCCGCCGGTGCGTCACTGGTGTCGGTGATCGCCACCTCGTCCGGTGCGGCCGCGAGCTATGTACGCGACGGTTTTGCGAACCTGCGCCTGGGCATGCTGCTCGAGATCGCCACGACGCTTGGCGCGGTTGCTGGCGCGGTGCTCGCCGGCCGCATGTCGGCGCGAACGATCGAGTTGGTCTTCGGCGGACTGTTGCTGTACTCCGCGTTTCGGGCCGCAACGACCGACGCGGACTCGCGCCCGTCGGAGGCAGCCGACCCGATCGCGACCCGGTTGCGCCTCGACAGCTCGCTCCCGGGGCCCGACGGGCCACAGCGGTACACGGTCCATCGCGTCCCGCTCGGCTTCAGCCTCATGGCCGTCGCGGGCGTGCTGTCGGGATTGCTCGGTGTCGGCTCGGGCGCGGTCAAGGTTCTCGCCATGGACCAGGCGATGAGATTGCCGCTCAAAGTCTCGACCACGACGAGCAACTTCATGATCGGCGTCACCGCGGCGGCGAGCGCCGGTGTCTATCTCCGGCACGGCTATATCGACCCCGCGCTCGCGTTTCCCGTCGTGCTCGGCGTGCTGACCGGCGCGCTTGTCGGCGCCCGGCTTCTGCCACGCGTGCGGGTGTCGCTGCTCCGGCGCGTATTCGGCATCGCCATCGCCGCGCTCGCCATCGAGATGGTGCTCAACGGGCTGCAGGCCGCTGGATGACAACGCCCGCGCGACCGGATCCCGCAGCGCCGCATGACACGGCGGTGGAACGTCTGGTGAGCTTCGTCCTTCGCGGGGGCGTGATCGCCGCGGCGATCGTCACCGGCGCCGGAGGTGCGCTGTACCTCGCTCGCCACGGCGCCGAACGAGTCGACTACGCCGCATTCCACGGCGAGCCCGACAGCCTTCGGAGCCTGGCCGGGATCGTGCGCGGCGTGGCGGGGCTCCGTGCCGAGTGGATCATCGCGGCCGGCCTGCTGCTGCTGATCGCGACGCCGATCGCGCGCGTGGCCGTCCTGCTCGTCGTATTCCTCCGGGAGCGGGACCGTCTCTACGTGGCAGTCAGCGCGATCGTCCTCGCTGTGTTGTTGATGAGCCTCCTCGACTTCAGCGTATAACCGCCGTTTTGACAGCAGAGCTCACCTCTATAGAAGATGGATTCCAGCCACTCTGACCGGAATCGCTGGCCCTTTCCTTGCACCCTATGCCGGCCATCGGGCGCCATGCCTAAGCGCGGCGCCAATCAACGATTGACCAACACATTGAGGATCGAATGGCAGACAAGGTGATTGGAATCGACCTGGGCACCACCAACTCCGTCGTTGCGGTGATGGAAGGTGGCGACCCCGTTGTGATCCCGAACGCCGAAGG
>JBIOHR010000223.1:0-4668 GCA_044449085.1 Gemmatimonadales bacterium | reverse complement strand
GTCGCCGCAGGCGGCGGCGCGCTGTCGGGCGGCACGGAGCAGGCGCTGATCGGCGCGGCGGTGGCGATCGCCATCGCCGGAATCGCGATCGCATTCGTGCGGCTCAAACCCGCGGCGCTCGTACCCAAGAAGGATTCTCCCGAGGCCATCGGGTTCGCCCGGGTGCTCGAGCACAAGTATTTCGTTGACGAGGCATACGACCGGGCCATCGTCGAACCCGTCGTCACCGGATCGCGGCTCGTACTGTGGAAGGGGATCGACGTCGGGATCATCGACGGGCTGTTCGTGAACGGGGCCGCGCTGGTCGCGCGCGCAACGGGGTGGATCGGATCGCAGGTGCAGTCGGGACAGCTGGGCACATATGCGTGGGTCCTGGTACTCGGCGTGATCGCGCTGCTCAGCGCGTTCGTCCGCGTCCACTAAGCGCCGCCAACCACCATGAATGATTTCCTGACGACGCTGCACTACAACGCCTGGATCCTGCCCGTGCTGCTGCTCATCCCGCTCGCGGGGGCGGCCTTGGTCTGGCTGCACGGGCGGATGTCTCCCACCGCGCAGGGTGACGGCCCGACCGGCGCGCTGCGCGCGCTGGTGCTCGCGATCTTTGCCGTCGAAGCGGTCCTCTCGCTCGGCCTCTGGTGGTCCGTCGACACAACCGCGGTCGCGTGGCAGGCGTACTACACGCGTCCGTGGATCCCGATGTGGGGAATGCACGTCAGACTCGGCATCGACGGCATTTCGCTGCTGCTGATCCTCCTGACGACGCTGCTGATGCCGCTCGCGGTCCTCGGCGGCTGGACGAGCGTGCGCGAGAAGCTGCACAGCTACTTTGCGTGCCTGCTGATCCTCATGACCGGCATGCTCGGCGTGTTCATGTCGCTCGACCTGATGCTGTTCTTCGTGATGTGGGAACTGATGCTCGTCCCGATGTTCCTGATCATCGGCGTCTGGGGCGGCCAGCGCCGGATGTACGCGAGCCTCAAGTTTTTCATCTACACGATGCTCGGCTCGATGCCGATGCTTGCGGCGATCGTCTACATCGGCGTGAAGACGGCCGACTCGGCGGGGCATCCGAGCTTCAGCTACGACTACATCATGACGCACGCGGCGTTCAGCGGGACCACGTCGCTCTGGCTCTTTGGTGCGTTCTTCCTCGCGTTTGCGGTGAAGGTGCCCATGTGGCCGTTCCACACATGGCTTCCGGACGCACACGTGGAGGCGCCGACGGCCGGATCGGTGATCCTCGCGTCGATCATGCTGAAGATGGGCACGTTCGGCTTCCTGCGCTTCGCGGTGCCGCTCTTTCCGGCGGTCGCGGGATATCCGCCCGTGCGTTTTGCGATTCTCACGCTCGCCGTCATCGGCATCGTCTACGGCGCGCTCGTCGCCATGGTGCAGCCGGACTTCAAGAAACTCGTGGCGTACTCGTCGGTCAGCCACATGGGCTTCGCCATGCTCGGCATCTTCGCGATGTCGACGCAATCGGTGCAGGGCGCGCTTTTCGTGAACCTGACGCACGGCGTGTCCACGGGGGCGCTCTTCCTGCTCGTGGGGATGATGTACGAGCGGCGGCATTCGCGCCTGATCGACGACTACGGCGGCATCGCCAAGGTGATGCCCGTGTTTGCCGCGATCCTCACGCTCGTCGCGTTCAGTTCGATCGGCGTACCGGGGACGAACGGGTTCATCGGGGAGTTCCTCGTCCTGATCGGGTCGTTCCGCACGCAGCCGGTCTTCGCGCTGATCGCGGCAACGGCGGTGATCTTCGCCGCGGCCTACCTGCTCTGGGCGATCCAGCGCATCATCTACAACCCGCTCACGAAACCGGAGAACAAAGTCCTGCCTGACCTGAACTGGCGGGAGATCGGCCTGCTCGTGCCGCTCCTCTTCGCGATCGTCTGGATGGGCGTGTACCCCGCGCCGGTGCTCGACCGCACCCGCGAGGCCGCCGCGCGCCTGGTGCATCAAGTGCAGACTTCCGCACTCGATCTCGGGCTCAACCGCACCGTCGAGTTCCGCTGATGCGCTTCGATCTCGCGGTTCCATCCCAGTTGATGCAGGCGCTGACGCCCGATCTCTTCCTGATCGCGGGCGCGATGGTGCTGATGCTCGCCGCCGCGTGGCGGACCGACAGCGACCGGCACCAGCGGCTCATCGGGTACGGCAGCATCGCGCTGCTCCTCGCGACGCTGGTGCTCGTCTTCTGGTTCAACGGCATGGGCCACTCGAGCGGCCCCGGCGCGATCGCCGTGGACGGCTTTCGGTTCGCATCGGACGCAATCTTCATCCTCGCCGCGCTCGGCGCGGTCGCACTCGGCATCGAGTACAACGGGCGCGAGGGAATCTGGAGCGCCGAGTCGCACGTTCTCGTGCTGTTTGCGACGTCCGGCATGATGATGATGGCCGCCGCGCGAGACCTGATGATCGTGTTCCTCGGCCTCGAGATCATGTCGATAGCCGTGTACGTGCTGGCGGGCATGAACAGGCGCAGCCGGCGGTCTGCCGAGGGCGCGCTGAAGTATTTCCTGCTCGGGGCATTCGCGACGGGGTTCCTGCTGTACGGCATCGCACTCGTCTACGGCGCGACCGGCTCGACGAACCTCACGACGATCGGCGCGCACATCGTCGCGTACAAGCTTGCGCACCAGTCGATGCTGCTCATCGGCGTCGGAATGCTCATGGTCGGCTTCGGGTTCAAGGTGGCCGCGGTGCCGTTCCACATGTGGGCTCCCGACGTCTACGAGGGCGCTCCGACGCCGATCACGGCGTTCATGGCCGCGGCCGTGAAGGCCGCGGCGTTCGCCGCGTTCCTGCGCGTGTGGCGCGAGTCGTTCGACCTGCTCGACGGCGCGTGGCTCGTTCCGCTCTGGTGGATCGCCGCGGCCACCATGATCTATGGAAACGTCGTCGCGCTCGCGCAGCGGAACATCAAGCGCATGCTCGCATACTCGAGCATCGTTCACAGCGGCTACCTGCTCGTCGCGATCGCCGCGGGAACGAACAGCGGATCGTCGGCATTCCTGTTCTATCTGCTGGCGTACACGCTCGCGACGTACGGCGCGTTCGCCGTCGTGTGCGCGATGAGCCGCCCGGGCGAGCGCGACCTCGAGATTTCCGATTATGAGGGGCTCTGGCGCGTCCGCCCCGCGATGGCCGCGGCGATGGCCGTTTGCATGCTCGCGCTGCTCGGCTTTCCGCTCTTCGGTGGCATGGGTTTCTGGGCGAAGGTGTACGTCATCGCGGCGGCGGAAGCGACGCCGTTCCGCCATCTGGTTCCGCTCGTCGTGCTCCTCGTCCTCGCATCGGTGGTCTCAGCGGGCTACTACCTCCAGGTGGTCCGCGTGATGTTCATGAAACCACGTCCCGAGGGCGCGGTCGAGCCGGCGCCGATGGGGTCGCTGACGCGGGTCGTGCTCGCCGTGTCGGTGGCGCTCGTCCTCCTTGCCGGCCTCGTCCCGGCGCGCGTCGTGAACTGGGCACGCGACAACCAGCCCACCCCGCCCGCGGTGGCCAGCGCGGTGAAGGCCCCCTGATAGCGCCGGGGCTGTTCCGGGAGTACGACATCCGCGGTGTGGTCGGGAAGGACCTCACCGCGGAAGCGGCGAACGCGATCGGCCATGCGTTCGCCGCGTTGCTCACCGAGCGAAATATCCCTCTCGTCGTGGCCGTGGGCCGCGACAACCGGCCGCATGGCGCGATGCTTCGCGACGCACTGGTCGGCGGGCTCGTTGCGTCGGGGGTCCAGGTCGTGGATATCGACGTGGTGCCGACGCCGCTGCTGTACTGGAGCCTCCACCATCTTCCGGTTCACGCCGGGATTCAGATCACGGGCTCGCACAACCCACCGGAGTTCAACGGTTTCAAGCTGTGCGTGGGAACGGCGTCGCTGTATGGCGAGGGGATCCAGCGGCTGCGCGCGATCGTCGACGGCGGGACGTATCCGTCCGGCACCGGCGGCGTCCGCCATGAGGCGGTGATCGGGCGCTATGAGGCGGACATCGTTGCGCGGGTCGGGAAGCTTTCGCGTCCGCTGAAGGTGGTGTTCGACTGCGGCAACGGCGTCGGCGCGCTCGTGGCGCCGACGCTCTTTCCGCGGCTCGGGATCGAGCCGCAGTTCCTGTTTGCGGAGAGCGACGGGACTTTCCCGAACCACCATCCCGACCCGACGGTCGTCGAAAACCTGCAGGACCTCATTGCGGCCGTCCGCCGCACGGGCGCAGACCTCGGCATCGGCTTCGACGGCGATGCCGACCGCATCGGCATCGTCGACCGCCACGGCACGATCATCTGGGGCGACTACCTCCTCATCCTCTACGCGCGCGACGTCCTGGGACGCGCCGCGAAAGGCGCGCCGGCGCAGTCGATCATCTTCGACGTGAAGTGTTCGCAGGCGCTGCCAACGGCCATCAAGGCGGCGGGCGGCGTCCCCGTCATGTGGAAGACCGGCCACTCGCTCATCAAGGAAAAGATGAAGGAGCTGCACGCGCCGATCGCAGGCGAGATGTCCGGCCACATGTTCTTCACCGAGGGATTCTACGGGCACGACGACGCGCTCTACGGCGCCGCGCGGCTGCTTCGCATCGTCGCGGACGCGGGGAAGGGCGTGGACGAACTGCTCGCCGACATCCCCCGCTACGTCTCGACTCCCGAGATCCGCGTCGACTGCCC
>JBIOHR010000222.1:0-4704 GCA_044449085.1 Gemmatimonadales bacterium | reverse complement strand
CCGCGTCCCGCGCCCATAAAATGTTCCCTCTCCTGTTATCGTGCGCGCGCCCACGCCCGCGAAGATCGCCGGGAGGGGAAACGACGAAGGGCCGCGGTCAGCGGCCCTTCAAAGTTGCCCCTCCTGGGATCGAACCAGGACTCTCCTGATCCAGAGTCAGGCGTGTTGCCAGTTACACCAAGGGGCATCGTTGTTTGTCCCGCTTCCCGCACTCCTTCCCCGCATCCCGCATTACTGAGGAAGTGTCGGCCGCGGGAGACGAATTCTAGCGGACCCCGCACCCCCCAGCAACCCTGACATCAGAGCGATTTCCAGCCATTTTCCCTGTTACCATGGACCCGCTCACTCTCTTTGGCCTCGTCGCCGTCTCGGCGATGCTCATCTTCTACACGCTCGAAGAGCGCAGCCCGTGGTTCATCCTCGCATTTGCCTTCGGCTGCGTGCTCGCCTCCATCTACGGATTCCTGCAGGGCGCGTGGCCCTTCGGCATCGTCGAGGCAATCTGGTCGCTCGTCGCCGTGCGGCGCTGGTACCGCGCGTCGCGCCGCCGCTAGCGCGCGAATCTTGCACGAGGGTCCATTTGGCCTTATATTATGGTCCATATGAGCCAACACACCGCCGGCGCCGCCACAGAACTCCTCCGCCTCTTCAAGGGGCCGCGGGCGCTTCGCACCGGAGGCCGCGTTGCCGAAACCTCCGCCGTCGCCTACGACATCGCGCTGCATGACATGGTCGAACGCGGCCTCAAGGCCGCGGATCTCGACGGCGTCTCCCGCGTCATCGCCGCGACGCCCGGCGCCGCGGCGGAGATACGGCGCGCGATCGTGCCCGACTCCACCTGGAAACGACGCAAGGGGAAAGCCCTCTCGCCAACCGAGAGTGATCAAACAGCCCGCCTCGCTCGCACTACCGCATTCGCGCTCGATACGTGGGACGGAGACCTCGAGAGCGTTCGCCAATTCTTCGCCAGGCCGCATCCCGAACTCGGCGGCCAACGGCCCATCGACTCCATGCGCACGGATTCAGGGACGCGCCGCGTCGAGGATATCCTCACCCGACTGAGGTATGGCCTCCCCGTCTGAGCGAACGCTTCACGAGCCGCTCCGCGTCATCCGGCTTCACCACCCGCGCTTCGCCGCACTCGACGCCTCCGGGGCGCAACTCTACGGCGGTCGCTGGAACAGCCCCGGCGGAACCATCCTCTACGCCGCACTCACATACGGCGGCGCCATCCTCGAAACGCGTGTGCACGCGAATGCCGACAGGCCGCCGCGCCGCGAAATAGCGGTCATCACGATTCCCTCCGGGGTCCGCGTATCGGAGATCGATGCGCACGACCTGCCCGGATGGGATCACGAAGACCAGGCCACGAGTCGCCGCGCAGGTGACAGCTGGATCACCGCCGGCCATACGGTCTTGCTCATCGTACCAAGCCGGGCGGGCGCGCCGCTCGAACGCAACGTCGTGATCAACCTCGCGCACCCCGACGCGAAGAAACTTCGCGTGGAGTCACTCGGCGCCGTACCATGGGATATGAGGCTGTTTGGCGAGCCGGCGCCGCGCGCACGAAGACGACCGGCTCCGCGCAAGAAGAAGTGACGAACTACCGCCGCTGAAACTCCGGCGAGCCGAGCGCGATTCCGAGCAGGTCTTTCAGCGATGGCTGCTTCGGCGCCGCAGCCACCATCGATGTGTCCCCCGCCGGTCGCGCGACGAGCGGATTCTGCCCCTTGAACAGAATCGCCCGAGTTTCCGGCGACGCGTTTCCGCCGAGCAGCTGGTCGACGATGCCATCCACCTGCCTGTCGAGCGGCATCGCGCTCAGCAGCGCGTATCCCGGCCACTGCTCGGCCGGCGCGAACCGCAGCCGCCCTGCGCCGACCTGCACGCCGAAGTTGATCCGGTCGAGCAGCGATCCGGCGTTGATCCACTGATCACCGGTCTCAGGCCAGCCGTTGGGCGCGAGATGGCCGAACAGCTGCTCGCCCATCCGCTGGATCTGATACGCGGTGCTCGCCGACGTGTCCGGAGAAGCGTTCATGATCCGCCGCGCGCTCACCACGAGCTCGAACGGGCTCTTCACCTTCGCGCGGTACGCCACGCGCGAGAAGAACTCCGGGCTCGTGAAAATCGTCCGCAGCATCTCGCGGATGTCACCATCCGTCCGCCGGTACGTTTCGGCCACGCGATTCACCAGGGCAACGCTCGGCGTGTCGCTCACGAAGCGGCGCGCGAGCTCAAACGCGATGTGATGCGCGGTGGCGGGATGCCGCGCGATGATATCGAGCACTTCCTCGCCGTCTTCCTCGCCGCGCCCCGCCGGCAGTGTGTGGCCAAGGACAATCTTCGGCTCGGCGTCGTGCTGTCCCTCGCGGAAGATGAACCCGCCGCCCTCGCGCGGCTTGTCGATCGTCCAGCCGGTCAGCGCGCGTGCGACGGCAATCACGTCTTTCTGCGTGTAGCCGCCATCCACACCGAGCGTGTGCAGCTCCAGCAGTTCGCGGCCGTAGTTCTCGTTCAGCCCGTTGCGGCGGTGGTTCACGGGACGCCGGCCGGTGCGCTCGGCCTGCCGAAGTTCGGGGAGCGTCAGATGATTGGAGTCGGCGACGCTCTGGTAGTTGTCGAGGTAGTAGAGCATCGCGGGGCTGTGCGCGACGGCGCCGAGGAGATCGCGGAATTTGCCGAGCACGCGCGGGCGGATGACGTCGCGGTCGTACTCGAGGAGCGTGAACCGCGTCGGCATCTTCCCGGCGTACACCGAGAAGTGGTTTTCCCAGAAGTCGGTGAGCACTTCGACGAGTTCGCGTTCGCTCATCTGTGCACGGAGGACTTTGGCGGCCTGGAACTCGTTGTAGTACTGGTTCGCTCTCGTATTGACGGCCTTGAGTGCGATGCTGTCCTCCGGTGAGAGGACGAACTGCTGATTGGCTGCGATGCCGCGCTGCTGGCGAAGATCGCGAATGAAAACGTCCTGGGGCGGAAAAGAATCGACGAGCGTCTTGACCTGCATGTGCCAGACGGGGAGCTCGGTAAGCAGGCCATCGAGCGTTGGGTCGGGAATGCGGTCGGGATCGAGCTGGCGCTCGATCCAGCGATCGGTGCCCATCGCGATGACGCGTTCGACTTCGCCGGGTCGCGGGCCGAACGTCAGGCGGCTGACCGCCTGCGCGGCCTGCTGGTCGGCGGTGAGCTCGCGCACGCCGATCAACGGCGCGGCGGCCGGTGAGGGACTCTGGCGCGCGGGACTTCCGCCGCAGGCCGCGAAGGCTATGACCGCAACACAGAAACGCACCAGGCCCGCGGAATTTGACATTACCTGATGGTATGCCACCGGCGATGAATTGTTGCCAGGTGAAGCCCCCTGCAACACGCGCTCAGTTTGTGCAAATTGTCGGACATGACACCAAACGCCGAAACACCAGACCTGCGCTATCCTATCGGAAAGCGTGTTCCACGCTCCTCGCACACGGCGGAATCGCGTGCGGCCGCCATCCGGGTTATCGCCGACACGCCCGCGAAGCTCACGCGCGCAGTAACCGGCCTCACGGATAAGCACCTCGACACGCCGTACCGCCCGGGCGGCTGGACGGTGCGCCAGGTGATCCATCACGTCGCCGACTCGCACATGAACGCGTACGTGCGCACGCGGCTCGCGCTGACCGAAGACAATCCGCCGGTGAAGCCGTATGACGAGTCGAAGTGGGCGGAGCTGCCGGACGCGAAGACGCTTCCCGTCGAGGGATCGCTCGCGATCATCGCCGCGCTGCACGAGCGCTGGGTGCACCTGCTGCGCGCGCTTCCGGCGGACCAGCTCAGCCGCACGATGTTCCACCCGGAGCACGGCAACATCACGATTGACGCGCTGCTCGAGATTTACGCATGGCACGGGCCGCACCACACGGCGCATATCTCCGAGCTTCGCAAACGGGAGGGGTTCTGAACGGCGATGTAAGATGGAAGATGGAAGATGCAGGATGACGGCCAGAGTCGTTCATCTTACATCTTCGATCTTTCATCGCCTTTGCTGTTTTCGATCTTTCATCGCCATTGCCGTTAAAAGCAAAAAACCGCCATCCCGAAGGATCGCGGCTCATGAGTTGCCACGCACACCGTCATTGGAACTCTACGTCCTACCGAACGGCGGCGGGCATTCACCACAAAGACTGCTGAAACGCTCAAAAGTCACATACAACAAGTGGAGCTGAGGGGGATCGAACCCCTGACCTCTGTCGTGCGAGGACAGCGCTCTCCCAGCTGAGCTACAGCCCCGTAACCAACGGGCCAGCTTCGCTGCACTTGCCAGGGCCGGGCTCGCACTCAGGCCCTGATACTACAAACCCCGCCGTAAAGAACCGGGCGGGGCCGACTTCACTGCACATATTATAGGCATGAGTACGTCAAAAGTCAAGCGGGATGAGTCTGTTTTAGTGGGCCAGTCTGGTCCGCGCTCTTCAGGTCGGGGGTGCTAGTCTCCATCGTGCCCGTCGACCCCATCCTCCCTACGCCACAGGCGATCCGCGCCGCGGCCGCGCGAATCGCGCCGGCAATTTGTCAGACTCCGTTCTACAGGTCGGAGACGCTCAGCGCTTTCCTCGGCGGCGACACCTGGCTCAAGGTCGAGTCGGAACAGCACACGGGGTCGTTCAAGCTCCGCGGCGCGACGAATGCGCTCGCGACGCTGTCCGCAGATGAGCGCGCGCGCGG
>JBIOHR010000221.1:0-4794 GCA_044449085.1 Gemmatimonadales bacterium | reverse complement strand
TCTCGATGGAATCGCTGCGGTGCGGAGGCCATCCGACGCAGGCGTACGTCGGCATCCTGGCGCTGTCGCAGCTCTTTCACTTTGGCGACATCACCGCGCTGCACCTGACGAACATCGCGCTCGGCGTTATGGGGCTCGCGTGCATCCGGGTGGTGCTCGCGCGGCTCTTCCCGGATCCGGAGCACGCGAGGCAGCTGGACATCGTCACGGCGCTGTGCGCGGTGCATCCGGTGATGCTGTCGACGCTCATCCAGCCGAACGTGGATTTCGGCGTGTACGTCTTTTTCTTCGCGACGCTCGCCGCGCTGCTCAGCGGGCGATTCGCGTGGGCGGCGCTCGCCGGCGTCCTGCTCTGTTTCTCGAAGGAAACCGGCGTGCTCGCCTACGGCGTCACCGTCGGTCTGTACGTCGTGTTCCGCGTCCTCGGAGGCCTTGGGACGCTGATGGAGCGCCTGCGGCGCGTGCTGCCGGCGTGGGTGACAGTGCTCCCGCTCGCGCTGTTCGGCGTGCACGTGCTCTGGTGGAACGCGACGCACGCGCAGCCTGCGGTTTGGAAGCACACGTGGCAGCAGGGAACGCTTGACGGTTTCCGTTTTTTTGACCTGAGCGATCCGACGTTCGTGAGCTATGCGGCGGGGATCTTCGTCGTCGGGTTCATGTGGGTGGTGACGGCGCTGATCGCGGCCGATCTCCTGTGGGGCGGCGTGCGGATGGCACGGCGGATGCCGAACCGTGCGGTGCGGGGCGCCGACACCGCGAGCCTTGCCTACGTCTCGACGCTCACCGTCGTGCTCACGTACCTGCTCACGTCGTTCAGGACGTGGACCAACCTCCGCTACTTCGCGCTGCTCTATCCGTTGCTCGTCATCCTCGGGTTCGCGGCGATCCTGCGTCTCGGGATGGGGCGGCGCCTGGCGACCGGCGTCCTGTGCGCAATCGCCGCGCTGTTCGCCCTCTCGATCTATCGCTCCGTGGATCCGGTTTCGCGCATGGCGTATGGCACGTTCTCCACGGGCGACCGCGACATGTACCGGATGGCGTCCATCACGCAGGAGTATGCCGGTCCCGGCCGCGACGAACTCGTGTACAATCTCCAGTTCACCGGGTATCACCACGTCCAGAACGCGCTGTTCCGCGCACTGCAGCCGACCGATTCGACCGCGTTCGCGACGGCGCGCGTCGCGCGCTGGAACATCTGGAGCCAGCTCGACGAAGTGACGCGTGACCGCACGCTTCGCGAGGAGGGCGTGATCGTGCCGCGCTACTGGGATGACGTCGACCTGCTCGCGTCGCCGCAGCGGCCGCGTGACGTGTGGTACCTCGACTTCACGTACCGCCCCGACCACGACAATTCGATGGCTTCGCTGAAGTCGCTCTACCGTGAAGTCGGCGCGACGCGGGCGGTTGCGCGCGGGCACGTGCTGGTGGCCCACCATCTCCAGCGCATCGCGCCGTGACGGTGATGCGCCGCTGGTGGGGCGTGGCGCCTGTGGCGCTGCTGGTGATGCTCGTGTGGCCGGAACGCGCGTTCGTGCCGATCTGGGACGGAAACGTCTACGCGCAGTGCATCGTGGACGCCGCGCGCACCGGGCTCGACATCCACTCGCTTCGCTGCGGTGGACACCAGTCTCAGCTCTACATGGGATTGCTCGCGCTCTCGCAGGTCGCGTTTCCGAGTCGGATTGCCGCCATCGTGGCGACGAATCTCGTGCTCGCGGTGGGTGCGCTCGCGGCGTTCGCCGCGGTGCTCCGCCGCCTGATTCCGGGCGACGACGCGTGGATCGAACGCGCGCTGATCGTCGTCGTCCTCGCCGTTCACCCGCTCATCGCCGCCACGCTCCTGCAGGTCAACCCGGACTTCGGCGTGTACGTGTTCTTCGCAATGGTCGTGGCGGCGCTCGCGTGGCGCCGCTATGCGCTCTGCGCCGTGGCGGGCGTGATGCTCTGCTTTTCAAAAGAGACTGGCGCGCTCGTCTATGCGGTCGCACTCGGACTCCACCTCCTCTTTATGGCGGCGGAGGGCGGCGGCACCCTTCGCGCGCGGACGGCGGCCGCACTGCGCGCGGCCGCGCCGGCGATCGTGCCGCTCGTGCTCTTCGCGGCGTTCATCGGCTGGTGGGCCGCGACGCAGCCGTCGTACGCGATCTGGAACCAGGGAATCCAGGAGCGCCCGCTCACCGGCATCCGGTGGTTCGACTTTGACGACGTCATCTTCCGGAGCTACGCGGCGATCATCTTCGTGCTCGGCTTCGCGTGGATCCCGGCCGCCGCGATCGCGGGTGATCTCGCGCGCGGCGCGCTTCGCGCGGTGCGCCACCTCGGAGATCGCGCACTCCCCGGCGTCGACGCGCGCTTCGCCGCGTACATCGCGGCGCTTGCGGCGGCGCTCGCATACCTGCTTACCGTGTACCGCACCTGGAGCTTCCCGCGCTATTTCGTGGTACTCGCGCCGCTGCTGATCATCACCGCGTACGTGTCGGTGGTGCGTCTCGGCGCCGCCCCGCGGCTGCGGCGCGCCGCGCTGGCGCTGTTTGCCGGCGTGCTTCTGTCGTCGAATCACGCGTCGTGGGATCCCGTGTCGCGCGCGCTGTTCGGGACGCTCTCGCTCGGCGAGTCGTCGGCGTACGATGTCTCGGGGATTGCGCATGACTTCCGCGTGACCGACGCCGACCATCTCTGCTACAACCTCCAGTTCACCGGCTTCCACTGGGCGCTGAACGCGATGTACGCCGCGCTCAAGCCGACGGGCGCGACGACGATCGTGTTCTCGCGCTTCAACCGGTGGGGGCTTTGGGCGCCGCTCGACGCCCGCACGTTCGGGCGCGTCACTCCACGTCCGGGCACAGTCACGCCCGACTATGCCGACGAGACGATGATCGCCGCGCGGCGCGAACGGAAGCCGCGCGAACTCTGGCTCGTCGAACAGCCGAACGACGCTGACACGCTCGCGGTGGAGGCGCTCCGCCGCTTCTACAGCGACTCCGGCTCCACGCGCTACACGGCCGGCGGCCTCACCATCACCGCGCGTCATCTGGTACGGCGTGACGCGCCCGTGCTAGCTTCAGGGGGCCATCGTTGAGGCGGCGGCTGAAGCTGGCGGCACGCCCAGTCCTGATTCCGGAGGCGCGATGAAAGTTGTGATCCTGGCCGGCGGGCTTGGCACCAGGCTGTCGGAGGAGACGTCGACGCGCCCCAAGCCCATGGTGGAAGTCGGCGGCCGGCCGATGCTCTGGCACATCATGCATCTCTATGCCGCGCACGGGCTCAACGAGTTCGTGCTCGCGCTCGGATACAAAGCCGAGATGGTGCGCTCGTACTTCCTCTCATATCACGCCGTGGCGCGCGACCTCACCGTGCATCTGTCGGACGGCAAGGCGGTCACGCACGGCGAGAGCAGCGAGGACTGGAGCATCGACCTCATCGACACCGGTCTCGAGACCCAGACCGGCGGCCGCATTCGCCGGCTTCGCAAATGGATCGGCACGGAACCGTTTTGCCTGACGTACGGCGACGGCGTGAGCGACGTGGACATCGGCAAACTCATGCAATTCCACAAATCACACGGCAAACTTGCGACGGTGACGGCGGTGCGCCCGCCCGCCCGCTTCGGCGGCCTCGAGCTCAAGGGCGACGAAGTGCGCGCGTTCGCGGAGAAGAACCAGACGAGCGAAGGATGGATCAACGGCGGCTTCTTCGTGCTCGAGCCGAAGGTCCTCGATTACATCGATGGCGACGCAACCCTCTGGGAGAAGGAGCCGCTCGAACGGCTTGCCGCCGCCGGTCAGTTGCGGGCCTTCCGGCACGAAGGGTTCTGGCAGCCGATGGACACGCTGCGCGATCTCCGCAGCCTCGAATCACTCTGGGCCGGCGGATCGCCGCCATGGAAGACCTGGAAATGACCGCCAAGAAAAAGAGCGCACACTCGCACTGGCGCGACCGGCCGGTATTCGTCACCGGCGCCACCGGACTGCTCGGCGGCTGGCTCGTGCGCCGGCTCGTGGACGAAGGCGCGAGCGTCACCGCGCTCGTGCGCGACTGGGTGCCGCGCAGCACCGTGCTCCAGCCCGACCTGCTCGAAAAGATCACGGTCGTTCGCGGCGACGTGCGCGATCAGGTCGTGCTCGAGCGGTCGCTCGGGGAATACGAGATCGATACGATCTTCCACCTCGCGGCGCAGACGATCGTCGGCGTCGCGAACCGAAATCCCGTATCCACGCTCGACAGCAATGTCCGCGGCACGTGGACGCTGCTCGAAGCGGCGCGCAGGAGCCCGCTGACCCGGGCCGTGATCGTCGCGTCGAGCGACAAGGCGTACGGCGACCACGAAGAGCTTCCGTACGACGAGGACGCGCCGCTCCATGGCGAGCATCCGTACGACGTGAGCAAATCGTGCGCCGACCTCATCGCCAAGATGTATGCGGTCACGTTCGGACTGCCTGTTGCGGTCACCCGCTGCGGAAACTTCTACGGCGGCGGCGACCTCAACTGGAACCGGCTCATTCCCGGCACGATCCGCTCGGCGCTGAAGAACGAGCGGCCGACGATCCGCTCCGACGGAACACTGATTCGCGACTATTTCTACGTCGAGGACGGCGCCGCGGCCTACATGCAGCTTGCCGAGGCGCTGCACGAGCGGCCCGAACTGCGCGGGGAGGCCTTCAATTTCTCGAACGAGCTGCAGCTCGACGTGCTCACGATCGCGACGAAGATCCTCGAGCGGATGGATTCGAAGCTCGAGGCCGACGTCCGCGCCGAGGCGCGCAACGAGATCCAGCACCAGTGGCTGAGCGCGGC
>JBIOHR010000220.1:0-4829 GCA_044449085.1 Gemmatimonadales bacterium | reverse complement strand
GGTCCATAGCGTGTACATCCCGGCGGGCAGCACCAGCCCCGCGAGGGTAATCGGCTTCGACGTCGTGAACTGCGTCGCTGCGTTCGCGCCGGTCCGCCAGACGTCGTCGTAGTCGATCACGCCGCCGAGGAGTTCACGCCCGCGCGCGCGCGGGCGGCCATAGTCCACCGAGAACGCCGCGCCGCCAATCGTCGCGCGCGCCGTGTCGCGCACGCTCACTTCCTTGATACCCCCGGAACTCTTCTCACGGGTCGCAAGCTCCGCACCGACCGCCTCGACGTCCGGCACAGGGGTCACGCGCTTCACCTCGACCTTGTAGGTGGATCGCTGACCGGAATAGGTGAGCATCCGTCCGGCCGAGTCGACCGTCGCGTCGCCGATTCCCGAGAGCCAGTCGTGCCAGAGTTCCACTTTGCCTCCGCCCACCGGATGCACCCACCCGCTGTGCAGCACGAACGCCGGTCCGATATCGCGATCGGGATAGAACTGGCGAAAGGGCACGCTGTCTCCCGCCGCCATGCGCGCCGTTCTGGCGCGCGCGATCGCTGTCGCGATCTCGAGCTCGATCACGCCGTACATCATTGAAACGTGCGGCACGGTGATCGCACCGCCGGTCGCGAACGCGGTGTCCTTCACGCCGCTGCTGTCGCGGATCGAGATCCGCACGGAATCGCGCGTCATGTCCGCTGTGACACGCCGCGCACGCCGCGCGGGCGTCGAGGCGTTCGGCGTGCGCACGTCCATCACCATGTGACGGATGGTGCCGTCCGGCGCCAGCGTCATCTCGGTATGCCGAATGCGCACGGCCGGCCACTGGTCGACCTCGTCGCTCACGAAACTGTCCGGTGCGCGCGCGATACGCTCGACGGCAACGGTGTCGCGACCGAGCACGGTCACGAATCCGTAGCGCTCCGAGCGTCCCGCGCTGCATGCGGCGGCACCGAGGACAACGATCATCATCCGCTTCATGCGACCGCCCGTGAGAGAGAGGATTGTGACCGTAATTATACGGCACTCCTGCGCGCGGCGGGGTGTATTAACGGCGCGGCATAATTCAGCCGCCATTAATCGTACGCTGTGAGCCGGAGGCCGACATGCACAATCCCCAGGGTGCCATGAAGCCGCACCCCCGCAGCCATTGCAGCACGCCCGCTTCGAAGCAGGTCGCGGAAGTCGACGACAACGAGTCCGTCCGCCTGACCATCGTGCTCAAACCCGCCACGCCGTTCGACCCGTCGCGTTTCGGGCCGGGCCGCGGTCTCTCTCGAGAAGAATTCATCGCACGCCACGCAGCGCCCCAGAGCGCGATCGACCGCCTCACCACCTTCGCCCGGGCGCACGGGCTCGCCGTCGAACAAACCGAGCCCGCCCGCCACACCGTACGCCTCAGCGGCACGTTCGCGCAGGCACGGAGTGCGTTCCGCCCGGAGCATCTCGGCGTCTACGTCACGGGCGGACGACGGTACATTGCGCGCGGCGGGCGGCTCTTCGCCCCCGCAAATCTGTGCGACGACATCGTCGCCATCATGGGATTCGATCGCCGGCCAATCGCGAAGCCGCACTTTCGGATCCGGCGCACGGCGAACGCCAACGCTGTCTCGTACGACCCGATCGACGTCGCCAGACAATATCAATTCCCGGCGGGGAACGGCAGCGGCCAGACCATCGCCCTCATCGAGCTCGGCGGCGGATTCACGGCGACCGATGTCGCGGCATACTTCAAGAACCAGGGAATCGTTCGCACAGGAACCATCGCGAGCGTCTCCGTGGACGGCCAGCCGAACGGCGGCGACGCCGACCCCAACGGCGCGGACGGCGAGGTGCAGCTCGACGTTGACGTCGCGGGATCGATCGCGCCCGGCGCGAACCTCGCTGTCTACTTCGCCCCGAACGAAGGGAACGGGTTTCTGGATGCGGTCCTCGCCGCGGTGCACGACGACGTGCGCTCGCCTTCCGTGATCTCCATCAGTTGGGGCGGCCCTGAGAACGCATGGGCCGCGCAGGACATGGACGCGATGGACCAGGCCTTCCAGGCGGCCGCCGCGCTCAACATTGCCGTCTGCGTTGCGTCCGGCGACGACGGATCCACGGACGGCTCGAGCGACGGCAAGCCATGGGCCGACTTCCCGGCGTCGAGTCCGCACGTCCTCGCGTGCGGCGGCACGTCGCTTCCGGCGGCCGGAGCCGAAACCTCTTGGAACGATGGCGCCGCCGGTGGCGCGTCGGGCGGCGGGTACAGCAAGCAATTCGCCCTGCCGCCATACCAGAACGGCTCAGTGCTTGGCAAATGGCGCGGTGTCCCGGATGTCGCGGGCAACGCGGATCCCCAAACGGGCTACAACGTGCGCGTCGACGGATCGACCGTTGTAATCGGCGGGACGAGCGCGGTCGCGCCACTCTGGGCCGCACTCTACGCGATCGTCGCGGCGAGCCTTTCCACACGCGTTGGGCTCGCGAATGCGGTGCTCTACGCCAACGGCGCCGCGTTCACGGACATTACCACCGGCAACAACGGCGCGTACAGCGCCGCGAGAGGATGGGACCCCGTCACCGGCCAGGGCAGTCCAAAGGGCAACGCGATACTCGCCGCCGTCAGGGCGAGCCTCGCGCGCGCCACCGCGGTCGCCTGACCACGCTCAGTCGCGCGGAGCCTCGGGCCGCCGCGGGCTCATGGCACCACCGTCGCCGTCGACAACAACGCAATCGCGTCCACGTTGTCGGCGGCGATGGCTTTCAGCCACGCCTTGAGTTCGGGATATTGCTCCTTGGGAAACACGCCCTTGCTGCCGATGACGTTGTGGGTGATGTGCAGCACGCGCCCTTCCTGCGAGTACTCGGCGCGATAGTCGCCGAACACGCTCGTCGCGACCACGGGCTTCGGCAGCTGGGCCTTCCATCCCTCGGGGAGCGTGATACGGAGTTCGGTGGAAGTCGTGCCCGGGCCGATGATGGCCGCCGCGTCGATCGGCAGCTTCCGCTCCTGCGTCGCCGGAAGCTGATTCAACTGGTTCAGTTGGTAGCCGACGCGCGACGCGAGCCCCTGGAACTCGGCGGGCACCGACACGATCGCGACCGTCCCGGCGCGCTTGAAGATCTGTCCGCCGCGTATCCACGCTGTGACGCGCGGCTCCGCGTTCATGTCGCGCCCGTTGAACACCCTCACGCTGTCGGCCGTCCCGGACGGAAAGACCCGGCCGAGCGCCTTCTCCATTCCCGCGCGGCCCGCTGAGTCGAGCGGCTGGCGGAACTCCGACCGCAGGCCAGTCTCCGCGCCGCCGCGCGCGAGGTAGCTGAGGCGGCCGGTGAGCGTCCCAGTCGTGTCGATCTCACCATCGAACGTGGTAGTCATCCTCGCCGCGGAGTCCTGCGGGAAAGTGATGTCTTCGCTCTTCCCGTTCGGCAGCACGACCAGGCCGAACTCGCCCTGATACGAGGGCGGAAGTTCGCCGGGCGGGAGCGCGTCGGTCGTAAGGTCGAGGTAGGAATACTTCGCGGCGCCGGCCTTCGGCATCGCCGCGATCACATGATCGAAATCGCTGATCGATACCATCCCGGTGTCGCTCACGCCCTCGCTGTTGAGCAGCACCGGGTACGCCGTGAGCCCGAGATGCTTAGCCGCCGCGATGAACAGCGTCGCCTTGTCCTTGCAGTCACCAACTCCGGTCGCGATGGTCGAGTCCGGGAGGTGCGGCTGATACCCGCCGAGTCCGAAAGCGACGGACACATAGCGGATGTCGCTCGCGATCCACCGGTGCAGCGCCTGCACCGTGTCCTCACCCGCGCGGCGCGTGCGCACGACCGAGTCGACCTCCGCGATCGCGCGCGGTGACAGCGTATAGCGGTCCTTTGCGAGCCCCGCGTACCAGCGAGCGACGTCGGACCAGTGCATGGGCGAACCCACTGAGATCGACGCGCGCGGCACGCTCGAGTCCGGCGCGAACAGTTCGCCCTTGACGGGAAGAGACGGGCTTTTCTCCCAGACGTAATAGTGCCGGTTCCCGGCCTTCTCTTCATGCCGCTTGAAATCGAGGTGCGTCTCCACGATGCGGGGCGTCATGGATTCGGGCGCGTCGATCGCATAGCGGGAGTGGAGCGCGGGGTACGCCATCGTCGTGGACCAGCCGTGCACGAAGTCGCCCTTGAGGTACGGATCGGTCGTCTGCGTCGTGAAGGCGACGTCCACGATCGTCCCGACCGCGACGCCGCTCAGCGAATAGCGGAGGACCTTCGTGTCCGAATACACGGGGTCCGACATCGCCGCCGGCACGGTGGATTCCTGCGAAATGTTGGGCTTGTCGGAAATGAGCTCGCCGTTCGGCCGCACGACGCGCATCCAGTTCACCGTAACCGTCGTGTGCCCCGGCCGGTACGAAAAGCTTCGCTCGGCCCACGTGTCCACGCCGCCCGGCTTCAGGATCTGCACGATCTGGTGGTAGCGCTCGGTGCCGCGTCCGTCCGCCTCGAGCGTGACAATGCCGTCGTCGAGGAGGTATACAAACGGATATTGCTTGTAGTTCGCCGAATCCACGGCGAGCCGGTAGACCGAATCGCTGAGGACGGGGGCTATCATGGCGGGCGCCTGCGCCGCGAGCGCTGCCAGCGGGACAAAGAGCATCGCCGCGAGAAGCGTGGCGAAGGTGCGGCGGGAATCGGATATCGATCGGCGCATGGGGGGAAAGCTCCGGGAGTGGATCCGTGGCGTGAAGCCTGTTGCCTCGAAAAGTGCCAACAAGTACGCTACAGCGCAAAGCAACCACGGCCGCAGCGAGACCGGGTGACCCTCACGTTCCGAATGCAACGTGGGCGCCACTAGTGCGCTGTGCCTCTGT
>JBIOHR010000219.1:0-4869 GCA_044449085.1 Gemmatimonadales bacterium | reverse complement strand
TGCCGAGCGTCGACTACCCGACCGTCACGGTGAACGCCTCGCTGCCCGGCGCGAGCCCTGAAACCATGGCGTCGGCCGTCGCCACGCCGCTCGAGAAGCAGTTCACGACGATCGCCGGCATCGACAACATGGTCTCCACGAGCGCGCTCGGGACCACGTCGATCACGGTGCAGTTCACGCTCGACCGCAATATCGACGCCGGCGCGCAGGACGTGCAGACCGCCATCGCGCGCACGCTCGGCGTGCTCCCGCCGGGCATGCTGCCGCCGAGCATGAACAAGACCAATCCGGCCGACCAGCCGATTCTCTACATCCATCTCAACTCGGCCACCATGCCGCTCTCGGCGCTGGACGAGTACGCCGAGACCGTGATGGCGCAGCGGATCTCGACGGTGAGCGGCGTGGCGGCAGTGAACGTCGGCGGCTCGACCAAGTATGCGGCGCGCGTGCAGGTCGATCCGCGGCAGCTCGCGAGCCGCGGGATCGGCATCGACGAAGTCGCGAGCGCCATCACCGCGGCCAACGTGAACATCCCGAGCGGCGTGCTGTGGGGCCAGAACAAGGCGCTCACCGTGCAGACGCAGGGGCAGCTGTTCAGCGCCGCGCAGTTCGCCGACCTCGTCGTCACGTATCGCAACGGCGCGCCGGTGCGGCTGAAGGACGTCGGCCGCGTGCTCGACGACATCCAGAACAACAAGACCGCGAGCTGGCTCGACACGCTGCGGTCGATCTCGCTCTCGATCCAGAAACAGCCCGGCACCAACACCGTGGAAGTCTCCGACGCCATCAAGGCGCTGCTCCCGGTGCTGCGCGCCGAGATGCCGGCGGCGGTGACGGCCGGAATTTTCTACGACCGCGCGCAGGGGATCCGCGACTCCGTGCACGACGTGAAGACCACGCTCGGCCTCACGCTCGTGCTGGTGATCCTGGTGATCTTCTTGTTCCTGCGGAACGTGTCGGCCACCGCGATCCCCAGCCTTGCGCTCCCGATGAGCCTGATCGGGACCTTCGCGGTGATGTACCTGCTGAATTACAGTCTCGACAACCTGAGCCTGATGGCGCTCACGCTCGCCGTGGGCTTCGTGGTGGACGACGCGATCGTGATGCTCGAGAACATCGTCCGCCACATGGAGATGGGAAAGCCGCCCATGAAGGCCGCGCTCGACGGCGCGGCGGAAATCGGCTTCACGATCATCTCGATGACCGCGAGCCTCACGGCCGTGTTCATCCCGCTGCTGTTCATGGGCGGGATCGTGGGCCGTTTGTTCAGGGAGTTCGCGGTGACGATCGCGACCGCGATCCTCGTGTCGGGGTTCGTGTCGCTGACGCTCACGCCGATGCTCGCCGCGCACTTCCTGAACGCGCAGCGCGTGCACGGTACGCACAACATGGTGTTCGACGCGTTCGAGGCGCTGTACCAGCGCGTGCTGCGCTTCTACACGCGGTCGCTCCGGTGGGCGATGGGGCACCGCCCGCTGGTGATGGGTTTTTCGGCCGCGACGCTCGTGGCCACCGGGCTCCTGTTCACGCAGGTGAAGAAGGGCTTTTTCCCGAGCGAAGACCAGGGGCTGCTGCGCGCGAACACCGAGGGCGCGCAGGGTATCGGTTATGATGCCATGCGCGACAAGATGCTCGCGCTGGCCGCGGTCGGCGCGAAGATCCCCGGCGTGCAGGCGCAGAGTTATTCGGTGGCCAGCGGGTACGGCGGCACGAGCGGCACGGTGAACACGGGGCGCATCACCTACCGGCTCACGCCGCGCAACGAGCGCAAACTGTCGGCCGATGAAATGGTGCCGGTCATCAGCGAGGCACTGCGCGCCGTTCCGGGGATCGCCGCGTACGTCGTGAACTCACCGACGATCAACATCGGCGGGCGCAGCTCCAAGGGTCAGTACCAGTACACGATGACCGGCGGCAACCTCCCCGACCTGTACAAGGCGAGCGAGACGATGGCCGCCAGGATGCGCACGATCAACGGCATCGTGGACGTGACGTCGGATCTCCAGATTGCGAACCCGCAGGCGAGCATCGAGCTCGACCGCGACGCGGCCGCGCGCTTCCAGCTCACCCCCGAGCAGATCGAGACGGCGCTGTACAACGCGTACGGGTCGCGCCAGGTGAGCACCATCTACACGCCGCAGAACGAGTACTGGGTGATCCTCGAGCTGCTGCCGCAGTTCCAGAGCGACCTCAGCGCGCTGAGCATGCTATACATCCGGTCGAAAACGGGCCAGCTCGTGCCGCTCTCGAGCGTGACGCGCGTGACGCCGACGGTGGGGCCGATGCTCGTGAATCACACGGGACAGCTGCCGAGCGTGACGATCGCGTTCAATACGAAGGTGGGCGTTTCACTCGGCGAGGCCACGGACGCCGTCGATGCCGCGGCGCGCACGGTGCTGCCCGCGGGAGTGACGGGCGCGTTTTACGGCGCGGCGCAGGTGTTCCAGGACACGCAGAAGGGGCTGATCACGCTCTTTGTGATTGCGATTTTCGTGATCTACATCGTGCTGGGGATTTTGTACGAGAGCTTCATCCATCCGCTGACGATCTTGAGCGGCATCCCGTTCGCCGCGTTCGGCGCGCTCCTGGCCCTGATCGTTACGAGAACCGAACTCACGGTGTATGCGTGGGTCGGTATCATCATGCTCATCGGGTTGGTGAAGAAGAACGCCATCATGATGGTGGACTTCGCCACCGAGGCCGAGAAGAAGGGCAAGAACCCGTTCGACGCGATCGTCGAAGCGTGCTTGGTGCGGTTCAGGCCGATCACCATGACCACGATGGCGGCGCTGGTGGGCACGCTGCCGATCGCGCTGGGTGCGGGCGCAGGCGCGGAGAGCCGGCGGCCGCTGGGGATCGTGGTGGTGGGCGGGCTGGCGTTCAGCCAGGTGGTGACGCTGTACGTGACGCCGGTCATTTATACCTACTTCGACGAATTGAAGATTCGCTTCAGCAAAGGGCACGCGGTGCCGATAGTAGAAAGTTCGGGGAGTGGAGCGGGGGTACTGCAGCCGGGCACCGCGACAGCGAGTGCACGCGCGGCACACAGCCCGCATGCGTAAACGGCAGCCATGATCCAATAACCACCGACGAACGATCAATGGATGCCCGGGCGGCTGTCATCGCGAGGGCGTGGAGCATACTGCAGGGATGCCGTACCGTTTTGAATTCGACCGCAAGAACCGGATCTTGCTCACCGTGGTGAGTGGGGAGTTCACGGACGAAGAGCAGCTCTCGATCAACGCCGACATTCGCCGGCGCGCCATGGTGCTCAAGCCCGTGGCTGGGATCGGTGACATGACGGGCGTGACGATCTGTTCGGTGACCCCCGCCGCGGTGCAGATCGCGGCGCGCGAGTCGTCGCCGTACGAGGCGGGCACGGCGCGGTTTCTGGTGGCGCCCGGCGATCATGTGTTCGGGATGAGCCGGATGTATCAGTTGACGGCCAAGGAGCAGAGCCGGGCGACGATGCGGGTGCTGCGGACGCGGGAGGAGGCGCTGGCTGAGCTGGGCGTCACCGATGCGTCATTCGAACCGGTGTGCGAGGAGTCGCTGACGGCGCAGTAGCGCTGCCCTCAGTCCTCTCGCAGGGAGGGAGTGACCGCAATCCCCACGAGCAGGCCCTCGGGCGAAAGAAAACGCGTCACCGTCTGGCCCCAGGGTTCAATCTTGTTCCTGATCAGGATTCGATATCCCTGCGATTCGAGATACGCGGTGGCGTGCTCGATGTTATCGACATCGAACTCCAGCCATCCCTGCGGGGCGGGAATGTCCTCCGGCCACGAGTAGCGGCCGAAGCAGGAGTACGCCGCCTGCGAGAGAGGCCACAGGGCGAACGTCTTTGCGCCCTGAAGGCCTTCGGTGTGCAGGTAGTCGGCGGATTCCTCGTGTTCGGTCTTGAAGGAAATGCCGAGGACGTCGCTGTAGAGTTTGCGGCTTTCGGACGGATCGCGGACGATCGGGCCGAAGCCTGCGACGAACAGGACGTCGAAGTCATTTTCAAGTTGTGCGCTGCTGCCGTGTCCTGAGTTGTGGGTGGGGTGCGAAGCCTTTTTCATGGTCGGTCCTCCTGCCGTTGGATTCGATACCAACGGAGGATTGCGAGGCGGGCCAGCGTGATCAATCAGTCGCCGTCCGATCCGGCTGTGCGACGCCGGTCCTTGGTCCTTGGTCCTCGGTCCCCGGTCAACCCCCATTCGGCGCGGGTCGTCGCGGGTGAACGCCGGTAAGGTCAGGGAGCGCGCGACGCCGGAACGGTCCGGTAGCCCGCCGTTCTGAAATGCCGGTCGAGCGCCAGAGCCTCAGTGATCCCGCGCTCAGCCATCACGGCAAAACTGACGGCGTCCGTGAGCGAGAAGGCTTGGTCGTCGAATGGCTCGAGCCAGTCGAGTTGTGCAGTGCGCTCGAGGTCGCGAGTGCTGGTGACGACGAGATTTGGCGCGTTTCCTACGCCAGCGATGAACGCCAGCGCCTGATCGCGGCCAACCCGTCGGAGGAGCAGCGCGTGCGTCTCCGCCACAACCAGGTTGGTCGTGACCACGCGTGTGCCCGCGCGAACCCGGTCGCGCAGGGCGCGGACCACCGCGGCGTGGTCGGGGTCGGATCGCACGGCCGTCGGATACCAAGCGCTCGTGTCGACGAATAACTCAGCGGCCACGTGACTTGCGGCGCGGTGGCCGCCAAGACGCGATCTCGTCCTCGGCAAGCGCCCGGTCGTGGTTGCGCGCCACGTTGAATCCGGCAGGCGGCGCGGTCTCGCGGTCCGCGATACCGATGAGGAGCAGCGCAGGGTGAGTTGCCGGGTCCGCGACCTGCCGCTCGAGCGCTTCAAGCCCGCGACGGAGGACATCGGACTTCGTCGCGTCGAGG
>JBIOHR010000218.1:0-4972 GCA_044449085.1 Gemmatimonadales bacterium | reverse complement strand
CGCGGCGTCTCCGCCCACTCGAGCGCTCGTTACATCTATGATAACGTCGACTTCCCCGACGGCAGCGAGCGCCGCGGTATCCTCTACACGCGGCCGGCGTTCTTCGACGTGCTCGGGGTGCGCCCGCGACTCGGCCGCCTGTGGACGGCCGATGATGCCGCGCACGGCGACGTGGCGGTCGTGAGCGATGCGCTCTGGCGCCGGCGGTTCGGCAATCGTGCGCGCGTGGACGGTGCGACGCTCGCCGTCGGGGACAATCAATACAAAGTGATCGGCGTACTGCCACCGCACGCCGAGTTCAACGAGGGCCCGGGGCAGGACATCTGGATTCCCGACCCGACGCCCATGACGTTCGTCGGAGAACCGATCGTGCGAATTCCCGGTGGCGCGGCGGACACCGTGATCGTCCAGCGTCAGCTCAACGAACTCACGCGCCGCTGGTCGAAGTTGTATCTCACGGCGCACGACCATCCGTATTGGGCCCGGCTCATTTCGCGCCGGCCGGACCCGCTGGAACTTCAGGACTATCACCGCGCGATGATCGGTGCGGCGCTCTGCGTGCTGCTGATCGCCTGCGCGAACGTCGCAGCGCTCATGCTCGCCCGCGGCATGGTGCGCCGGCGCGACTACGCGCTCCGGTTGGCGCTCGGCGCCGCGCGCGCGGAGGTCGCGCGTGAGGTCGTCGTGGAGGTTGCGGTGCTCGCCGTAGTCGGCTGCGTGGTGGGCGCGCTGGTCGCGACCTGGGCCGTGGGACTCATCACGCGCGCGACACCGGCCGAGATGAACTGGCAAGGATTTGCGCAGCCGCAATGGAGCGTGCGGGTGTTTGCGGCCAGCGGACTCGCCGTGCTCGTGTCGATCGCAATCGCCGGCGGATTCCCGGCGTGGCAGGCGGGCCGGACAGATCCGATGGGCCCGCTCAAGGAGAACAGCGGCGGCACGACCGGCCGTGCGGGGACGCGATTCCGCTGGCTCGTGATGGCCGAGCTCGCGCTCGCGATGATGCTCGTGATGGGCGCAAGCCTGATGATCAAGTCAGCGGTGCGAATGGCCGCGTACGATTTCGGCTATGCCGCGCGAAGCCTGACCGCGGTGGACGTGTACTTTCCGCGACGGTTCGTCTCGAACGACAACCGCATCGAGTTCTACAAGGACACGTTGTCTGACACGGGAAAGGTGCGCTTCAACACGGAGATCCTCGCGCGCGTCGCGGCGATCCCCGGCGTGCGCGGCGTGGCGAAGTTCACCGGGTGCAACCTCAAGAACGGCGCGGTGACGACGGACCGCACGGTCGAAGGTGGAGCACCGGGGTACGTGCCGAGCAATTGCCACGTGACGAGCGCCGGACTCTTCGCAGCGATGGGCGTCCCGATTGCCGACGGGCGCGATTTCATTCCAGGCGACGATGCGACGGGCGCGATCATCCTCAACGAGCGCACCGCGCGTCTGCTTTTCCCGCACGAACGCGCCGTGGGGCGCACACTCAAGCTCGGCGATCTGGCGTCGGACAAGCCATGGCTGCCGATCGTCGGCGTCGTGAGGAACTACGACCCGGCGTTCAACTGGTTTCCGGAAGCTGGGCCGGACACGTCGCAGCAGATGTACGCGATACTACCGACGAGCCGCGCCAATCTCGGGCGTTTGATAGTTCGCGTCGCCGGCGACTCGCGGGATGTGGACCTCGCGCTCTGGAAGGAACTGCGCCCCACGCTCCCGCCGCACAGCGAGGTGCACATCTCGCCGTGGATGGAAGGATATCAGGACAGTCTGCGCAACGAGCAGTTCCTCTCCATTCTGTTCACCCTGCTTGGCGTGGCTTCTCTCCTCCTCGGTGCCGCGGGATTGTTCAGCGTGATCTCCTACATCGCCGGTCAGCGCAATCGTGAGTTTGCCGTGCGCATCGCGCTCGGCGCGACCAAGAGCAACGTGCTGAATCTCGTGATGAAGGAAGCGCTCGTCATGGCGCTCGGTGGCACGGCCATTGGCGCGGGACTCGGGATGTGGGCGGGATTCCTGCTCTGGAACAAGATGTGGGGCGTGTACCCGGTCGATGCCCAGGCGCTGATCGCGGGGGAAACAACACTGTTGCTGGTGACGATGCTGGCGTGCCTGCTGCCGGCACTGCGGGCGACCAAGGCGAATCCTGTGGATGTCCTTAGGGCGGCGTGAGAAGGGCAACTGCAAACTGCGAGTTGACTCGTTCTTTGTTGGTTGGTTAACGGAAGTAACAAATCGGTCCACAACGCTCGGCCAATTGTTTACCTCAGTTAACCAATCAACGAGAAACGAATACACACACTGTTCCCCGCTTCAACGATCACCAAAACAATGCTGACTACTCTCCCGCGCACCCTCCGCTCTCTGAAGCGCGCCCCCGGATTCGTCGCGATCGCGACGCTCTCGTTGGGCGCCGCGCTCGGCCTCTCCACCTCGGTGTTCGCGCTCATCGACGCGATGCGGCACCCGGCGTCACCGTACCGCGACGTGGACCAGCTGTATCTGCTGCAGCTGCGCCTTGGTGCCGCGGCCAATCCGAATCGTCACGACGTCGACCAGGCGCTGGCGAACATGCCCGGCGTGACCGCCCACGCGACCAGCCGATTCGCGAGCACGACCGTCGAGTTCGGTGATGGCGTCGAGCGCACCGGCGTGGCGTTTACACACCCCGGCTTTGTCGACATTCTCGGAGTCCGTCCCCGCATCGGCCGCCTGCCGACGGCCGCCGAGTCTGCCGGTGCGAGTGTCGCGCTCGTGAGCGACGCCCTCTGGCGCAGCCGGTTCAACAATCGCGGCCGGACCGACGGTGCGACGCTCACGGTCGACAACAATCAGTACACAATCATCGGCGTCCTGCCTACGCGCACCGAACTGCCGGGTGAAACGTTCGTCGGCGTGAACGTCTGGGTCCCCGACTTCGCCCCGGACACGACTCGTCCCCAGCTCACGCTGCTGCGCATCGCGCGCGGCTCGGCCGACACGGTGCTCGTGCAGTCGCAGGTCACTGCGCTCTGCAAGCGATGGACGCAGCTCTTCCTCACACGGAACGAGCGGCCGTTCTCGGGGCGGCTGTTGTCGATGCGCCCCGACCCGCTCGCACTGCAGGACTACCACAAGGCGATGATCGGCGCCGCGATTTGCGTGTTGCTCATCGCGTGCGCCAATGTCGCGGCGTTGATGCTCGCCCGCGGAATGGTGCGCCGCCGTGACTACGCGCTGCAGCTCGCACTCGGCGCGGCACGAGCGGAGATCGCGAGAGAGGTGGTGGTGGAGGTCGCGGTGCTCGCGCTCATCGGATGTGTGGCTGGCGCGTTCGTCGCGTCGTGGGCGATCGGATTGATCACCGGCGCGACACCGGTCGAGATGCGCTGGCAGGGGTTCGTCCAGCCCCAGTGGAGCGTGCGCGTGCTGGCGGCGAGCGCGCGCGCCGTGCTTGTCGCGAGTGGGATCGCCGGGGGATTCCCCGCATGGCAGGCGAGCCGTACCGATCCGATGGGACCGTTGAAGGAAAGCAGCGGCGGCACGATCGGCCGTGCCGGCACGCGGTTCCGGTGGCTCGTGATGGCTGAGCTGGCGCTCTCGATGACGCTCGTGATGGGCGCGAGCTTGATGCTGAAGTCGGCGAACCGCATGGCGGCGTACGATTTCGGATACGACGCGCGCGGGTTGATGCTGGTGGAATCGACCGTTCCGTTCTTCGACCCCAGCTTGCATGCCAATATCACGGCGAGCGGCCGCGACAGCCTGTACACCGAACTCCTCGCGCGGGTCAAGGCGATACCGGGCGTCCGCAGCGCGTCGAAGTTTACGAAGTGCCTGTTCACGCACGGCTCGAACAGCGGCGCGATCACGTCGGACCGGACGATCGAAGGCGGCCACGCCGCGAACGTGCTCAACCACTGCAACGTCGGCAGCGCAGGGCTCTTCACGACGCTGGGCATCCCGATGGCCGACGGCCGCGACTTCATTGAGGGCGATGACGCAACCGGCGCAATAGTCCTCGACGAACGCACGGCCCACAAACTGTATCCGCACGAGCGCGCCGTCGGCCGATTGCTCAAGCTCGGCGACCTCGCCTCAGACCGTCCGTGGCTCCCGATCGTCGGCGTCGTGCGCGACAGGCAATTGACGTTCAACGCATTCCCCGAAGCGGGACCGGACACGGCTGAGCAGGTGTACGCGACGATGGGAGGCGTGCCGGTCTTTGCGGACATCATCGTTCGACCGGAGCCGGGCGCAAGAGGAGTGGAACTCGCGGTGTGGCGCGCGCTACACGCCACGATGCCGCCGCGCAGCTACGCGCGCGTGCAGCCGTGGATCGAGGGATATCTCGAGGGCGTGCGCACAGAGCAGTTCCTGTCACTGCTCTTCGTCCTGCTGGGATTCGCCTCCCTGCTGCTCGGCGCCGCCGGACTGTTCAGCGTGATCTCCTACATCGCCGGTCAGCGCAACCGGGAGTTCGCCGTGCGCATCGCGCTCGGCGCGACCAAGAGCAACGTGCTGAATCTCGTGATGAAAGAGGCGCTCATCATGGCGCTCGGCGGCACGGCCATCGGCGCGGGACTCGGGATGTGGGCGGGGTTCCTGCTCTGGAACAAGATGTGGGGCGTGTACCCGGTGGACGCGCAGGCGCTGATCGCGGGGGAAACAACGCTGCTGCTGGTGACGATGCTGGCGTGCCTGCTGCCGGCGCTGCGGGCGACCAAGGCGAATCCTGTGGATGTCCTTAGGGCGGCGTGAGAAGGGCAACTGCAAACTGCGAGTTGACCCGTTTTTCGTTGGTTGGTTAACTGAAGTAGCAAATCGGTCCACAACGCTCGGCCAATTGTCTACCTCAGTTAACCAACCAACGAGAAACGAATACACACACTGTTCCCCGCTTCAACGATCACCAAAACAATGCTGACTACTCTCCCGCGCACCCTCCGCTCTCTGAAGCGCGCCCCCGGATTCGTCGCGATCGCGACGCTCTCGT
>JBIOHR010000217.1:0-4986 GCA_044449085.1 Gemmatimonadales bacterium | reverse complement strand
CTCTCGTTCTTCGGCGCGTTGGTCGCAAAGGGCATCACCTTCGCGAACCCATCGTACACCAACTCGCACTTCGGCGACGTGTTGCTGGCCGACACCGCAATCGTACTGAACAGCAGCGTATTCGCCGACGGCGCGTTCGAGACGACCAGCTCCACTCCGCACGCGGTGCATGCGGGCGTCGCCGGCGTCGGCGTCACCTCGAAGGGTGCAAACGTCTCGATCCTCGAGTTCGACGGCGTCACCTGGGATCTCCAGGACGGCTACGCGGTGACGAGCATGAACACGGTTGCGTTCACGAACGAGTCGCCGACGGTAACGCAGTTCTCGATCGAGCGCGGCAACTCGATTCCTATCACCGCGACGTTCACGACTTTTAGTTTCGACACGCACCCGACCAGTGGCCTGTACGTTCAAGTCACGCAAACCGACGGCGGCTCGCTCGGGCCGCTCACCGTGACCTTCAGTGGCGTCTTCCTCGGCGGCAGCTTCTTCGGCGGCATCGGCACGAGCGGCGGCGCGATCGTCACCGGCTGGCCGCTGGGCGGCGGCGGTGATTCGAACGAGTGGGCCGGCGTGGACAACTTGACCGGTGATGCAGCGCACAACCGCGGCACGTCATTGGACGCGACGGGTATGCTCAGCTAAGAGTGGTTTCGGCCTGTGACGCCGCCGAGGGCGCTGCGCTTTTAGCTGTCGGTACTCAAGCCGGAGAACAAAAAAATGAAACCAATCATCGGACTGCTCGCCGCGGTCGCGTTCGCGTCGGCGCCCGTTCTCGCGCAGGGGCGAAAGGAGCCGGCCCACCCCACACCGCCGCACGCGCCACCTCACATACCGGCACGTCCCGAAGTGGGCGGTGGCCACATTCCGCCGCACGGGCCCCCGCGCACGCCGGCTCCGCCCGCCGGACACAAACCGGAGCCGATGAACTACGCGCACGCGACGGGTCATCCCAATGCACCGCACGTGGACGTCAAGACAAACGTCTGGATCGGACACGACCGGCGGCGCGACGAGGCGGGGCTGCACCTCGTGCACCCCTGGGCGCACGGCCGTTTCGACGGCGAACTCGGACCGAGCCGCGTCTACCGCCTGGGCGGCGGCAACCCGCAGCGCTTTGCATTCGGCGGCTTCTTCTTCGGCGTCGCCACGGTAGATCTCCCGTATTGCGACAACTGGTTCTGGGACGGCGACGACATCGTGCTCTACGATGATCCGGACCACCCGGGCTATTACCTCGCGTACAATGTCCGGCTCGGGACGTACGTTCACGTGGAGTATCTCGGAGAGTAGCGAGCAAGGCTGAACTGCAGAGCCAGTCTCCGTACGCCTCTAGCTCGGAACTCAAGCTCACCGGGCGGGGTCGGCGGGTAGCTATTCTGCAGAGCCGGCAGCTTGGAATAACGACAGCTCTTGGCCTTGAACCACAGAGCCGTGGCGGTGAGTTGCGGGCTGGGCTATTGTGTCCCCCGTCACATTAGCGCGGCGACCCACACCCTGTCGCCCGCGGCTGGTTGGGTCTACGTTAGGTCGCCTCCCAACACTATGGATGTCGCGACCGCGCCGTCCTGAGGCAACCACCGCCCCACCCATCTCCAGATGCGCGACTCCGCCACTCCCACCCGTGACGCGCCGCTGCTCCGCCTGGCCTTCCTCGGCCTGGTGTTCGTCGCCGCGATCGTCAGCTGCGGAAAGGATCTCACCGGGCCGACCGCGCGCTTCATGCGCGGCCTCTCATGGAACGCGGTATTCCCGCCCGCATTGCGCAACGTGGGCGGCACGAGTTCCGGTGTGGTGGCATTCAATCGCGTGCACGTCGTGCTGCATCACTCGGACAATACGGTCGCACTCGACACTGTCATCGCCTTTCCATCCGGCGCCGATTCACTCACCGTCAGCCTGACCGTCGAACTGCTCACCGACGCGCCCGCGGGCGGCGAGCCGATGACGCTCAACCTCGGCTATCTCAACGCCGCGGGCGATACGGTCTTCAAGGGCGGCCCGATTTCCATCACGGCCGCGCCGCGTCCATCGGGCGGCGGCGTGAATCCTCCGGTGCAGATCTCCGTGGCGTACACCGGACCCGGCGCGAGCGCGACGGCGGTGGTCATCGCGCCGCGCACGACGACCGTCGCGGGCGGTGCGGGCTTCACCTTTACCGCAATCGCGACCGATGCGGCCGGCGACACGCTCGCGGGCACGCCGGTCATCTGGACCTCACTCGATCCGACCATCGCCACGATCACCGCGCCGGCGGCGGGCACCGGCGTCGCGCTCAACGTGCGCGGCACCGCGCGGATTCTCGCGCAGCTGCTGACGGGCGCGACGGACACGGCGCAGCTGGTCGTCACGCTGCCGGCGTCGCAGCTCATCAAGTCGAGCGGCGACGCGCAGACGGGCACGGCGACCCTTGCGCTGGCGCAGCCGATCGTCGCGAAGGTTGCGGCGAGCGACGGGGTCGGCATTGCGGGCACGACCGTGACGTTTGCGGTCGCCAGCGGCGGCGGCGCCATTACGCCGAGTGCGGTCACCGACGTGAACGGCCTCGCAACCGCGAACTGGACTCTTGGCGCAACCGTTGGCGCACAGAGCGTCACCGCGACTGCGGGCACGCTCACCGGATCACCGCTCACCTTCACGGCAACGGCGGGGTCCTCCGGCGCCGGCCTGCGCACGTGGACGGGCGCGACGAACGGCGCGTGGGCCACGGCGTCGAACTGGTCGCCAGCCATCGTCCCGGGCGCCGGCGACTCGGTGTTCGTACCGCTGACCTCCACGCTCCCGACACTCGCGAGCGCCACGACGATCAAGTCGCTCACGCTCGCGTCCAGTGCGGCGCTCACACTCACGTCGGGCTCTCTCACCCTGACCGGATCGCTCGATGCGACCGGCGGCGTCGTGGGCACCGGCAGCGTCGCGCTGAATTCTGCGACGGCGGCGACGGTCAAGGGCACTGTGACGACGCCGGTCACGGTCGCGGGGTTGTACACCGTGACGGGCACGTTCGCCGCGAGCGGCATGCAGCTCACGAACTCCGGCTCGGTCGACGTGAACGGGCAGACCGTTGCGATCTCCGGCGGGCTCTCGACGGCGAGCACCGCGACGATCGTCATGACGCAGGCGGCCGGCATCCTTGGCATAACCGGCAGCGCTTCGTTCGGCGGCGGCGATGAAACAGGCAAGCTCACCGCCGGCACGTTGAGTGTTGGCGGCAACTTCTCCGAAGGCGGCGGCAATGCCGCGGCGTTCAACGCGGGGCCCGCGTTCACGCTGCTGCTCAGCGCATCGGCTGCGACGACGCTCTCGATTGCCAACGCGCCGACGTCGCCGGTCGGCAACCTCCAGATCGCCAACACGGCCGGCGTCACCGCGCTGACCGCATTCGTCGCGAACGACGTCACGATCGCGACCGGCGCGCTGACCGGCAGCGCCGGCGCGACGATCAACGGCACCCTGCTGGATCAGTCCGCACACTGGGCGGCTGGAAGCATCACGTTCAACTCGAGCACGCCGGTGTCCGCGGGGACGCCGACCATCTCGCCCGCGGGTCAGATCACGTTCAACGCCAACCCGACGAACCTCGCGGGCAACCTGGTCGTGAACGGCGCGGTGAACGTGCCGGGCAACCTGACGATCAACGGGCATACGCTGACCGTGAACGGCACGCTCACGACCTCGGGCAGTGGCCAGCTCACGATGAACAACGCATCGGACATCGTGAATGTGACCGGCAACATCATTTTCGGAAGCACGGGCCCGGGCGGAACGATGTCGGCGGGGACGGTGAATCTCGCCGGCAACTTCACGCAGTCGGGGGGCGCGCAGTCGTTCTCCCCGAGTGGCACGAACACGATCGTGCTGAACGGCGTGCTGGTGCAGGGCGTGACGATCGGATCGCCCGATGTCAACTACACGGCTTCATGCGCGTCGTCGTGCTTCCAAAACTTCACGATCGCGAAGCCGAGCGGGACCGTCACGTTCACCAGCGCGGTGAAGGTGCTCGGCAATTTCGTCAACAGCGGCGGTACGGCGATCATCGCGCCCGCCACCAACGGAGCGTTCATTGTCGCCGGCAACGCGACGTTCGGTCCGGCCAGCACGCTGCATCACGTCGGCGTCGGCACGAGCACCTATTCGAAGGGAGCCGGCACGACGATCGACAGCGTCAGCTACTTCGGCGCGGGCCAGACGTACAATCCCGCCACGCTCGGCGAGGGCTACTCCGACATTCGCGGCACGGCGAACTGGATCTCTCTGGGGACGCTCACCGGGCAGATGGTGCTGAGCGGTGCTGGACAGCTCAACGTGGCCACGTCCGTCACAATCACCGGCAACTTTACTTCAAGCGGGACGGCCACGCTGAAGATGACTGGCCTGCAGGATACGCTCGTGATCGGTGGAAACGCGACGTTCGGCGGCGGGCCAACGACCGGACTGTTGACGAGCGGCCTGTTGGACGTGAAGGGGAACTTCTCCGTGGCCACCGGCACGATGTTCGACGCAAGCGGTTCCCACACCACTCAGTTCTCAGGGAGCGGCACGCAGACAATCGGCTGGACCACACCGGTCGCCAATGTCGGATTCAACAACGTGCTCTTCAGCCACAGCTGGCCGCGACAGTTCACGAGCGACGCGTACATCGGCGGGACAGTGCAGATCTTCAGCAACGATACAACCAGCCAGCAAAGCGGGACCGCGTTCGTGTCCGGCGCGCACCGCGTCACATTGGCCGGAACGAACACCGGTGTGCTCGACCAGTCGATCGGAGGGGCATGGAGGGTCGGCGCCACAAACTTTGCGCTGCCGGGTCCGAGCTTGGCGACCACCGCCTTCACCAGCCTCAGCAACACTGACACGACGATCTTCAGCGGTGGTGGAACCGTGACGGTTCCACCCGGCTCGGCAAGCAAGTTCGTCCTCCTCACGAAGAACGTCGTCCTCGATAACAGCACGAACCTCAATCTCAACGGAGGTCTGCTGAACACG
>JBIOHR010000216.1:0-5020 GCA_044449085.1 Gemmatimonadales bacterium | reverse complement strand
GCGGTGATGAGCGCGGCGCACACCGCGACGGTGAGTGCGCCCGCGCTCCCCGCGGGCTGCGCCACGAACAGGGCGCCGCCCACCACGCTCGCCGAGCCCCACTCGGGGTAACGGCTCGCACCGAATGGAAGTGTCTCGAGCGCGAACAGTTCGAGCATCGCGCCGGCGATCAGGCCGCGCTCGGGGTGACCCGCCAGCGCACCCGCGAGCGTCGCGGCGGCGATCGGCCGCGAAATCATCGCCTGCGGAAAGCTCACGACGTCGAGCCCGGCGACCGCCCCCAGGAGGATCAGCGGAATGAGCGCGGCGAGGCCGAGTGTCATTCGCCGGTTCCCGCGAGCACCTGCTCGAGCGGTTCGGGCGTCGCCGCCGGCACATCCTGCGCGGTGATCGTCACCCCGCGCGCGGCGAGCGCGCGCAGCGCCGCCTCTTCGTCCGCCGTCAGGAACACGTAGCGAAGCCGCGCCGTGCGGCCTGCGCGGTGGTGAATGCCGCCGAGGTTCACGCGCGCGATCGACGGCGCGCGCTCGACGAGGCGCCGCATGGTGTCCACGTCGCCGGTGAGCAGGATGCCGTGGCCGGCACGCGACTGATATTCGGAAAGGTGCGCGGCTGCACTCTCGACGGACTCGAACGTGACGGCCATCTCCGGCGGAGCGCCCATGCGGTAGAGCTCCTGCTCCCATTCACTGCCCGCGATCACGTCGTCCACCAGCACGACGTAGGTGACGTCGAGCGGCTGCCCCCATCCGACCACGACCTGGCCGTGCACCAGCCGGTCGTCAATCCGGTACAGCTCAATGGGCACCGCCGCCCTCCTGCACCGCCCCGCCCGGATACACCGCCATCGCGCGGTGGCCGCGTTCGACGGCGTTCTCGCACGACGCGGCGCCGCCGTCGGGAGAGAACACCCACGCGAGCAGCACGGAGAGGTTCGTCCCCGTCACGACCACCAGTCCCGGCACGTCGCGCGCCACGCGGCGCGCGGCCACCGTGCAGCTCCCGGCCGGCAGGTCGGTGAAGACGACCTTCGCGTTGATCGCGGCAACGGCCTCGCGGACCAGGTCTTCGAGCTCCACCGGACCGAGGTCGCGATTGCTCAGCGCGCGAAACGCGTCGCCGCGCCCCGAGATGAGCTGCACGCCCGAGATCAGCCCGGCCGCGAGCTCACCGTGGCACGCGACGACCGCACGCGATACGGGCGGCGCGGGGCGCGCGCTACTCGTCATCGTCCTGCAGGTAGCGGCCGAGATCCGCCTTCTTCTGCATGGTGTCTTTCAGGCGCTGGTTGAACACCTCCGCCGCGTTCACGCCGCTGTAGCGGAGGAGATGGTTCATGGCGATCACCTCCGCGACGACGGTGATGTTTTTTCCCGGGTTGAGCGGCACGGTGATCTTCGGCAGGTCGACGTCGAGAATGGTGGCGGTCTCTCCGTCGAGGCCCGTCCTGTCCACGGCCGCGAGTGCGTCCCACTTTTCGAGGACGACGATCACCTCGATGCGCTTCTGCTGGCGCACGGCGTGGATGCCGAAAATCTTCGGGATGTCGATCAGCCCGACGCCGCGGATTTCCATGTAGTGGCGCGAGAGCTCGTGGCCGCGTCCGATCAGCACGTCGGTGCCGCGGCGCGTCGCCATCACGAGGTCGTCCGCGACGAGGCGGTGGCCTCGCTCGACGAGGTCGAGTACGCACTCCGACTTGCCGATCCCGCTCGCGCCGGTGAAAAGCAGTCCCACGCCGAACACGTCCGCGAGCGAGCCGTGCAGGTTGGTCGACGGCGCGAACTCGGCCTCGAGCCAGGGAGTGATCCGCTTGTAGAAGTCCTGCGTCTTGAGCTGCGAGCGCAGGATCGCGACACCGGCGTCCTTCGCGGCGGGCTCCATGCCGGTCGGAAGCTCGAGTCCCTTCGTCACCATCACACAGGGAATCGGGTACGAAAAGAACAGGCGAAGGATCGTCGCGCGTTCGTCTTCGCCGAGCGACCGAAGGTAGGTCACCTCGGTCTCGCCGAACACCTGCACGCGGGCCTCGACGAATCGCCCGACATAGCCGGCGAGCACGAGGCCCGGCCCCGACGCGTCGGCCATCGTCACATGGCGGTCGAGTCCCTTGAGACTGCCCAGCAGGTCGAGCTGGAGCGGATCTTTGAGCCGCTCGTACATCCTGCCGACGGTGAGTGGTGACATCCTACGCTCGCCCCCCTCGCTGAATCACGCCCTTGAGATGCACCTCGGTTTCGTCGGCGGCGCGCGTCCAGGTGAACGTTTCCGCGAACGCACGCGCCCTCGTGCCCATCGCCTGCACGAGGTCGCGCGACGCCGACAGCCGCCGAAAGGCGGCGGCCAGCGCGTCGATGTCGCCGTGCGGCACCAGGAACCCCGTCTCGCCGTCACGGACCGACTCGCGAATTCCCGGCGAGTTCGACGCCACCACCGGCGTGGCACACGCCTCGGCCTCGACATTGGTGAGTCCCCACCCTTCCTTCGGAGACGCCAGCGCGACCGCCCACGCCCGGCGCAGCAGCGCGAGCTTCTCCTCCTCACTGATGAAGCCAAGAAACCGCACGCGCGCGCCGAGGTCAAGCGACGCCGCGAGCGCCTCGAGCCTCGGACGGAAGTCACCCGCGCCGGCAATTTCCAGAGTCGCCGCCCGATCATCGAGCCGCGCGAACGCGCGAATCACGAGGTCCACCCCTTTGTATTTCTTGAGGCGCCCGACGTACGCGAAGGTCGGATTCTCCGCGCGCGCAGCGGGCAGCGGCGTGTAGTGATCGAACGACACGCCCGGATGGATCACCTTGACGTGCGCGCGCGCGATGCCGCGCCGCACGAGGTCGTCCGCGGTCCCGTCGCTGATCGCCTGGAACGGGATGTTCCGGTACACGAGCGGCAGCGGGCGCTCGCTCAGCCACACGGCGGTGGCGAGCGGCCACGCGAGCTCCTGGAACGCCGTTCCGCCGAACAGGTGCGGCACGCACACGACCGGATGCGCCGTGCCGCCCCACAGGGGCGTATACAGCGCCGCCTTGTTGATGTCCTCGAACAGGATGTCGAACGGCTGCGCGCGGAGGCGGCGCGCCCAGTAACGGCGGACCTTCAGCGCGAAGGTGTGCCGGGTGCCGACGCGATGGACATCGATGCCGTCGAGCGTCGCGCGCGGCGGGCACCCGGGCCACCCGCCGCACAGCAGCGTGATCTCGTGACCGCGCGCGGCGAGGCGTTCGAAGATTTCGTGAAGGTGGATCTCTGCGCCGCCAGCCTGCGGGTTCTCCCGATCCTGCCAGTTGACGACGAGGATTCTCACCGGAGCCGCCCCATCCGCCGCGCGAGCGCGTCGAGCACGCCGTTCACGAACCGCGCGCTCTGCTCGCTGCCGAATCGCTCGGCGAGACGCACCGATTCCTGCAGCACCACGCGAGGCGGGGTGAGGCCGGCGTGAAGTTCCGCCGCCCCGAGGCGCAGCACGCACCGCTCGATCGCACCGATGCGCTCGATGCGCCAGTTGGTCGTGACGTCGGCGAGCTCGGCGTCGAGCGCGGCGCCGTCGGTGGCCACCACACGCAACAGCGTCATCGCGAACTCCCGTTCGTCGACGGCGACGACGAGGTCGTCCCAGATGAGGGACGACACGCGAAGCAGGTCATCGTTTGCCCGGAGATCCCACGCGTAGAGCGCCTGCAGCGCCCGCGCGCGGCCGCGCGATTCAACCCTCGCCATCGTCCCCCGGCTCGTCGTGCGCGTGATCGAGCCGGGCGAAGAGGTCCACCATTTCGAGCGCGGCGAGCGCCGCATCCCGTCCCTTGTTCCCATGGGCGCCGCCCGCCCGCGCCTCGGCCTGTTCGTCCGTATCCGTCGTCAGCAGCCCGAAGCCGATCGGCACATTGAACTCGCGCTGCAGATCGGACAGTCCCCGCGCGGCCTCGCCCGCGACGTAGTCGAAGTGCGGTGTCTCGCCGCGGATCACCGCGCCGACGGCGACGATCCCGTCGTAGCGGTCGCTCGCGAGGAGCCGTTCGACCGCGGCGGGAAGCTCCCAGGCACCCGGGACCGAAACGACGTCGATGTCGTCGAGCGCAACGCCGTGCTCGATGAGGCACTCAAGCGCGCCGTCGACGAGCTTGGAAGTGACCTCCTGGTTGAAACGGCTGCCGACGACGGCAAAGCGGCGGCTCTTGCCGTCCGCCTCCCCCATGAAGTCCGCCATCAGAGCGCGCGCAGGTGGCCCATCTTCCTGCGCTTTGTCTCGAGGTAGTCAGCGTTCTCCGCCGATTCCGGCGCGACCAGCGGCACGCGCTCGTCCACCGTCAGGCCGTACCCCTCCAGGCCGACCAGCTTCTTGGGGTTGTTCGTGATCGGCTTGATGGATTTGAGTCCGAGGTCGAGAAGAATCTGCGCTCCGATGCCATAGTTGCGCAGATCGGGCGCAAAGCCGAGCCGCTCGTTGGCCTCGACCGTGTCCGCGCCCTTGTCCTGCAGTTCGTACGCCTTGAGCTTGTTGAGCAGGCCAATGCCGCGCCCTTCCTGGTCGAGATAGACGACCACGCCGCGCCCCGCGGCCGCCACCATCTGCATCGCGGTGTGCAGCTGCCATCCGCAGTCGCAGCGCAGCGAGTGGAAGACGTCGCCGGTGAGGCACTTGGAGTGCATGCGCACGAGCACGCCCTCGCCGCTCGAGATGTCGCCGTAGACGAGCGCCACGTGCTCGTGCGCATCCACGTCGTTCCGGTATCCGATGATCCTGAACTCGCCCGCCTCGGTCGGAAGGCGCGACTCGGCGACGCGGTGCACGAGCCGCTCGTTGCGCAGCCGGTGCGCGACGAGCTGCGCCACCGTGATGAAGGTGAGGCCGTGCTCCTGCGCGAACTTCTCGAGCGCCGGCCGCTTGGCCGTTGCGCCTTCGGCGTTCAGGATTTCGCAGATCACGCCGGCCGGCTGGAGTCCCGCGAGCCGCATGAGGTCCACCGCCGCCTCGGTGTGCCCGACCCGCTGGAGGACGCCGCCTTCGCGCGCACGCAGCGGG
>JBIOHR010000215.1:0-5022 GCA_044449085.1 Gemmatimonadales bacterium | reverse complement strand
TACACCGCCCCCAGCAGGCACACCCCCGCCCACAAGTAGTCCAGCTTCACCGGCTGTTTCATGTAGAAAATCGCGAACGGCACGAACACGCTGATCGAAATCACTTCCTGCAGCATTTTCAGCTGCCCGAGTGACAGCGCCGTATACCCGATCCGGTTCGCCGGCACCTGCAGCATATATTCGAACAGCGCGATCCCCCAGCTCGCGAGCGCCGCGACGTACCAGGCGCGCGTGCTCAGATTCCTGAGGTGCGCGTACCATGCGAACGTCATGAAGAGATTCGAAAGGATCAGCAATCCAGCGGTCCGAAGAATGATCGGCATCCTGGTGGCGCTCCCGGCGCGTTGTTTCTGCGAAAATAACGTGCGGTGCGCGATCCTCGCATCTGCCATCGCGGCGTCGAGCCCGCTCGGCGCGCAGCAGGACGTCCCGCGCGACCGCACGCGGCTCGCCGACGCCGTGCTCGCGGATCTCTCGACGCTGTCGTCGCTCGAACGAGCCTACTTCGCGGCCAACGGCCGGTACACGAACGACACCGCCGTGCTGCATTTCGTCGCGAAGAGCGGCGCGGCCATTGCCGTGAGCTATGCGTCCGCGCGAACGTTCTCCGCGAGCGCGTCGCACGCGAGGCTCGCGCCGTTCCTCTGTTTCGTCATCGTCTCGGCGGTCGACGCCGACTCGCCGGCCGACAAGCCATTCTGCACTGATTCGCGCTACGGCACGGCGGCCACTGCGCTCGCACGCGCCGGCGCGGACACCGCGACGCCGATCGCGATTCCCAAGCCTGACACGCCACGCGTGCAGCCGCCCGCGATGGCTTCACCGCGCATCGTGCCACGGCCGCGCAGAAAGTCGACACCATCGGTCGATTCTTCCCGCGTGGCCGCGCCGATGAATCCGACGGAATTCGCCGTGCGCCTTCGCGCGGCCGTGCGGGCGCGCACGGACTCTGTCGTCGTCGTCGTGCAATTCGCGGTGAAGGACGCAAGGTACGATCCCGCCAGGGGAATACTCGAAGTCGCCATCGAGCGCGTTCCGCTCCCGCTGCTGACCGGCGCGGACTCCACGCGTCCCGCGATTGCGTGCTTCACGGCTCCGGCGTTCGTGTGCGGCGCAGCGGGGCTGAGCTACATCGCGAGGGATCTCCTCCGCGTCCCGCCGTCGCATGCGCCTGACCCCGAGTTCCTCCGGTCGGGTTTGGTCCTCCAGGCGCGCTTCGCCGTCGGGCGGCGTGACGACACCCCCACGGCGTCGCTGACGCTGCTGGCCCTGGATTTGCAAGCAAAGGGCGCGGTCATCACACACTGGGAGCCCGCGGTTACCCATCGACCGCAAACGCCAACCCCTTGATCCCAAGGGAGATGGCGTATGCCGTTTTGGCTCTCCACGACATGTCATCTCCTTTCACTCTCCGGGCGCCGGCAGTACGTTACCACGCGTCGAAAACCGCTTGCGCTCTATAGACTTATGGATCGTCGCACGAGCTCCCCATCTGCATGACTCAGCCCGCCCCGACGCCTGAACCGAAGCTGGTTTCGCTTGACGACTTCCGCGCTGCAGCCGCGACGCTGCGCGGCGTTGCCGTGCGGACTCCGTTGATTGTGTCGGACGCGCTCGAGGCAAAGTTCGGATTTCCCGTGCATCTCAAGCCCGAGATGCTGCAGCGAGGCGGCGCGTTCAAGTTTCGCGGTGCGTACTGGTTCGTGTCGCAACTGCCGGCCGTACGGCGCGCGAAGGGACTCGTCGCGCCGTCGTCGGGAAACCACGGCCAGGCCGTCGCACTCGCCGCACGCCTTTACGGCGTTCCCGCCACCGTCGTCATGCCCACCACCGCGACGCGCGCCAAGCGCGAAGGCGCCGAGCGGCTCGGCGCACGCGTGATCCTCGAGGGGACGACGACCGCCGAGCGCATGGCGAAGGGCGTCGAGATCTGTAAGCGCGAGGGGGCGACGCTCGTCCCGCCGTTCGACGACCCGACGATCATCGCCGGCCAGGGAACCATCGGCCTCGAGATTGTCGAAGACATGCCGGATGTGGAACTCGTCCTCGTCCCCGTGGGCGGGGGTGGCCTGAGCGCGGGGGTCGCCGCAGCGGTCAAGCGGGCGGCGCCCGCGGCGCGCGTGATCGGAGTCGAGCCGGCCGGATCGCCGAAGCTGACGCGCGCGCGAGAGGCCGGAGCTCCGGTGACGATCCCCGCGAATCCCGGCGGAATTGCCGACGGGCTCCTCGCGGTGCGGATCGGCACGCTGAACTACGCGCATCACCAGGCGTTCCTCGACGACGTCGTCACGGTCGGGGACGACGTCCTTCCCGCGGCGATACGGTTCCTGCTCGAGCGCCACAAGCTCGTCGCCGAGCCGAGCGGTGCGATCACCGTCGCTGCGCTGCTGCAGGGCGTGGTGAAGCCGGGTCCGCGCACGGTCTGCGTGCTGTCCGGCGGCAACGTCGAATGGGATGGCCTGCTGACGCTGCTCGGCACGACCGCATGACCGTGGCCCGCATCCTCGTCGCGGACGACGATCCGAGCGTGCTCGAATCGCTGTCCGGAGTCCTGCGCGATTCGGGGTTCGACGTGTCGTCCGCAACGGGGAGGGACACGCTGTTTTCCGAACTCCACCGAACCTCGCCGGACCTGCTGCTCCTCGACGTGATCATGCCGGGCTCGGATGGCGTGCAGCTCCTGCAGGAACTCAAGGCGGACGTGCGCTGGCGCGACATCCCGGTGCTCATGGTGTCGTCCCTCTCGCCGGACGAGATGACGGAGAAGACCTTCGGGCTTGGCGCCGCGGATTTCATTCGCAAGCCGTTCCGGCCGCGTGAGCTGATCGCGCGCGTGCACGCACAGCTCCGCATGCGCCGCGAGTTGACCAATGCCCATCTCGCGCTGCGGTCCGCCGAGGAAGACCTGCAGCGCGCGCGCGACGATGCCGAAAGCCGCCGGAAGGTCGTGGACATCCTGCACGAGGTCACGGGCGATCTCTCGAGCGACGAGATTTACCACATCCTCGCGCGGCGGGTGGCGCGGGCGATGAGTCTCTCGCGCTGCTCGGTGATCCTCGCGAAGCCCGGCGACAAGGTCGGAATTGTGGCGACGGCGTTCGACAACCCCGCGCTGCGAAATTTCGAGATCCATCTCGACCGGTATCCGGAGATCCGGAGCGCACTCGAGCACGGGCATCCGGTGCTCGTGGAGGACGTGCAGAGCAATCCGCTCTATATCGACATCCGGAAGGAGTGGCAGGCGAACGGCACGTTCGTGCCGGTCCGGTCGGTGATCGCGCTCCCGTTCTCGCTCGGCACGACTCAGGCCGGCGTGTTCTTCCTGCGGCGGATGGCCGACGAGCCGCCGCTCACGAACGAGGACGTCGAGTTCGCGGACTCGGTCATCAAGGCGGCGGTTGCAGCGATCCACCGCGCGCAGGTCATCGAAACGACCAAGGCGGACAACGCGCGCCTCGAGGTGCTGGCGCATACGGACCCGCTCACGCAGGTTCTGAACCGCCGCGCGCTCACAGTGCGCCTCAGTTCCGAGATGGAGCGTGCGAAGCGCTATGATTCGGTCATAACGCTGCTCATGCTCGATCTTGACCACTTCAAGGGTATAAATGACACGTCCGGGCACCTCGTCGGCGACGACGTGCTGCGTGAAGTGGCCGGATTGCTGAAGGAGTCCGTGCGGAGTGTGGACCTCGTTGCCCGCTACGGCGGGGAGGAGTTCGTGGTGGTGCTGCCCGAGACCAACCAGGTGGGCGCGGTGAAGTTCGCGGAGCGCACGCGTGAGCGGATGGAGTGCGAGCTGTTCACGCCCGCGCACGGGGGCGTGCGCCTGACGGCGAGCATCGGTGTGGCGAGCTACCCGGCGCCGAACGTGGCGGGCGTCGACGATCTCTTTGCCCGTGCCGACGAGGCGCTCTACCGCGCCAAGGCCGCCGGACGGAACAAGGTGTGCACGTGAGCAAATCATGAGCAAACCATGAGCAACCCATGAGCACTCGCTGCCCGGCTTGCGGCACGGTGTACGCCGACGACGCCAAGTTTTGCACGAAGGATGGCGGACGGCTCCTGCCGTTCGACCCGAGTGCGGCGCGCCAGACATCGCCGCGCCAGAACACGCCGGAGATCGCGGCGAAGAAAGTGGTCAACCACGCCAACCTCGCGGGCCAGGTGCTCGACGGGCGCTACGCGATCGTGAAGAAAGTCGGCGAGGGCGGCATGTCCTATGTCTACCTCGCGCACGATGTGTCCACCAACGAGCGCTACGCGATCAAGATCCTCTCGCCCAATCTCTCGAAGGACGAGAACGCAATGGCGCGCCTGCGCCGCGAGGCGGCGCTCGGGATCCGGCTCGCGCATCCGAATGTGTGCCACATCGTGCGGATGGGCGAGACCGAGGACGGGCTCGTGTACGTGGTGATGCCGTTCGTCGAGGGGGAAATTCTCGCGGACCGCAACAACCGGATGGGCGTCATCCCGATCCCGATGACGGTCCAGTTCATCTCGGAGATCGCGGCGGGGCTGCACGTGGCGCACGAGCTGAAGATCATCCATCGGGACCTCAAGCCCGAGAACATCATGGTGTGCAAGAATCCCGACGGCAGCGAGTACGCCGTCGTGATGGACTTCGGCCTCGCGAAGGAGCGCAAGGCCGGCGGCGAACTCGAGAAGCTCACGGCCACGGGCATCATTCTCGGCACGCCGGAGTTCATGAGTCCGGAACAGCTCCGCGGCAAGCCGCTCGACGCGCGCACCGACGTGTACTCGCTCACGCTCATGGCGTACGAGATGCTCACGGGCAAGCTCCCGTTCGAGGGGCGCACCCAGCAGGAGATGATGATCGCGCGCCTGCGGAACGACCCGATCCCGTTGCGGCAGCGGCGGTCGGGGATGGATTTTCCGGAGGCGATGGAGCAGGTCCTGCTCAAGGGAATGGCGCGGAGTGCGGACGACCGGTACCCGAACACGCCGGAGTTTGCGGAGGCGCTGCGGGGGGCGGCTGCGGGGGTGTTGGGGCCGCAGTCGGGG
>JBIOHR010000214.1:0-5059 GCA_044449085.1 Gemmatimonadales bacterium | reverse complement strand
TTGCCGAGCGGTGCGTTTGCCCACGCGGCGCGCAATGCCGCCGGCGCGACGGCCGAGGCGAGCGCGATGTGCGCGGCGCAGGATGTCGACTTCGTGAGAAACTCGCGGCGGCTGACGTCGGTCATGGCGTTCCCTGTGCGAAGGTGCGGTGCTCCTTCATATATGGCACGAGGCCACCGTGCTGGAGGATGTCGAGCATGATGCCCGTTATTGGTTTTCCTCGCAACGTCAGCGCCTTCGCAGGATCGGTGACCGTCAGCGCCTCGCCGTCGAGCGTCACCGTGAGCGGGTCGCCTTCTGCGATGGCAGCCGTCTCGCACTGCACGGCGATCAGGCCGTTGTTGATCGCGTTCCTGTAGAACGTGCGGGAGTAACTCGGTGCGATCACCGCCCTGATCCCCGCGGCAAGGATGACGGTGACGGCGATTTCCATGGCCGAGCCGCAGCCGAAGTTGTGGCCGGCGACGATCATGTCGCCGTCGCGAACCGATGCGGCAAACGCCGGATCCAGCGTCTCGAGCAGCCACTGCTTGAGGATCTGCTCGTCGATGGTGTCGCGCTTGCGCGTGGACGAGATGATGTAGTCCGTGTTCACGTTGTCGCCGAGGCGGCGCGCGCGTCCGTCGAGGCGGATCATTGCCCGGCGATCGCGGTGCGCGGGTCCGTGATCCTGCCTGTCGCGGCTGATGCGCCGCATGCGGCGGGCGACGCGAGGTAGATCGATGCAGTCGCGTTGCCCATGCGCGCCTTGAAGTTCCGGTTCGCGGTGGAGAGGACGTTCATCCCGTCGCCCGGGATTACGCCGCTCGTGCCGCAGCACGCGCCGCAGCCGACAGTCGTGATGGTCGCGCCGAGCGCTTCGAATGCGGCGAGCGTGCCGTCCTCGCGAAGCACGTCGGCTGCTTCGCGCGACGCGGGCGTGACGACGAGGCGGACTCCGTCCGCAACGCGCCCGCCTGCACGGCGCAGCGCGGCGAGGGCCTCGTGAAAATCCCGCACGCGGCCGCCGGTGCAGGTGCCGAGAAATACCATATGCACCGGCGTGCCCGCCGCGCTGCCGATCGGTACGACATTGTCCGGGGCGTGCGGGAGCGCCACCACCGGTGCGAGGCGCGAAAGGTCGAGCGTCACTTCGCGCGCGTACGTCGCATGGATGTCCGCCGTGACTGGCCCGTCGAGGCCGACCTGCCGGCCGGCGAGGTACTCGCTGGTCGCGCTGTCCGCCGGAAAGATCGCGGCCTTGGCGTCCATCTCCACGCCCAGGTTCGCGATCACCATTCGCTCCTCGAGCGTCAGCCCGGCGAGCGCGGGCCCGTGGAACTCGAGGGTCATGTAGTTTGCGCCCTCGGGGCCGATCGCCTTCACGAGCGCGAGCGCGATGTCCTTCGCTGCGAGGTACGCCGGGCGCGTGCCGGTGAGCGTTACTTTGATCGACTCGGGAACGCGCAGCCAGACCTGCCCGGTGATCATCGCCGCGGCGAGATCCGACGACCCGACGCCGGTGGCGAAGAGATTCAGCGCGCCGGCGGTCACGGTGTGGCTGTCGGCGCCGATGACGAGTGAGCCGGGGAGCGCCTCGCCGCGCTCCGCCAGGAGCTGGAAGCTGATCCCCTCGCCGACCTCGCACAGCTCCGCGCCGTGACGCGCGGCGAAGGCGCGCACCCGGTCGTGGAACGCCGCGGTTTTCGCCGACGCCGGCGGCGAGTAGTGATCGAACGAAAACAGCACGCGTGAGGGATCGAACAGTCGCGTGCCGCCCATCTTCTCGAAGTAATCGATCGCCATCGGGCTCGACGCGTCGGTGCCGAGAACGTGATCGACGCGGCAGATCGCGACCTCGCCGGCGCGCACGGTTCGGCCGGCCTTCTCCGAGAGGATCTTTTCGCTGATCGTCCGCGGGTTCATGCGGCGATTTCGCTCCGCGAAGGCCGTAGATCGATTTCGCTCCGCGAAATCCAGGCCGCGCCGACGAGGTTCGAGAGCGTGTTCACCGTGGAGCGGACCATGTCGAGCGGGCGATCCACGGCCACCACGAGCGCAATCGCCGCCTCGGAATGGCTGCCGAGGCCGATGGCTTCGAGCACGATCAGCGTCGTCACGAGCGAACTCCCGGGGACGCCCGCACCGGAGAACGCCGCAACGGTGGAAACGACGACGATCGTGAAGAGCGTGCCGGGGCCGAGCGTTATCCCGTACAGGTTGGCGATGAACACGGCCGTCACCGCCTTGTAGACCGCGGCTCCGTTCTTGTTCAGCGTCACTCCCGTGGGAAGCACGAAGCTTGCGACTTCGTTCGACACGCCGAGCCGGTCGCGTGCCGCCTCGATGCTCGCCGGGAGCGCGACGCTCGAGGATGCGGTCGAAAACGCGAGCATGAGGACGTCGCCCGTCTTCGCGAGAAACTCGATCGGTCCGATGCGCGCGCCCCCACGGAGCGCGGGCAGGAGAACAACGGCGACCTGCACCGCCTCTGCGGCGAGCACCACGGCGCAGTAGAGCGCGAGGCTGCGCAGGAGGTCGAGGCCGGATTTCGCGACGGTCGCCGCGATCAGCACGAACACCGCGGCGGGCGCGAGCGCCATCAGCCAGCGGATGACGACCATCGAGAGATCGTTGACGCCGTCAAAGAACCGGACGACGGCGCGCTTGCCGTCGGTGTCCAGCGCGGTGGCGGCGGCGCCAAAGATGCATACCGAGACAATCAGCGGAAGCAGGTCGCCCTGCGCGGCGGCGGCGAAGGGGTTCGAGGGCACCATCGCGATCAAGGTTTGCGCGAGCGATGGTGCGGCGATCTGGCTGGGCGCCGTGCCGTGCTGTGCGAACTGCGTGGTGAGCGCATCGCGCGTCGCCGCGTCGAGTCCGTTGCCAAGCCGCGCCGCGAGCGCGGCGGTCAAGCCGATGGTTGACGCGACCAGCGTGGAGCCGAAGAACCACGCGAGCGTCTTGCCGCCGATGCGGCCGAGGCGCCGTACGTCACCGAGCGACGCCACGCCCGTGAAGAGGCTCGCGACGATCAGCGGTACGATCGTCATCGTGAGGAGCCGGATGAACATGATGCCCAGCGGTTCCAGCGTCAGCACCACGCGCTGCAGCGCCCCGAGATCAGGAAGACGCGCCACCACGCCGACTGCCACTCCGGCAACGAGACCGGCGAGGATCTTCGTCTGGAGCTTCATCGCGCGATCCGGATCTCCTCGAGCGTTTCGGCGAGCGCGGCGATCGTGCGGTCGACGTCGGCGGGGCGGATGTCGCCCATGTGGCCGATCCGGAACGCGCTGTCCTTGTATTTGCCGAGCCCGCCTGCGGTCAGGACGCCGCGCAGTCGCATGCCGTTGCGAAGATCCTTCGGTGCGACTCCGTCGGGCGCGGCGATCGCGGTGAGCGTCGCCGAATAGGTGCCGAGCGACGGACACTGCAGCGCCAGGCCCAGTTCCGCCGCGCCGCGCCGCGCGCGGGCGGCCATCTCGGCGTGCCGCTGGTACACGCGATCGAGCCCTTCCTCGTGCATGAGCCGCAGCGCCTCGGCGACCTGCAGCACGATGTCCACCGGCGGCGTGCCGGGCGTTTCGGGTGACTCCTTCGTCACCTCCGCGCGGATCGCCGCGAAGTCCCAATAGTTGCGAGGAAGCGTTGCGCGCTTGGCCATGTCCCACGCACGATCGCTCAGCACCGCGAACGACAGGCCGGGGCTCGACATGAGGCACTTCTGGCTCGCGGTGGCGGCGAAATCCACGCCCCAGGAATCGAATGAGAAGGGCATGCCGCCAATGGACGACACACCGTCGACTAGCACCAGCGCGTCGGGTCGCACGACGCGCACGGTGCGCGCGACGGTGGCAACGTCGTTGCTGACGCCCGTCGATGTATCGGAATAGGTGAGCGCGACCGCCTTGGCGCGCGGATGCGCCTCGAGCGCGCGCGCGACATCGAGCACGTCCACTGGACGCGTCCAGTCGGCGCAGATGCGGTGCACGGTGAGGCCGTATGATTCGGCGAGGCCCGCCCACATCTCGCCGAACTTTCCGTTGCAGCAGACGAGCACGTCGTCGCCTGCCGAAAAGAAATTGCAGACCGCCGCTTCGAGCGCGCCGCGGCCGGTGGTGTGCACGGGGAGTACGGGGGCTTGCGTACCGAACACCGGCTTGAGCAGCGCGATCAGCGCGGCGAGTTCGGCGGAGAACTCGCGCGTGCGATGATGGATCATGGGACGCGAACCTGCGCGCAGGACGCGCTCGGGCACGCGGGTCGGCCCTGGCGTCATCAGCAGGAGCGGCGGGGTGTCGCCGCGACTCATTCGATCACGCCCTTCTTGCGCAGCGTATCGTCAATCTCGCTCTTGAACAGCGCGCCCGCGCCGATTTCGGCGATGCGCTTCTTCTCGCGATCCATCAACTGCGCGACGAGGTCGAGGATTTCGGCCGCGTTCGCGCGCGGAACGACGGCGATACCATCCGCGTCACCGACGACGATGTCACCCGGCGCGACGACCGCGCCGCCGCAGCTGATGGGAACGTTGATCTCGCCCGGTCCGTCCTTGTCGCAGCTGCCGGGGCAGACGGTGCGGCTGAATGCCGGCATGCCGAGGCGCGTGATGCCGTCGACGTCACGGATCGCGCCGTCGACAATGATTCCGCCGAGTTTTGCGGCCGCCGCGGTGTGGCACATGAGCTCGCCGAACACCGCACTTGTAGTATTCCCACAGGTACTCACGACGACGACGTCACCCGGCGTCGCGACCTGGAGCGCTTTGTGCACCATGAGATTGTCGGCAGGGCGGCACTGGACGGTGACCGCCGGTCCGCAGAGCGGGAACCCGCTCCGCGATCGCATCCCCGGGTCCATGAATCCGAACCGGCCCATCGCATCCGCGACGTTCGAACTCGCGAGGCCGCGGTAGCGCTCGAGAATCGCGGCACTGATGCGCGCGGGGGAGGGAAGGATGCGGAAACCGGGCTTGCCGGGGTGGGGCATCGGCGACTTTCTCCTGAGCTGGTGTTCGAGAGGCGCAGGGAAAGTTATGTGGGGGCAGTTACATCGGACATGTTGAGGGGTGGGGGCG
>JBIOHR010000213.1:0-5062 GCA_044449085.1 Gemmatimonadales bacterium | reverse complement strand
CCCCTGATCTCGCCGCTCGCCCCTCTCCCCTGATCTCGCCCCTCGCCCCTGAATCTCTCTCCTCACCTTGCTCTCACCCCTCGTCCCTCTTGAGTTGTAGATTACAGGCCATGGAGCCACTCACGACCGAAGATCCCGCGCTGGTCACCGCCTTTGAGGCCCGCATCGCGTCCGGCGAATCGATCGAGCCCAAAGACTGGATGCCCGAGCGGTACCGCCGGCAGCTCACCCGCATGATGTCCCAGCACGCCCACTCGGAAATCGTCGGCATGCTCCCCGAGGGAAACTGGATCACCCGCGCCCCCAGCCTCCGCCGCAAGATGTGCCTCATCGCGAAGGTGCAGGACGAAGCCGGCCACGGCCTCTACATCTACTGCGGCACCGAGACACTCGGCGTCGACCGCCAGACCCTCGTCGAGCAGCTCCTCGACGGCACCGCGAAATATTCCAGCATCTTCAACTATCCCACGCTCACCTGGGCCGACATCGGCTGCATCGGCTGGCTCGTCGACGGCGCCGCGATCGTGAACCAGACCGTGCTCGCGAAGGCTTCTTATGGCCCGTACGCGCGCGCGATGATTCGCATTTGCAAAGAAGAAAACTTCCACAAGCGGCAGGGATACGAGATCGTCGCCACGCTCGCGACCGGTACGCCCGCCCAGAAGGCGATGGTGCAGGATGCCCTCAATCGCTGGTGGTGGCCTTCGCTGATGATGTTCGGCCCGAGCGACAAGGACTCACCCAACTCCGCCGAGCTCCTCAAGTGGCGCGTGAAGCGCAAGACGAACGACGAGCTGCGGCAGCGTTTCGTGAACCTCACCGTCCCGCAGGCGCAGGCCGTCGGCCTCAGCTTTCCCGATCCCGACCTTCGCTTCGACGAACCATCGGGCGACTGGAAGTTTGGCGAGATCGACTGGAACGAGTTCTTCGCGGTGATCAAGGGGAACGGGCCGTGCAATCGCGAACGCCTCGCTGCGCGCCGCAAAGCGCACGCGGAAGGCCAGTGGGTGCGCGAGGCCGCAGCCGCTTACGCGGCAAAGCACGCCGCGCGCACCACGGAGGCCGCGTAGTGGCGGACCGCTGGCTGTACAGGCGCGGCGCGGTGTCCGGCCGGCCGTGCGTGGGCCTGCGCTAGTGGCCGACTCGCAGCTCCCCCTCTGGGAAGTGTTCACGCAGCCCGGCCAGGGCGCGCCGCACGAGCACGCCGGCAGCGTCCACGCCGCGGACGCCGAGCAGGCCATGCAGAACGCGCGCGACGTGTACGCGCGCCGCGGCGAGGCCGTGTCGCTCTGGGTGGTGCCGTCGAGCGCGATTGTCGCGTCGGCGCCGGGTGACGCGGGGCCGTTCTTCGATCCCGGCAACGACAAAGCCTACCGGCATCCGCAGTTCTACAAGGTGCCGCGCGGAGTGAAAGTCTTTTGAGCGAACCCGCCGCCGCGCGACCGGCAACCGTCGCGGGGAAACGCGAGGCAGAGGTCGAGAACCCGCTGTTCGAGTATCTCCTTCGCCTGGGCGACGACCGACTCGTGCTCGGCCACCGCATGAGCGAGTGGTGCGGCCACGGCCCGATCCTCGAGGAAGACATCGCGATGGCGAACATCGCGCTCGACCTGGTCGGCCAGGGCAGCGCACTGCTCAAGCTCGCGGGCGAGACTGAGGGCGCGGGACGTGACGAAGATGCGCTCGCCTATTTCCGCAGCGAACCGGAATTCCGGAACGTGCAGATGGTCGAGCTGCCGAAGGGCGACTTCGCGTTTACCATCGTGCGACAATTCCTGTTCGACGCGTACAGCGTGCTCCAGTGGGATGCGCTCCAGCACTGCGCGTTCGCACCGCTCGCCGGCGTCGCGGCCAAGGCGGTGAAGGAGGATCGCTATCATCTGCGTCATACGAGTGACTGGATGCTGCGCCTGGGCGACGGCACGGAAGAGAGCCATGCGCGCGCGCAGGCCGCACTCGACGATATATGGCGTTTCACCGGTGAGCTCTTCGAGTCCGATGCCGTGGATGCGGCGGTTCGCGCAAAGAGCGTCGACATGGATCTCACCGCCACCCGCGCGCGCTGGGAGCAGGCCGTCGGCGACGTCGTCCGCCGCGCGACGCTCACCATGCCGCCCGCGGGCGCCGCGGCGAGCGGCGGGCGGCGCGGTCGCCACACGGAGTTCCTCGGCCACATGCTCGCCGAAATGCAGATCGTCGCGCGGTCCCACCCCGGAGCGAAGTGGTGAGGAGTGAGCAGGAAGGGCCACTCACGGCGGAGCGTGTGCGGGCGATGCTCGAGACAGTCAAGGACCCCGAAGTTCCCGTGGTGAGCGTCGTGGAACTCGGCATCGTCCGCGACATCACGGTCGAGGGTGCGCGGGTCGCGATCACGATCACGCCGACCTATTCCGGCTGTCCCGCCATGCGCGAAATCGAACTGGATATCCGCGCTGCCCTGCATGCGGGCGGAATAGACGACGTGTCGCTCGAGACCGTCCACGCGCCGGCGTGGACGACGGACTGGATCGGTCCGGACGCCCGTGAGAAACTCCGCGCCTACGGCATCGCCCCTCCTGGCCCAGTGGAGCCGGGGGGACTCGTGACACTTGCGCGCCGCCGCGCGGACGTCGCGTGCCCCCGCTGCGGATCGCACGACACTACGCTCCAATCAGAGTTCGGCTCGACCGCCTGCAAGGCAATCCACGTCTGCAACGCGTGCGGGGAACCATTCGACGAGTTCAAGGCGTTCTAAGGGACGTTCCGTAGTCCGCAGCGCCCGAATCCCGCAATCCGCAGCGAGCCGAGTCGCTCACTCCGCAGCGAACCGAATCACTCAGCCGGTGTACCCATCGGCTGATGTCAGTTTCGCCAGTCACGCGGCGCAATTGCGCCACCTCGTGTGACTGGCGGCACCGACACCGATGATGCACTCTCGTGAGTCCTCATTTGCCAACCCCTCCGGCAAACATGACGCGACCATCGACGGGCGATCATGCGGCACTGCGCGAGTCGACGCCACGCGACGAGCAATTCTGGTTCGCTCGCGTCAGCGGCGGCGACCTCGGCGCGTTCGAACAACTTTTCCGGATGTTCGCCGGCGATCTCACCGCATTTGCGGCGACGTACGTGGCCGACGACGACGAGGCGGAAGAGGTCGTTCACGTTGTGTTCTGCTGGGTGTGGGAGCACCGGTTCTCGCTTCCACGGCCGACGAGCGTGCGCTCGTACCTGTTCGCCGCGGTGCGGAACCGCGCGCTGAACGTCGTGCGCGACAGGCGCACCGAGGCGGCGTTCCGCGAGCGTGCGGCCCGCCTGGAAATCGCTGGTGATGCGCCGGCGTCGGCGCCGTCGCCGGAGCGCGAGCTTGCGGCGCGAGATATCGAGCATGCGCTCGCTGAGGCACTCCGGCAGATGCCGCCACGGTGCCGCGAGGTGTACGTGCTCGCGCGCGAGCACGGCCTGCGATACGCCGAGATCGCCGAGGCACTCGGGATCGCGCCGAAGACGGTGGAGATCCATATGTCGAGGGCATTGGCAATCCTGCGGACACGACTCGCGCCGTGGCTGGCCGAGCGCTGAGGGCGGGTCGCCAACCGCTCATGGCCGCAGTGGTCACGGCTGGCGCTGACGGGAGCCGTTAGGGGTGTCGCTCCGCTCGCGTGCCATAGGTTCATGCCGTCAGAACAGTTCGACGCCCCGACCGACGAACTCCTGTTCCGCTTCATCGCGGAGCAGTGTGCCGCGTCCGAGCGTGGAGTCGTAGAGGGCTGGCTCCGCCGCGACCCGGCGAACGTTCGACGGCTCGACGATCTTCGGCGGATCTGGCTTGCGTCGCGCCCCGCTCCGCTGCGCGACGTCGACCGGATGTGGACGCGCTTGCGCGCCGCGGCCGAGCAGGGGGGAGCGGATCGGCGGGCCGCGTCTCCCCGATCGCAGGACGGCGACCGCGGGAGGCCGGTGCCGCGCGCCGCATCGCTCCAATGGTCGGCGCGAACGTTCACCGCGGCAACGCGGGCTGCCGCAGTCGTCGTGCTCGCAGCAAGCGCGGCGCTATTCATTTCTTTTTCGCGCGTGTCACGTCCGCGGCGCGCCGTGGCGGCTCCGCGTATTTATGCCACCGGCCCGGCGCAGACGGCGAACGTCCGCTTGCGTGACGGGACCCGCGTCACGCTCGCGCCGGCCAGCCGCCTCACGGTGCCGGATGATTTCGGCACCTCTGCTCGATCGGTCAGCATTGACGGCGAAGGGTATTTCGACGTTGTCCACGACGCCGCGCATCCGTTTCAGGTTCGCGCGAGGGAGACGCTCACGGAGGACATCGGCACGCGCTTCGACATGCGCGCCTACGCGGACGATCCCGAGGTTGTCGTCATCGTGTCCGAAGGCGCGGTGACGGTCGGCCGCTTCCCCGGCGACAGCGCGGCGCAGCGCGGAGGCGTCGAAGGGGCAGTCGTGCGGCGCGGCGAGCGGGCGCGAGCCGGCGGGCGCGACAGCACGATCACCGTCGATCGGGTGTCACTGAAGCAACTGGGATGGATCGACGGACAGCTCTCGTTCGTGAAGACCCCGCTCGCCGAAATTGCCCGCACGATCGGCCGCTGGTACGATCTCGACGTGCGCGTGGCCGATGCCGCGCTGGCCAAGCGGCTCATCACGGCGGATTTCGATACACAGTCGCCGAAAGAGATGATCGGCGCGCTGGCGACGGCCATCGGCGGGGATGTCGAGCGGCACGGGCGGGTGCTCACGATCCGGGGCAAACCATGAGCGCGCGTCGCGTGCGGTGCAGTGCCGCTGCCTTCATCGCGACGGGAGGTGCGCTGCTCGGCCTCTCGGCGCGCGCAGTGCGTGCACAGCAGGGCGCGCCACCTGCTTCCACACATCTCCTGCGGTTCTTCCTCGCGGAACAAGGTTCGGCCGATCCGCCCTCTGCCGTTGAGCCGTCGCGCGTGCCGATGCTGCGGAAGCGCATTGCCCTCGACCTCGACAGCGTGCCCGTGCACGCCGCGCTCCAGAAGCTCTCGCGGCTGTCCGGGCTCCGCTTCATCTATGCGGACGACGTCGTCGACGCCGACCGCGT
>JBIOHR010000212.1:0-5168 GCA_044449085.1 Gemmatimonadales bacterium | reverse complement strand
TGGACCAGACCTATGACCGGCAACCGTCCCCTGGCGCTGGTAACCGGTGCCTCGAGCGGCATCGGCACCGCCCTGGCCCGCGAACTCGCGCGGCATGGGCACGATCTCGTGCTGACGGCGCGGCGCACCGCGCCAATGGAGGCGCTCGCGGCGGAGCTCCGCGTGCAGGGCGCGGCGGTTACCGTGATCGCGGCAGATCTGGGCAAGCCGGGCGCGGCGGCGTCGCTTGCGGCGGAGCTCGGGCGGCGGCAGCTGGTGGTCGACGTCCTCGTCAACAACGCAGGGCTTGGCGCGGGCGGACCATTCCATGAGTCCGATCCGGCGCGCGTCGCGGACATCCTCCAGGTGAACGTCGTCGCGCTCACCGAACTCACGCGCGCGCTCCTCCCCGGCATGGTCGGTCGCGCGAGCGGGCGCGTACTGTTCGTCGCGTCGACGGCGTCGTTCCAGCCGGGTCCGTCGATGGCCGTGTACTGCGCGAGCAAGGCGTACGTGCTCAGCTTCGGCGAGGCAATTGGCTACGAGCTTCGCGGAACGGGTGTGACGGTGACCACGCTCTGCCCGGGACCGACCCATACGGAATTCACGGACGGCGCGAACACCGGAAAGTCCAAGCTGTTCACCGGGCCGATGGCGAACGTAATGTCGTCCGACGAAGTCGCGCGGCAGGGATATCGCGCGCTTGCGGCGGGGAAGCGCGTGCACGTCGTCGGCCTCTCCAACAAGCTCGTCGTGTTCTCGGGACGCTTCTCGCCGCGCGCGCTGTCGCTCCCCGTCACGTCGGCCATCTTGAAGCCGGGGAAGTAACCGCTGTATATAGAAGGGACCGAACCTTACTCCATCGGGAGCACGCCATGTCCGAAAAGAACCCCTCGCGCCGTGACTTCGTCGAGACCGCCGCGAAGTCCGCGCTTGCCGCCGCGTTCGTCCCCGCAGGCTTCCCGATGATCGTGCCGCGACACGTGCTTGGCGGGCCGGGGTTCCAGGCGCCCAGCGATACGCTGAACTTCGCCGTCGTCGGGTTCGGAGGAATGGGATCGGGCAATGCGACGGTGCTCGCGCAGGCGGAGAACCTCGTCGCCGTGTGCGACGTGGACCTCGGGTTTGCCGACCGCAACGTCAGCGACAAGGAGAAGGAAAGGAATCGCGACGGAACGCTGCGGCCCGAGGGCGCCAAGCTGCGCGCGCAGTTCGACAAGGCCGCGAAATATCGCGACTTCCGCGAAATGCTCGACAAGCAGAAAGACATCGACGCCGTGCTCGTCGCGACACCAGATCACAACCACGCCGTGGTCGCCAAGGCCGCGATGCAGCTCGGCAAGCATGTGTACGTGCAGAAGCCACTGACGACGACGGTCCACGAGGCGCGCGCGCTGGCGCAGATGGCGCACGACAACCCGAAGATCGTCACGCAGATGGGGAATCAGGGCCATTCGGGCGACGGCACGCGCAACATTGTGGAGTGGATCCAGGCCGGGGTGATCGGACCGGTGCGCGAGGTGCATGTCTGGACGAACCGTCCGATCTGGCCGCAGGGCGTGCCACGCCCGCTCGCGCCGTCGCAGCAGGCGCCGGCGGGGAGTTCGTTTGGAAACGGATGGAATTCGCGGTCGATCAGCAACGCCATCGCGGCGGCGATGTCGGCCGGCGGCTCGCCGATACCGGACGGAATGCGCTGGGATCTCTACGTGGGAGGGAACACGGAGGACATTCCGTGGCATCCCGTCTATCATCCGTTCAACTGGCGCGGATGGACGAACTTCGGTGTCGGAGCGCTCGGCGACATGGGCGCGCACCTGATCGACCAGCCGTACTGGGCGCTCGGCCTCACACAGCCAGTGAGCATCGAGGCGACATCCACGCCCTGGGGCACCACGCCGATCCCCCCGCTCGAACCGGGTGGCCGGATGCGCTCGGCGCCGGTCTGCTATCCGCAGTCGATGCTGGTGCACTATCAGTTTGCGGCGCGGGGCAAGCAGCCGCCGGTGAAGCTCAGCTGGTACGACGGCGGACTCCAGCCGCCGCGCCCGGACGTCCTGCCGGACGACGTCGAGATGCAGCGCGAGGGCGGCGTGATCTTCGTGGGCGAAAAGGGGATCCTCATGCACGAGACGTACGGGAACAATCCGCGCATCTGGCCTGAGGCGCTCATGGAGAAGGCGAAGCTCGTGCCGAAGACGCTGCCGCGCATCACGGTGTCGCACGAGTACAACTGGGCGGCGGCGTGCAAGGGGCAGGGGGTGGCGAGTTCGCCATTCTCGTACGCAGCGGCACTGACGGAGACGATGGTGCTCGGCATCGTTGCGCTGCGCGCGGGCCAGGGAAAGAAGATCGTGTACGACGGCGCAGCGTCGAACGTGACGAACGTGGCCGCCGTGAACGCGTACCTCACGCGCGAGTACAGGAGCGGGTGGGCCGTGTGAGTCGGGACTCCATGTCTGACGCGCCGTGATGCGGGTCGCATTTCGTTCGCTGGCAAGGACGCCGGCGTTCCTCGCGACGGCGCTGCTCACGATCGGTCTCTCGGTCGGGACAGCCGCGACGGCGTTCGGCGTGATCGACGCCGTGCGCTTCCGCGCCCTTCCATTCAAGAACGGCGACCGCCTCGTCCTGCTGAGCGAAGTCGCCTCGAATCCGGGCGCGCGCGCTGCCGGCGGGCGGCCGTGCACGATCGCGTGCGACATGCAGTACGTGACGTACGCCGCGCTCCGGCCCCTGCGGTTCCGCACGCTGGACATGGTCGCCGCGTACGGCGCGGGACTCAAGACGATGGACGTCATGGGCGACCCCGTCCCGGTGCTCGCGGGCGTCGTGTCCGAGAACCTGTTCGACCTGCTCGACGTCCGACCACTCCTCGGACGGGGGATCACCGCCGAAGACAATCGTGTGGGTGCGCGCGACGTCGCGGTGCTCAGCCACGATCTCTGGATGACGCGCTTTGGGGGCGAGCCGTCGGTGATCGGGCGCGGCGTGAAATTCAGCGAGAAGGTGTTCACGGTCGTCGGCGTCATGCCGCCCGGGTTCGAGTTCGAGACCGGCGTGAAGCTGTGGATCCCCGCGGTGCCGACGCTCGATCCGAGCAATCGCCCGTCGATCCACAACATCACGGTCGTCGGTCGGCTGGCGCCGGGGCAGACCGTGGCGCAGGCGCGCGTCGAACTCGGGGCGCTGCCCGTGGCGCAGTTGCGCGCGAACGTGTCGGCCGCGAACGAACTCACGCACATCGAAGTCGCGCCGCTCCGCGAACGCTACGTGGCCGCCACGCAGTCCCGCGATCTCATTTTCGCGATCATCGTCGCGTGCACGATGCTCATCGCGTGCGCGAACCTCGTGAACCTCGCGCTGCTCCGCGCGCTGCGCCAGCAGCGCGAGTTCGCGATTCGCGCCGCACTCGGCGCGCGGACCGGCGACCTCACGCGCGTGCTCCTTGCGCAGTACCTGATCGTCACGGCAGGCGGTCTCGTGCTTGGGCTGATGCTCGCGCAGTCCATGCTGGGCGTGCTCCAGTCGAGTGCGGCGCTGGGACCGCCGCGGCCAGTCGGCATGGAATACCGGATCGACTACTCTCTCGTCGCGTTTGCGGCGCTGGTTGCGGCCGGCATCGCCGTCGCGCTCAGCGCGATCCCGGCGAGGCTCATCACCCGGATCGACGTGCAGAAGGTGCTCCAGTCCAGCACCGGCGGCGCGAGCGCGGGGCGGTGGACGGGACGCGCGCAGCGGCTGTTCGTCGTCGCGCAGGTCGCGTGCGCGGCCGTGCTGCTGACCGCCGGCGGATTCATGACGGTCACTGTGCTCAGGCTGGGCCGTATGGATCTCGGGATTCCATACGGACAGCTCGTGTACGGGTCGCCGAGTTATCCGCACGCGATGAGGACGAAGGACCTGTACCTGCCGCTCACCGAGCGCGTCGTCGCCGCGCTCCAGGCGCTTCCGGGTGCGGGCGGCGTCGGCGTGCTGGCGACGCTGCCGCTGCAGCACGCCGGAACCACGAACATCACGCTCGACGGCGCAGCCGAACCGCTCGCGCAAAGTCTCGTGCCGCCGTCTTCGATCTCCGTGAACGAAACGTACTTCGACGCGATCGGTGCGCCGATCGTCCGCGGGAGGTCTTTCGCGACCTTCGACCGAGAGGAGACACCGCCGGTCGCGATCGTGAACGAGTGGGCGGCGCGCCACTGGTGGCCCGGCGCCGATGCGGTCGGCAAGGTCATCCGGCTGGATACCGCTGCCACCGGATCCATCGAGCTGACCATCGTCGGCGTGGTGAAGGACAACAAGGCGGCGGCGCAGAACATCCTGACCTCGGAGGTCGGACCCGAACTGTACCGCCCGTATCTCCAGGCGTCGTCGGCGTTCCCGTCGTTCTACGTGCGCGCGGCGTCGTTACCCGCGCAACTCGTGCGGCCGGTTCGCGAGACCCTCGCGAGGCTGGTCCCCGACCGCCCCGTGTTCACGAGCACGGTGCTGGACCAGGTCAACAGTCAGTTCAAGGGCGTGCGGCTCGACGCAGAGCAGACACTTGGATTTGCGCTGCTCGGCCTGACACTCGCGCTCATCGGGATCTACGGGGTGCTCTCGTACTCGGTCGGCCAGCGCACGCGAGAGATCGCTATTCGCGGCGCGCTCGGGGCCACGCGCGGCAGGATCATCGCAATGGTCGTACGCGATGCCCTGTCGCTCGCCGCGGGTGGGCTCATCATCGGGCTCGCGGTGGCGGCGGCGGGAAGCAGTGTGATGAGCGGGCTGCTGCGGGGGACGAATGCGCGCGACCCGGTCGTGTACGCGACGGTCGCAGCCGGGGTAGTGGTGATGTCTGCGGTGGCGGCTTGGCTGCCGGCGAGGCAGGCCGCGAGGACGGAGCCGGTGGCGGCGATGAAGGCGTCCTGACTACGTGCTGCCGGCTGAGGCCGGCTTGCGACAAGCCATTAGCTGTGAGCCACGGGTTAGACGCAATGGCTTGTCGTTAACGGCTCTTGGCTGTTTGTGCGTGGCACTACGCACCAATCACTGAGAGGCGTTAACAACAAACCATTTGCGTGCATTCTCGATTTACTACCGAGAGCGGGTCTATCGTCCCCCGCCAGGAGCCATGTGAAGATGCGCTTCCTCAGGTGCACGCTCGCTTGCGGCCTGCTTCTCGGTGGCGTGGCACGCGCGCAATCTCCTTA
>JBIOHR010000211.1:0-5183 GCA_044449085.1 Gemmatimonadales bacterium | reverse complement strand
GCGCCGTCGCCCGATGGCAAGACGGTCGCGATCACGGCGCGCGGCACGACCTCCAGCCAGTGGTGGCGGCACGGGCACTCGCATCTCGACGAGAGCGAAATCTGGATTGTGACGCCGGGGCCGGTGCCCGCGTACCGGCGGCTGAGCGAAGGAAACGGGGGTGGGAAGGACCTATGGGCGATGTGGTCGGCCGACGGCCAGACGGTCTACTTCATGAGCGACCGGAGCGGCGCCGAGAACATCTGGAAGCGCGCGGCAGCGGGCGGCGCGGCCGCGCAGGTGACGCACTTCAAGGACGGGCGCCTGCTCTGGCCGCAGATCTCGCTCGACGGCAAGGCCATCACGTTCGAGCGCAACTTCGGCGTCTGGACGCTCGACGTCGCGAGCGGCGAGGCGAAGGAGGTGCCGATCGCGCTGCGCGGTGTGGCTGCCGGGCCGGAGACGGAGCACCTCACGCTGACCACGGGCGCGGGCGAGCTCGCGCTCTCGCCCGATGGCAAGAAGATCGCGTTCGTGATGCACGGAGAGATTTTCGCGGCGTCGTCGAAGGACGGAGGCGAGGCTACGCGCGTGACCACCGCCCGAGTGCTCGACGGCCAGATCGTCTGGGCGCCGGACAGCCGCCGGATCGCGTACGCGTCGGACCGAGACGGCCCGTGGCACGTATATGTCTACGATTTCGTCACCGGTCAGGAGAGGCGTCTGGCGGGCGGCTCGGACACCGACATTCAGCCGCTCTTTTCACCAGACGGACGCTCGGTTGCGTTCCTGCGCAACGCGAAGGAACTGCACGTCTACGATCTCGCCGCGAACACGGATCGCACCGTCGCCACCGGACGGTTCGACCGGCCGCCCTTCCTCTCCGAGGCACCGTTCACCTACGCGCCGGACGGCAAGTGGCTTGCCTACCTCTCCAGCGGTGAGCGCGGCTTCACGAATGCATGGGTCGTGCCCTCCGCGGGCGGTGAGAGCCACGAAGTGAGCTTCACCTCCAACTCCAATGGCGGGTACATCCGCTGGAGTCCCGACGCGAAGTACCTCCTGCAGGGCACCTCGCAGCGGACCGAGACCCGCGAAGTGTTGCGCGTCGATCTCGTCCCGCACGCACCGGTGTTTCGCGAAGATCAGTTCCGCGGCCTCTTTCCCGGTGAAGGTCGCCCCTCGCGCGTCGATTCCGCGGGCGCAGCGCCCCGCGATTCAGGTGCCGCCGCACCGCGGCGCGGCGCGATTCCCGCGACGGAGATCGTCTTCGACGGGATCCGCGAGCGCGCGTCGTCCATTCCGCTCAACATCGACGTGAGCGCCGCCGTGATCAGCCCGGACGGCAAGACGCTCCTCGTCACCGCCGGCGCCGCCGGGCAGACGAACCTTTGGACCTGGCCGCTCGACGAAACCGCATCCGCGCCGCCGGTGCTCAAGCAGGTCACGACCTCCGCGGGCGGCAAGTCGCGCGCGCAGTTCTCGCCCGACGGTCGCGAGGCCTGGTTCACCGAGAACGGCCGCGTGAGCGCCGTGAACGTCGAGACGCGCGCAGTGCGCACCGTGCCCGTCACCGCCGAGCTCGACGTGGACTTCGCGCAAGAAAAGATGGAGGTCTTCCACGAAGCGTGGTCGTACCTGCGCGACAACTTCTTCGACGCCAATATGCACGGCGCCAACTGGGCCGCGCTGGGGGACGAGTATCGCGCGCGCATCGCCGGCGCCCGCACCCGCGGCGAGATGCACCGCCTGCTCAACCTGATGATCGGCGAGTTGAACGCGTCACACTCGGGAGCAGGCGACGCCGCGACGCCACCGCGGTACACGGGGCGCATCGGCGCAACGTTCGATCGCACCGAGTATGAGGCGAACGGCCGCTTTCGCATCAGCGAGATCGTGCCCTTCGGCCCCATCGCGCTTGCGAAGGATGTGAAAGCGGGCGACTACCTGCGCGCCGTCGACGGCGTGGTTCTTGGAGCGAAGTCGAACCTCGACGAACTGCTTTCATACAAGACCGGTCGCCGCGTGACGCTCGCGGTATCGTCCGCGCCCGACGGTGCGACGCACGACGTTGCTGTGCGCCCGATCAGTACCATGGCGGAGAAGAGCTTGATGTTCCGCGCCTGGGACGAAAGCCGCCGCGCCTACGTCGCGAAGGTCAGCGGCGGCCGGCTCGGCTACGTGCACATGCGCGACATGAGCGCGCAGGCGCTCGCACAGTTGTACGTGGATCTCGACGCCGAGAACCAGACGCGCGAGGGCGTCGTGGTAGATGTGCGCAACAACACGGGCGGTTTCGTGAATGCGTACGCAATTGATGTGTTCGCGCGCCGCGGCTACATGACTATGCAGTCGCGCGGCGAGCTCGAGTCGCCGGCGCGCACCGCGCTCGGCCAGCGCTCCCTGGAGAAGCCGACGATCCTCGTGACCAATCAGCATTCGCTGTCGGACGCCGAGGATTTCACGGAAGGCTATCGAACCCTGAAGCTTGGCAAGGTGGTCGGCGAGCCGACGGCGGGCTGGATCATCTACACGTCGAATGCCACGCTGCTCGACGGGACTACCGTTCGGCTGCCGGGTACGCGCATTCGCGGCGCTGATGGCAAGGACATGGAGCTGAATCCGCGCCCGGTGGATGTGACCGTCGTGCGCCCGATCGGCGAGTGGTACGGCGGCAAGGATTCCCAGCTCGATGAGGCGGTCAAACAGCTGCTCTCGCAGATCAAGCGGTAAGACTGCGCGGTGCATGAGTGAGGGGGAGGATGCGGTTGAGCATGTCCCGACCGGGTCCGCTCTCTGTTTTGACGAGCCCGGTGGGACATGTCCAGCCGGGGCCGACGGCCTACGAGAAGCGCACGTCGGACCGTTGCCCCAACCCCTTCCGCCGACTACAGTTAAAGGCTGTCCAAGAACCCAATAATTCGTAAAAACAGGGATCCAGTACCATGGCAATGCCCGCAACACAGATCCGCCGCGGAATGGTCATCGTCTTCGAAGGCCAGCCCTGCCGCGTGCTGGAGTTCCGCCATCACACGCCCGGCAACCTGCGCGCGATGATCCAGACCAAGATGAAGAACCTCCGGAACGGCAACAGCTTCGAGCACCGCTTCCGTGCTGCCGATACCATCGAGAGGGCGTCGATGGAGACGCATGAACTCGAGTTCATGTATCAGGGTGGCGACACCTGGCATTTCATGAACACCGTGAATTTCGACCAGCTCGAGATGGACGAGGAAATGCTCGGCGACAACGCCCAGTGGATGCAGCCAGGGATGAAGATCCTGGCCGAGTATTATGACGGCCGTCCCATCGGTATTGAGCTGCCGCAGTTCCTCGTGTTGGAAGTGGTGGACACGGCGCCCGTGATGAAGACGGCGACGAAGACCGCGAGCACGAAGCCGGCGAAGCTCGACAACGGCGTGATGATCAACGTGCCGGAGTTTGTGGCGACGGGGGAGAAGGTTCGGGTGAACCCGAACACGGGTGAGTACATGGATCGAGCGAAATAGCGATCGAAGATCGAAGATGGATGATGTCGAACTTCCATCTTCCATCTTCCATCTTCCATCTTCCATCTTCCATCGTCGTTCGACTAGTTTTCGTTCTGAGTTGGTGAGTGTGGTGACTGTAGCTCAATTGGTTAGAGCACCGGTCTGTGGCACCGGGGGTTGCGGGTTCAATTCCCGTCAGTCACCCTGCGGAATTGGAGTAGGTCCGTAGCTCAATTGGTAGAGCACCGGTCTCCAAAACCGGCGGTTGGGGGTTCGATTCCCTCCGGGCCTGTCGGAACACCGGTATATGGTTTGTGGTGAATGGTGTGTCACGGCTGTTGTTGGTCCGGATTCCGGATTCCTTCTCCGCGATCCGCAGTCTTTGTTGAAACGCAGCGGCGGTATCGTCTAGGGGACTAGGACACGGCCCTCTCAAGGCTGGAACACGGGTTCGAATCCCGTTACCGCTATGGAAGCCGGACACTAGACACCGGTGAAGTGTGAAGAAGGCGAAGTGAGTCTGATGGCGGCGGTGTAGGCAGGTTGGACGGGTGCTGTCCGCAGTCCGCGGTATTTGTTGGAGCGCAGCGGCCCTATCGTCTATCGGTTAGGACGGCACCCTTTCAAGGTGCAGAGACGGGTTCGACTCCCGTTGGGGCTACTCTGCGGTGAGGAGTGAGGAGTGCGCCGGCGGACAACGTGCCGCGGCAGAGAGATGTGAGGGGCGAGTGCGTGGTCCGATCGTCTTACGGCGATGCGGATTGCGGGTTGTTGTTTGGGGGCGTAGCTCAGTTTGGTTAGAGCACTCGACTGTCACTCGAGAGGTCGCGGGTTCGAGCCCCGTCGCTCCCGTCGTAGGTGGAGTACCGTTGTTCTATTGCCGCAGTTGATGACGATGAGATTGCCCTGGTGGTGAAACTGGTAGACACGCCATCTTGAGGGGGTGGTGCCGCAAGGCGTCTCGGTTCGAATCCGAGCCAGGGCATTCGTCGTTTCTCGGTCGCCACAGTAGCTCAGTGGTAGAGCACTCGATTCGTAATCGAGCGGTCGTCGGTTCAATCCCGACCTGTGGCTCTCGTAAGGCGAAACCCCACAACTCTCAAGCGAGTCGTGGGGTTTCTTCAATTCCGTCCCGCTTCTCGCGTCCCGGCCCCGCATCTCGCATCGATAGCACGCATCCGACACCGGCCGCTGGGCTAGCGCGCCCGGCTAGCGAGCGCTTCCCGCCTTCCGCTTCGCGATACTCGTCGCAACCACCCACGCTCCCGCGCTCATTGCCCACGACGCCGCGAACTCTGACAAGACGCCCTGCGACGCGGGCGTCGCGGCGACTTGGGGAAGCCAGACGATCACGGTGAACAGCGCCAGCATCAGCGCTTCCATCGACGCGGCGAGCCGGGCGCACACACCGGCCAGCACGCCCACGCCCGCCGCGAGATGCGCGGCTCCGGTCAGGTACGCCAGCGCCGTGTGGTGCGGAATCCACTTCGGGATCAGCGGCGCTGTCATCTTCAAATAGAAGAAGTGCGAAAGCCCGAACGGAATGAGCGCCGCGCCGAACGCCAGCTGCGCGATGCGCACGCCACGCTTCCCCGGGGCGGCGAGTACCAACGCTGCCGTGAGGAGCACGACGAGTTCCGACAGCGACTCCCACGCCACCTCGACCCGCGGAGACGTGAGGATCGTCGGGATTTTCAGGATCAGCACGAGGAT
>JBIOHR010000210.1:0-5213 GCA_044449085.1 Gemmatimonadales bacterium | reverse complement strand
CGCATCACCGGCTCCGGCGACCTGCTCAGCGTTGATCCCGCGCAAAACGACGCGTTCCGCCTGCTGAACCGCGCGTTCGCTGACGGCGGAACCGTGCAATACGAAGACGGCGGCGCGCGCGGCGGGCGCTACGTCGTCTCGGGCATCGGCGCGGCGAAGGCCGACGCGTGGGCGAACGAGCTGTCGCTGCGGGCCGAGCACAAGGCCGCGGTGGGCGCATCGGCGACGCCGGTACGGTCGCGCATCGCCGTCTACAAGCCGTGGACGGCGAGCATGGACGAGGGATGGATCGAGTGGCTGCTCGATCAATACCAGTTCCACTACTCGATCATCACCAACGCCGACGTGCAGGCTGGAGACTTGGGATCGCGGTTCGACGTCGTGCTCATCGCGTCGGATCGCGCGCGATCGATTGTCGATGGTTTCGCCAAGGGCACGGTGCCGCCGCGCTACGAAGGCGGGATCGGCGACGCTGGCGTGCGCGCGCTCGACACGTTCGTGCGTGACGGCGGCACGATTGTCTGCCTCAACGCGAGTGCGGATTTCGCGATCGAGGCGCTCCACCTCCCGGTGAAGAACGTCGTCGCCGGGCTTCCGAGAAAGGACTACTTTGCGAGCGGATCGATTCTCGAGATCACGACCGATCCCTCGCATCCGGTGATGGCCGGAATGCCGGAGCATGCGCGCGTGTTTGTCGACGGCAGCCCGGTGTTCACGACGCTCGACGGCTTCGAGGGCTCGGTGATCGCGAAATACCAGAAGGAGGGATCGCCGCGCGTGTCGGGATACCTCCTCGGCGAGAAGTACCTCGACGGCTACGCGGCCGCCGTCGACGTGAAGCACGGACGGGGCCACGCGATCCTCCTTGGCTTCCGCCCGCAGTGGCGCGGCCAGCCCTTCGGCACATTCCGCGTGGTGTTCAACTCGACGATGTACGCCCGCGAGCTTGCAGACAAATCGAAGGGGGCACCCGGCTTCTGGACTGCCCCCAAGCCGGCGGAGAAGCCGGCGGAGAGCGGAGGCACCGGCCGCAGACCGGGAGTGGGCAAGTAACTGAGTTACAGCTGCCAACAGATCGCTGTCAGTCGTGCTTACAGATCGCTGTCAGAATCAGCTATCTTGGTGTCCAGCTTCCGAGGTTTTGCAGCACTGCCGCGGAGTGCGCGATGGCCAGGTCGTTCGGCTGTCGCCAGATGCTGCCGGTTTGGTCGGACGAACTGAAACGGATCTCGAACTTCGCGCCGTCGGGATTCAGCGGGATCGCGAGGTCCACGCGATACGTGCGCTTGCCGCCGGCCGGATACGCGCTGAGCAGCGAGATGCCCGCGGCCGCGCGCACCGGCGACGTTTGTCCAAACGGAACGTCACCCGCCCAGATTTTTCCTGCGTCCGCAAAAAGCGCGACAGCCCAGTCCGCCTTCCTCGTGAATAGCGGGACGACGCGCCGCTCCTCCAGTCGCAGCACCGCGCGCTGCCCGCCGACCGTCCGGGAATTGGGGAACCCCCAGAGCCCTCCTTCGTGATCCGAGAAGCTCAGCTGCACGGGAAGCTCGAGATGCTGGATTCCCGAAATTTCGAGGCTGGCTACGCGCGTCACCACGTTCGACGGCTTGACGTACCAGACGAACTTCCCGTAGCTCACGACGCCGTCCCAGCGCTGGTTCTCCCGGTCGGCGCGTCCCTCGCCGGTGATGCGCATCTCGAAAAACGACGACGGATTGCCGATGCCGGCGTAGAACTCGCCGGAGAGGAAATAATCGCTGGTGTGCTGCGACTCCCAGATGCTCGGACCCACGAAGAGGCCGAACTGCGCGCCCCTTCCCAGGTCCTGCGCGGCGCTCACCGCATCGAACCCGCGCACGGTGGTGAACGTCAGCGCGCGAATTCCGCCGAACGCGCCGACGCGCACGACGCTGAACGTCTGGTAGCGGTTGTCCACCTCGGGGAGCCCCGGTGCCGCGACGAGCCCCGAGTCCGTCATCAGCACGGCCTGCGACGCGCTGTGCACATCCTCGCCGACAAGCAGCGCACCGAGCACGCCAACCGCGCCGCTGTTGCCGATGCGGCCGATGCGCGATCCGACGCCGACGTCGTAGCTCGACCGGCGCACGTTGAGGAACACGTCGTCGCCGGTCGGCCGCTCGAGGTCGTAGTAATTGTTCAGTTCGTTCGCGCCGATGTGAAACCCGTTCGGCTGCTCCTCGGTCAGGAATGGCTTCGAGAACTCGAATCGCAGCGCGTCGCCCTGCGGATCGAGTTCGCCGCCGACCGCCAGCGTGAGCGGCCCCCCGAACGCGCCGTACTTGATGAAGTCGCCGCCGAAGCCCGTCCTATAGCGGCCACCCTCCTGCCCGCTGACCTCGAGCGTGATGCCGCGGCCGCCGAGGTTCTCGGTGCCGAGCAGGAGCGACTTGATCTTCGCGCCCTGCGCGCTTCCGCCGACGAGAACCGGAATTTCGTCGACCGTCTCGACCACGATGCGAACTCGTCCGGGCCCGTCGGGAACCGGACGTACGGTCGCCAGGGAGATGAACCGCTGCGCGCGCAACAGTCGCTCGGACTCACTGCGGTCGAGTTCCGTGCACGGCGTCCCTTCCGTCATGCGGAGATATGCCCTGATGACCTCCGGACGCGTGGGCGTACTGTGCATCCCCGCAAATCCGCTGGCCGCGTTCCACGCGTCGGCCGCAAAGCTGGATCCGGCCAGATAGCTGTGGATTTCGATTTTCGTGATGATCTCGCCACTGCACGTGGCGCGCGGCGCCGTCCCCTGGGCGAGGGCCGGTGCGAGGGGTATCATGGCCATGAGCAGGAACGCCGGGAAGCGCACCCCCAAGGTTGCCTCCTGGCGGCCGCGGGCGGAACTACCCAAATCGGGTACTTTCTCCGGGGGAGCAGCAACTACCCCCAACGCTTTTCTCCTCCCCTGTGTCCAACCCTGCCGAGACGATGCTGAGAGCCGCGATCGCGACCTCGCCGGACGGTACCGACGATGAACGTTCGCTGATCGCCCTCGCGGCGGTCGGCGACCGCGCGGCATCGCGCGCGCTGTACGACAGGCATGCGGCCCGGGTGCATCGTCTCACGTATCGGGTGTGTGGGGATCCGGATCTCGCGGAAGACCTGACACAGGAAGTGTTCGTCAAGGTTTTCCGTTCGCTCGGCCAGTTCAGGGGCGACTCCGCCTTTGCGACATGGGTACACCGCATTGCGGTCACGGTTTCGCTCAACGCCATGCGAAAGGTCAAGCGGCTGCGTGAGCGCGAGGCGGATCTCGACGAAGCACAGCTGCACGAAGCGGACCAGGAGGCGATCGATCCGGATCTGCGGGCACGGCTGGCGGCGGCCATCGAGGCGCTGCCGGATGGCGTCCGGATCGCGTTGGTGATGCATGCCATCGAAGGATACACGCACGCCGAGATCGGCCAGGCGCTCGGCATCGCGGAAGGAACGAGCAAGGCCAAGGTGTTCGATGCACGGGCGCGCCTGAAGAAGGCGCTCGGAGATTTTTTCGAGGAGCGGTAACGATGGACGACAACAAACTTGACGAACTGCTCGCAGACGCGGTGCGCAGCTACCGGCCTCCGCCGGCTGCACCGCTCGACGCGATCTGGGACCGGGTCGAAGCCGAAGCATTTGCGCCGCGCATCTCGCGGCGTTCGCCGGGCTGGATGACATTCGGCGGCGCGATCGCCGCGACGCTGCTCTTCGGTGTGCTGATCGGGCGCGCGACCGCCACGCGCGGCACCGTCGCGGCGCCGTCGGAGGCGTCCGCACCCGCGCACCTCGCATCTACGGCGCCGGCGAATCCATATCAGCGCACCACGCAGGAGTTCCTCGGCCGGACCGCGGCGCTGCTCGTCGCGCTTCCATCAAAGGAACGTCCCGGCGCCAACGACGGAAAGCTCGCGGGACAGGCGCAGCAGCTGCTCGGCACCACGCGGCTGCTGCTCGATTCACCGGTCGGCCGCGACCAGCGCATGAAGGACCTGCTCGAAGACCTTGAACTCGTGCTTGCCCAGGTCGCGCGACTGCAGCCGCAGCGCCCAGGCGAATCAATCACCCTGATCAACGAAGCGCTCGAGGAGCGTGACGTCGTGCCGCGCATTCGCTCGGCCGTCGCCGACCTCTCGGGCAGCGACCACTAAGGAGATCACATGTACCGCAACGCACTCGTCCTGATGTTTGCCGCCGCGCCGATGATGGCGCAGCAAACGCCGCCGGCGCCGCCGGCACCGCCCGCAACTCCGGCGCCCGCCACAATGCCGATGCCCGCCACAATGCCGATGCCCGGGGCAAGGCGGCCCCTGTATCCACCCGACGACATGGATCGCGCGGCGGTCAGGGCCGCCGCGCAGGCGTACGGGCAGGACGCGCGGGAGGAGTCGAGGATCGTGGCGCAGGAAGCCCGCGTTGCGGCGCGAGCCGCGGCGGCAGATGACAGGGCCGTCGCCCGGGCCTATGCCCAGGACTCTCGCGAGATGACACTTCCAGCGCTCGCGAGGTCGTACAATCTCGATGTGCGGCCGATGGTCGCACCGATGGCCTCCATGGCCCCGATGCCTGCGGTCGCGCCGATGGCTCCGATGGCGATGTCCCTGGGCCAGGGATTCGGTGAAGGTTTCGGGAGGGGGTTCGGTCCGGAATACAGCGGCAGCTATTCGCCGCGCGCACCGCAGGGATGGGCGCCGCAGGATCCCGCCGACTCCGCGTGGCGCACGGCGCAGCAGGCCATGAACCGCGGCGACTACCGCCGCGCGGCCGGCCTGTTCAAGGACATCCCGACCAGGCAGCCGAACTCCGTCTACGCATCCGATGCGCTCTACTGGGAAGCCTTCTCTCTGTATCGCGTCGGCGGCACTACGGAACTTCAGGAAGCGCTCTCCGTGCTTGACCAGCGGAAGAACAAGTATCCCGCGGGCCGCACGCGCGGCGACGCGGACCCCGCGCTTGCCACGCGTATCGCCGGAGTGCTCTCCGCGCGTGGGTTCGGCGACAAGGACCTCGTGAAGCGCGCGCTGACTGAGGGCAAGGGCGCTTGCGACAACGAAGACCAGAGCGTGCGCGCCGAAGCGCTCAACGCGCTCAGGCAGACGGATCCGGACGAGGCGCTCAACCAGGCCAAGAACATCCTCGGCCGCAAGGACGACTGCTCCGTGCAGCTCCGCCGCAGCGCGCTCTGGATGATCGCCAACAAGAAGGACGCGACGGCT
>JBIOHR010000209.1:0-5238 GCA_044449085.1 Gemmatimonadales bacterium | reverse complement strand
TGGACACCCCGATCGCAGCCAGGTGTTTTCCGATCGGACCGTTGGCATCGCGCCGATGCTCGCGGAGGACTATTACATCACCGGCCCGCTGTTCATGCACACGATGGGAATCCCGCTGCTCGCCGGTCGCGATTTCGAGCCCGGAGATGAAGTGCGGGGAGCCGTGATCCTCGATGAGCGCGCCGTGCGCAAACTCTTTCCCGACGGCAAGGCGGTGCGGCATCGCATCCGCCTCGGCGGTGACGCGGGTACCGCACCGTGGCTGGAAGTGGTCGGTGTGGCGCGCGCGGCGGACCTGTACCTGCCGAAATATCTCGACGAGGGACCGCGCTGGCCTCCGATCTACGCGAGCACCGGTGATCACGACAAGCGTCAGTGGCAAGTCGTGGCACGCGTTACGGAGAATGCGCCGGCCGTCGCGCTCCGTGTGAATCGCGCGCTCAATACCGTTCTGCCGCGAAGCGCGTCAGCGTACGTGACGACTTTCTCATCCAACTACGACGCGTTCATGGGTCAGAACCGGTCGCTCATGCGCGCATTTCTCTCGGTCGGAATGGCGTCACTCGCGCTCGCCGCCGCTGGCCTGTTTGCGGTGATGTCGTACATGGTCAACCAGCGCATGCGTGAGTTTGCCGTGCGCATCGCCATCGGGGCGCGGGGCGAGCACGTTTGGCGATTGGTGCTCCGCGATGCTGCCGAAATGGTGCTCGGCGGAACAGCCGTCGGCGCCTTCGGAGGATTCTTTGCCGGGTCGCTGCTCGGCGGGGGCGGTCTCTACGGCGTGAATCCGACGGATGTGATTTCGCTCATCGCCGCCGAAGTGCTTCTCCTCGCAGTGGCGTTCGGCATGTGCGTCGTTCCCGCCATCCGTGCGTCGCACGCCGATCCGGTAGAGATCCTCCGCGCAAGCTGACCCCCGCATCCCTCCCGCAATCCGGACTCCTCTTCCGCACTCCGCTCCGGGTCGAACTCTCGCCCCTCGCTCCTCCTAAGGACTCTTCCGTCCGAGCATCGCCGCCCGCACGAAGTCATGGGTCGCCGCCGCGACCTCCGGATCCAGCACCGCCGCCACGCTGTACAACCCCGCCTCTCCCCACTTCGAGTTCGCCACCGCGCGCGTCAGCAGCTGAGCGAGCATCGCATTGCTCGCTGAATCTGGCGGAATCACCACCCCCTGTTTTTTGGCGAAATCGCGAAAGTCGCTCACTGCCGCCTGCGGCAGCGCCGGTGCGCGGACAAATGCGCCAAGCGATCCGAGTGAATTCCCCGCAGCCGTTGCGTACCCGCCCGCCCATGTGATCGGCAGCAGTTCCTCCGACAGCCGCGAATACCAAAGGGGCGCTCCCGGCTGCGCCTCCACGAGCACGTCGGGGAAGATTCCGCCGCCGCCATACACCGTGCGCCCCGCATCGGTCTTGCACGCCGGCCGGCCCGCCGTGTCGCGGTCCACGCGCGCAAGGCGCCAATACTCGTGCCGCGTGATGTTGCGGTATTCGCGCTGCACGATCCGCCCGCATGGCGTGCGCACGCGCCCCACGACCAGCTCGATCTCCGAGCCATCCGTAAGCGGAAACATGCGCATGAGCAGCGACTTTCCGAAGCTCGGCCGTCCCATGATCAGCGCACGATCGTGATCCTGCAGCGCGCCGGCCACCAGTTCCGACGCGCTCGCCGTCCCCGCGTTGATCAGCAGCACGATCGGATACTTCCGCTGCTGCGATTGCCAGAACGAACGTGACACCCGCCCCGTGTCCGTGAGCTCGGGCTTGCTGCCCTCGGATGTGTAGACAATCGCGCCCTTCGGCAGGAACTCGCCGGCTACACGCGCGGCTTCGCTCACGCTCCCGCCGCCGTTGTCGCGCAGGTCGAGCACTAGCTGCAGCATGCCGGACTTCTCGAGGCTGTCGAGCGCGGCGTGCAGGTCGCTGGCGACTTTGTCGCCCATGAACGTCGTGACCCGCACGTACCCCGTCGCGGAGTCAAGCATCATCGCCGCGGGGATTGCCGTCGCCTCACCCACCCGTTCTCGCTTCACCGACCGTTCGAGCACGACGAGCGAGCCGTCGATGCGCCGCCGCTCGAAGCCGAGCGTGATTTCGGTGCCCTTCGGTCCCGCGAGATCGATGTCCAGCTCTTCAGGACTGGCGGCGGCGGTCGGCGTTCCGGAGACCGATACGAGCTCGTCGCCCGGGAGAATGTCGAGGTGGCTCGCCGCCGACCCCGCCGAAACGCTGGCGACGAGCGGTGCGCCGTCGACGAACGCGAAGTTCACTGGTACGGGAACCAGCTTGCCCGAGTGCAGTTGCTCCTCCTTGCCCGGCTGGAGCCGAACGGCGGGGATCACGAACGAATGCGGATCCGCCGCGCTCACCATGCCCTCGATCGCGGCCATCAGGAGTTGGTGTGTGTCCACCGAATCCGGATGGTTCACGCGGATCTGGTTGAGCACCTGCCCGAACATCTGCAGATCTTCGTACGGCGTGGATTTCCTGACCGCGGGCGTCGTGCCCTGCGCGACCGCGGGCGCGGCGCTGCAGGCCGCGATGACCGTCGCGGCCGCGAGGCGAACGAGCGGGTGACTCGGCGCCCGTTTCATCGGATCTTCCCGCCGCCGGCGTCCGGCGAAATCGCAAGCAGCTTTGCCTCAACGTCCGCGCGCTGCGGGTCCGTCTTGGCGGCGCGTTTCAGGTACAGCTGATACGTGGCCTTGGCGGCGGCGTGATCGCCATTCTTCTCCTCCAAATCGGCCGCGGTGATGTACGGCAGCGCGTAAAAGGGATCGATCTCGATCGCTTTATTGATCTGTGCGAGCGCCTCCGGCCGGTGGCCGAGGGCCGCGAGCGCATATCCCGCGACATAGCGCACGTACGGTTCGTTTCCGGCGATCTGCACGGCGAGATCGAGCTCGCTCACGGCGGTGGTGGTGTCTTTGGCGCCGAGCGCGAGCATCCCGAGGCGAAGATGCGCCGGGTAGAAGGCGACGTCCTCCTGCAGGGCGCGCCCGTAGGCCTCCCGTGCTTCACTCAGCCGGTCGTTCGCCTCGAGCAGCATGCCGACGCTATGCTCGATGGCGGCTTTGGAGTCGTAGACGAATACCAGCGACCTCGCGTCGCGCTTGCGGAGTTCATCGAGCGCGCTCTTGAACTCCGCGATCGCGCTGTCGGCTTGTGCGCGCATGCCAAAGATGCGCGCACGCTCGAGGTGGTACGACGCTGTCTCCTTCACACCCTTCATCGCAGCGGCATACTCTTCGAGCGCATCGTCGAATCGTCCGTCACCATAGGCAACCCAGGCGCGCGTGGAGGCGTCGGACCGCTGCAGGTAGGCACTTACGGCGTACTGCAGTTCAGCTGGGTTCATGGACTCGCTCGGATGCTCGCTGTCGGCCTGACGGATGTATTCGGTGAACATCCGGTTTTCGAGGCGCCGATACAGAAACGGATTCAACAGGAGCGCCCGCAATTGGAGCGAGTCGAGCGCGCGCAACTCACGCATCGTCTCGCGCTGGCGGCGCGACCCGTCGATGTACGTCGCCAGGAGGCGCCTGTTGTCGACGATCATCGCTGCTCGCCGCCCGTAATAGGCCTCGGCGTTATCTGGGTTGATGCGCGCAGCCCAATAGAACGCGGCCGCCGCGGCTTCGGGATCGTCGTCGAACGATTTGAAACCGAACTCGACGTAGGAACGGGCGTCATTCGTGTCGGCCGATGCGGCGAGCTTCGGCCGCTTGGGCACGCGTTCGCCTTTCTGCGCGAGCGCGGGGACCCACGGGATGATGGCAAACGACAACAGGAGTGAGAGTTTGCGCATGGCGGAGTTCCTACGGTCTCTTGGTGGGGGAGAGGGCGGGAAGCGCTTGCAAGGACTGGTTGCTTACGGATTGCCGCTGGGCGCGACCGAGGCGAGCGCCTCGCGGGCCGCGCGAATGTCTGCCTGATCGGTGCGCGGTGCGCGTTCGACAAAGGTGGTGAGAGCATTGCGCGCGCCCTGGACGTCGTTCGTGCGCGCGAGCACGCGGCCCAAATCGAGCCATGGCGCCGCGTAGTACGGTTCGAGCTCGACAGCGGTCTTCAACGCGCGCGCGGCGTCCGGCAGGCGGCCTGCGCGCGTGAGCGATCGCGCGTAGTGGTACTGCAGCACGGCGTCGTGTGGCTCGACGAGGATCGCCGCCTCATACTCGCCGATGGCGGTCGAGTCGGCGTGGTGGGCGTAGGCGTCGTCGCCGAGCATGAGGTGTGCCGCATAGAAGCCGGGATTCTCGAGCAGCGCGCGGCCGAGCCCGTCGCGTGCGGCGGCGGCGTGGCCGCGGGCGGATTCGAGCAGCGCGATGGAGTAGTCGAGAAACTCGCGCGAGTCATACACGACGACCAGTTTTTTCGCGTCGCGACGATCGAGCGCAGTGCGGATGGTCTGTACTTCGGCTTCCGCGCTGTCGTAGTTGCCCATGGCGACGAACGCCTGGGCGAGGATGAGGCGCTGCCAGAGGTAGCCCTTCTGGTCGCTCTTGATGGCGCGGCCGAGGAGCGCGGCTGCGCTGGGGAAGTCGGGCTGGGCGTAGGCAACGAGGCCGCGGCTGAAGTCGTCGTAGCCCCAGCTGCCGCCCATCTGATCGTAGAGCGCGATCTCGAGTCCGCGGTGGAGGAACGGATTACGGATCATCGCGCGGAGGCGGAGCGAATCCGCGGCGCGCACGGCGGGATCGGCGAGCGTCTTGCGGTCATCGTCGAGGTAGGCGAGAAAGCGGCGCTGGTCGCGGTTGTGGAAGGCGACCCAGCGGGCGAAGAGCGGCTCGGCGCGGTCGGGCGCGATGCGCGAGGCCCAGTAGAACGCCGCTTCCGACCCGACCGGGTCGCCGCGAAGGAGGGCGACGCCCTTGTCGTAGTACGCGGCCCAGTCGTTATGGTCCGCGTTGGCGGGAAGGTCAGGGCGTTCGGGCGGCCCTTGCCACTGGGCGTTTGCTCGGCAGGGGCAGATGAGAGCGAGAAAGGAGGCGAGTGCGCCGAATTGTCGGAGCCGGCGCGCCCACTTGATGAGGTGGCGCTCCTGTGCATGGGTCACTGACGGCCTCACCGGCTTGGGCTGATTGCGTGGGGGCAAGCGGCTGGCAAGTGACGGGACTTGCGCGCTCGGGCGGCGAGCGCGCGAATCTGAACTGCGTTGCTGTCAGGGCCGGTGCCGACGTGCGGAGACGTCGGCGCGCTCTGGAACCAGTGATTCGATTACGGACGGGAAAGTAGG
>JBIOHR010000208.1:0-5308 GCA_044449085.1 Gemmatimonadales bacterium | reverse complement strand
GTTAAGTGGATATTTCAGAACTCAGGCGCAAATCCCTCGCTGACCTAAAGACCATGGCCGAAGGGCTCCGCGTCGAAGACACGTCAGGGATGCGCAAGCAAGACCTGATCTTCCGGATCGAGCATGCCCTGCTCGAGTCAGACGTCGCGCTGCGGGCCGAGGGCACGCTCGAACTCCTCCCCGAGGGGTTCGGCTTCCTGCGCAGCGCCGACTGGAACTATCTCGCCGGCCCCGACGACATCTACGTCTCACAGACCCAGATCCGGCGGTTCAACACCAAGACCGGAGACACCATCCGCGGCCGCGTGCGCCCGCCGAAGCCATGGGAAAAATACCTCGCGCTGTTGCAAATCGAGTCGGTGAACGGCGCCGACCCCGAACTTGCACAAAAGCGTGTCCCCTTCGACAGCCTCCGCCCCCGATATCCTGACCAGCGCATCCGCCTCGAGACAGCGTCCGGCGATCTCTCGATGCGCGTCCTCGACATCATCGCCCCGCTCGGGAAGGGCCAGCGCGGCCTCATAGTGGCCCCGCCACGCGCCGGAAAGACGATCCTCCTGCACAAGATGGCCAACGCCATCGCGGAGAATCACCCGGAGGTCACGCTGATCGTTCTGCTCATTGATGAGCGCCCGGAGGAAGTGACCGATTTCATCGCGACCGTCCCGAGCGCCGAAGTCATCAGCTCCACGTTCGACGAGCCCGCGGCACGACATGTGCAAGTTGCAGACATGGTGATTGAGAAGTCAAAACGACTTGTCGAGGCTGGGCAGGATGTCGTGATTCTGCTCGATTCGATCACCCGCCTGGCGCGAGCGCACAACACGGTGACGCCGATGAGTGGCAAGATTCTATCCGGTGGTGTCGACGCGAAGGCGCTGGAGAAACCGAAGCGCTTCTTCGGCGCCGCGCGGCGCATAGACGGCGGCGGATCGCTCACGATCGTCGCGACCGCGCTCGTCAGCACGGGATCGCGCATGGACGAGGTGATCTTCGAGGAGTTCAAGGGCACCGGCAACATGGAACTGGTGCTCGACCGTGAAATCGCGAACCGCCGCGTCTTCCCGGCGATCGACATGCTCAAGTCCGGAACTCGCAAGGAAGAACTGCTCCTGACCGAAAAGGAGAAAAACCGAATCTTCCTCATCCGGCACTTCCTCGGCGACATGGCCCCGGAAGACGCCATCGCGTTCCTCCTCAAGCGCATGCAGCGCACGAAGAACAACGAGGAGTTCTTCCAGCGGATGGCGGAAGGGGAGTGAGCCCCGCCACGGGACGCCGGATGGCGCGCACGATGGCCGTCGATCTGGGCGACCGCCGCATCGGTCTCGCGATCAGCGACCCGACGGGGACGATCGCGTCGCCCGCGGGGTTCATCGAGCGCCGCGCGGGAAAGCGCCCACCGCTCACGGCGTTGCTCGCCAAGGCGGCCGAGCTCGAGGCCACGGGGTTCGTGGTCGGGCTCCCGCTGGACTCGAACGGCGCCGAGACGCCCCGCACCGAAGAGGCGCGCCGCCTCGCACTCGAGCTGTCGACGCGAACCGGCCTCGAGGCCCGTCTCGTGGACGAACGGTTCACGACCGCCGCGGCACTTCAGGCGATCAAGCAGATGGAAGGTTCGACGCGGGGCCGGAAGGGCGACGTGGACTCGCTCGCCGCCACGCTGCTCCTCCAGCACGCGCTCCGTCTCGCGGAAAACGACGAGGCCGCCCGGTGAGACCGCGCGCGCGTCTCGCGCTCTGCGCGGCCGCGGTCGCGACCGCAGTCGCGACCGCGTGCTCGTCGGCGTCGGGGCCCGGGGTGCAGCTCACGATCCGCAAGGGCTCGTCGTTCCGCGAGGCCGCCGAGTCGCTGTCGGCACACGGGCTCGTGAGTTCGGTGCGCGTGTTCTCCCTCTACGCAAAGATCCGGAACCGCGACCGCTCGCTGAGATGGGGCACGTACGTGCTCCGACCCGGGATGTCCTGGGGGCAGATGCTCGACGCGCTGCGCCTCGGCCACGGCGTGATCCACGAGGTCACGATTCCCGAGGGCCTCTCGATCGCCGACATCGAGCCGATGCTGATGGACGCGCTCGACCTCACGCAGGATTCACTGGACGCCGCCGTGCGCGACACGGCACTCCTGCATGAGCTCGACATCCCGACGCGCACGCTCGAGGGATATCTCTTTCCGGACACATACACGTTCCCGGACAAGACCACCGCCCGCGACGCGGTGCGCATGATGGTGGAACAGTTCGAGCGCGAGTGGAAACCGGAGTGGACGGAGCAGGCGAGGTCGATGAAACTCACGCGGCACGACATCGTCACGCTCGCAAGCATCGTCGAACGCGAGGTCCGCCGCGACGAGGAACGGCCGGTGATCGCGGCAGTGTACCTGAACCGGCTGAAGATCGGGATGCCGCTGATGGCGGATCCCACGATTACCTACGCGCTGGGCAAGAAACCCGGACGCGTGTACCTGAGGGATCTGCGTGTGAAATCACCCTACAACACATACCGCCTCGCCGGGCTTCCTCCCGGCCCGATCGCCTCGCCTGGAATCGCGAGCATTCGTGCTTCGCTGTTTCCGGCGAAAGTGGGGTATCGCTTTTTTGTCGCGGCGCCGGACGGACATCATGAGTTCCGGCGCACGTACGCCGAGCACCTCGAGGCGATAGAGATGGTGCGGGCGCTGAAGAAGGACTCGGTCAAACCCTAGCTGCAGCGGCGACGCTGTCCACGCAGGGCCGTCAGTCGGACAGCAAATCCTGCCTCAACAGAATCGCGTCGCGCAGATACGCGTGCTTCATCTCGCTCCTCGCACGCGATGTCTCCACGTGCAGCAGCACCCGCACGCACCGCGGCAGCGACCCTGGCACCGGCAACTCCTGCGCGCAGAGCAGCGGTACGTCGTCCCAGCCAAAGAGCCGCGCCGCGTGCGCCGGGAACTCGCTCACCAGATCCGGCGTCGCCGTGAATACCGCGCTGATGATCTCCGACGGCGTCAGGTCGTTGTCCTCGAGCAGGACCTCGAGGAGTTCCTGGACGCCCTCGCGAATCAGGAGCGGGTCATCGTGCGCGACGGTCGTAGCGCCGCGGAGGGCACGGATGGTGCGGGGCATGCTTCAATTCTGGACGGTATGATGGAGTTACTGCAACTGCGAGTTAACCTGTTTCTGGTTGGTTGGTTAGATGGTGAGCCAATTGGCGGCGCTTCCAGCAACTTCAGTTGACCAGCCAACAAAGAACCAATCAACTCGCAGTTGAGTTAACTTGCCGTATGCATCCCACCGCCGTGATCTCCGCCCGTGGCGCCCGCCGCTGGCAGGGCGGACATCCGTGGGTCTTTCGCTCCGATGTCATGCAGCCGCCAGATTCACCGCCGGGCGCGGTGACCGTGCGAGATCCGCAGGGGCGATCGCTCGGCTGGGCGCTCTGGAGCCCAGCATCGGAGATCTCGCTGCGTCTGCTCGACGGTGATCCGGACGCGCGCATCGGCGAAGCGTGGTGGCACGAACGGATCGCGCGTGCCATCGCGCGGCGTGAACCGCTCGCCGAGCACGCCAATGCGTTTCGACTCGTGCACGGCGAGGGCGACGGGCTCCCGTCGCTTGTCGCCGACCGGTTCGACCGATGGGTCGTCGTGCAGCTGCTGTCGGCCGGCCTCGAGGCGTTTCGCGAGGAAATCACTGAAGCCATCCGTTCGCTGACCGGGGCAGAGGGAATCCTCGCGCGCAACGATGCCTCGGTGCGCGCGCGCGAGGGGCTCGCACGCATCGTGGAACCGCTGTGGGGCGATGTGCCGCGCGAAGTGGAGGTCCGCGAGCACGGCGTGCGCTATCTCGCCGCGCCGCACACGGGTCAGAAGACGGGGGAGTTCCTTGACCAGCGCGAAAACCGGGTGCTTGCGGGCTCCGTCGCCAAGGGGAGTGCGCTGGACCTGTTCAGCTATCACGGATCCTTCGCGCTGCATCTCGCGCGCAGCTGCTCCGAGGTCACGGCGGTGGACAGCTCGGCGGAGGCGCTCGAGCGGGCGAGCGAGAACGTCGTGCTCAACGGCCTCACGAACGTCTCGCTCTTGCAAGCCGATGCCTTTGAATTTCTCCGCGAGCGAGAGAAGGCCGGAACGCGTTACGACACGATCGTCGTCGACCCGCCGGCGTTCGCCAAGAACAAGGCGTCGCTCGAGGGCGCCCTCCGCGGTTACCGCGACGTCAACTTGCACGCGATGCGCTTGCTCGAGCCCGGCGGAACGCTGTTTACGGCGAGCTGCAGCTACCACGTCTCCAAGGCGCTCTTTCTCGACATGCTGCAGGATGCCGCAGGCGCGGCGGGCCGGCGGATGATCCTCCGCGCCATCACTGCGCAGCCGCTCGACCATCCGGAGGTCATCACGATTCCGGAGACGGGCTACCTGAAGGGCGCCCTGCTCGAGGCGGCGGATTGAGGGTTCGCGCCGTGCGGCGCACGCTGTCGATCATTCTCGTCGCGAACCTCGTCGTGGTCGCGGTGAAGATCACTGTGGCGCTGCGCACCGGGGCGCTGTCGGTGCTGGGGGCGACCGTCGAGTCCGCGCTCGACGCGATGAACAACGTGATCGCGATGTCGCTGGTGAGCATCGCCGCACTCGGACCCGACGAAGACCACCCCTACGGCCACGACAAGTTCGAAACGCTCGGCGCGCTCGTCATCGTCGGCTTCCTGTCGATCTCCTGCTTCGAGCTGGTGCGCAACGCCATCGCCCAGCTCGTGGAGCGCCAGCGTCCAGATGTCGCGACGCCCGCCGAACTCGTGCTGCTCGGGTCCACGGCGTTCGTGAACCTGTTCGTCGTCTGGTACGAGCGGCGCCGCGGACGGGAGCTCGGCAGCGCGCTGCTGCTGGCCGACGCCGCGCACACCGGCGGCGACATCTTCGTCACGGTGCTCGCGTTTGGCTCGCTCCTGCTGACGCGCGCGGGGTTCGGGTTCATCGATCCCTGGCTCGCGCTCGTGGTCGCGGGAGTGATCGCGTTCAGCGGATATCAGATCCTGAAGGTGACGGTGCCGATCCTCGTGGACCAGCGCGCGGTCGACGCTTCGGAGATCCGGCGCATCGTGGCGGCGATCCCCGGAATCCAGGGCGTGCCCAACGTACGGTCACGGACCGCTGCGTCCGGTACGCTCTTCGCGGAAGTCACGATCACGTGCGACGGTGCGCTGACGGTCGCCCGGGCGCATGAGCTCGCCGATGCAGCCGAGCGCGCGATTCGCGAAACGCTCGGCGCGGCCGACGTAACCGTGCACGTCGAGCCCGTGTGACATAGCTTGCTAGCGTGATTCCCTCC
>JBIOHR010000207.1:0-5391 GCA_044449085.1 Gemmatimonadales bacterium | reverse complement strand
GTGCAGTCGTCGCTCGTGATGCGGTCGCCAGACAGCGGCGTATTGCAGGAGGACCAGACACTTCAGCTCGGTCAATGGATTACGCAGGGCACCATGATTGCAAAGGTGGTCCAGCCGGGAAAGCTCAAGGCCCAGCTCCGCATTCCGGAAACACAGGCCAAAGATGTGTCGATCGGTCAAAAAGCCTCAATTGACACACGCAACGGTATCATCCCCGGACATGTCTCAAGGAAGGACCCCTCCTCGGTTGCGGGGACGGTTCTCGTGGACGTCGCACTCGACGGACCGCTTCCCCCCGGCGCAGTGCCGGACCTGAGCGTGGACGGCACGATCGTGATCGAGCAGCTCAAGAATGTGTTGTTCACCGGACGCCCTGCCTCTGGCGCCGGGACCGGGCCTGTCGGAATCTTCAAGGTCGTCGATGGCGGCAGCGCGGCGGTGCGTGTGCAGGTAATGCTGGGACGCAGCTCGGTCAATCTCGTCGAGATCGTGCGCGGACTGGAGGTTGGGGACAAGGTGATCCTGTCGGACATGTCGCAATGGGACAACGTTGACCGCGTACGACTCAAGTGAGGAGCAAGCAATGACGAACGGGACGCAGACGCTGATCCACCTGAAGGACATCAAGAAGGTTTTCTACACGGACGAGGTGGAGACGCACGCGCTCGCCGACGTGCACCTCGAGATCAAGCAGGGTGAGTACGTGGCGATCTCCGGCCCGTCGGGCTGCGGAAAGACGACGCTGCTCTCGCTGCTCGGCCTGCTCGACACGCCCACGGGCGGCGAGTACCTGCTCGACGGCGCACCGGTGGCCGGACTCGACGCGGCGCAGCGCGCCCGCGTGAGAAACCGCCAGATCGGTTTCATCTTTCAGGCGTTCAACCTGATCGGCGACCTCACGGTCTACGAGAACGTCGAACTCCCGCTCACGTACCGCGGCATGAGCGCGAACGAGCGCAAGGAACGCGTGCATGCGGCGCTCGAGCGCGTCGGCATGGCGCACCGCGTGAAGCACTATCCGGCGCAGCTCTCCGGCGGTCAGCAGCAGCGCGTCGCAGTCGCGCGCGCCGTGGCCGGTGACCCCGCCATCCTCCTCGCCGACGAGCCGACGGGTAACCTCGACTCGGTGAACGGCGAATCCGTGATGGAACTGCTTCGCGAACTCCATCGCAACGGCGCGACCATCTGCATGGTGACGCACGATGCGCGCTACGAACAGCACGCGGACCGCTCGATTCATCTGTTCGACGGGCGGGTGGTGGACGACAAGGCAGCCGCGCACGCGTAACTAGAACGGCGATGTAAGATGTAAGATGGAAGATGGACGCAATAAATAGACGTAGGTCGCAATGATTGACCGATGACATTTCGCTTCGGCCATCGGATTCTCCAGATGACACAACGGAGAATTCGATGGCCGATTTCGAAGGGCTCAAGGTTTGGCAGGCAGCACACGCGCTGGTTCTCGATGCGTATCGAATCACGGCCTCCTTCCCGCGCGCAGAACAGTTCGGACTGACCTCGCAAATCCGGCGGGCGGCCGTCTCGGTGGCGGCGAATATTGCCGAGAGCACGGGCCGGAATCACAGTCTAGACCAGGCCAGATTCCTCCAAATCGCGATGGGATCGGCAAAGGAAGTCCGCTGTCATTTCCTGATTGCCCGCGATCTCGGTTTTCTCTCGCCCACCGACCAGCAGGCCGCGGATACCCGCCTCGCTGGCATCGAGCGCATGCTCAGCTCGCTGTTGCGTTATCATAAGGGACGCGGCTGAGCCGCCCATCTTTCATCTTTCATCTTACATCTTCCATCGCCGTGATCAGCCTCCGCAATATCGAAAAAAGCTACCCCATCGCCGGCGGCCAATCCTTCGTCCTCCGCCGCATCACGCTCGACATCAAGCCCGGGGAATTCGTCACGATCATGGGTCCGTCGGGCGCGGGAAAGTCGACGCTGCTCGCGGTGCTCGGCATGCTCGACGGGAACTGGACGGGCGAGTATCAGCTGCACGAGCACCTCGTGCACAAACTCGAGACCAAGAAACGCGTCGCGCTGCACAAGCAGTACGTCGGCTTCGTGTTCCAGCAGTACCACCTGCTCGACGACCTCACCGTCGCCGAGAACCTGGACATTCCGCTCTCGTACCGCGACATCAAGAAATCAGAACGGCAGTCGATCGTCGCCGATACGCTGGACCGTTTCGGGATGGTCGCCAAGAAGGACCTCTACCCCAACCAGCTTTCGGGTGGACAACAGCAGCTGGTGGCCGTCGCCCGTGCCGTGATCCACAAGCCGTCACTCCTCCTGGCCGACGAGCCGACGGGAAACCTGCACTCGGCGCAGGGCAAGGAGATCATGGAATTGTTCACGCGGCTGAACCAGGGGGGAACGACGATCATCCAGGTGACGCACTCCGAGGCGAACGCGGCGTACGGCAACCGGATCATCAACCTGAAGGACGGCTGGCTGGTGTGATAGCAGGAGGGCGGCCGGCGACGTAACCTTCCCTTCTGATGACCACCGCTCCGCACAAGTCCCGCCTGCTGGTCGCGGATGACGACCGCGACGTGCTCGAGGCACTCCGCCTGCTCCTCAAGAGCGAGGGGTACGAGGTCGAGGTCGCGACGTCGCCGTCCGGCGTGTCGGCCGCCGCCGCCGCCCGCGATTTCGACGCGGTGCTGATGGACATGAATTACACGCGAGACACGACCGGCGGCACCGAGGGACTCGACCTCCTCTCGCGGCTCCGCCAGATCGACGCGACGCTCCCCGTCGTCGTGATGACCGCATGGGGAAGCATCGAGGGCGCGGTGGAGGCGCTGCGCCTCGGCGCCCGCGACTACATCGAAAAGCCGTTCAACAACACGCGACTGCTGCACGTGTTGAGCACGCAGGTCGAACTCGGCCGCGCGCTGCGCCGCAGCCAGCACCTCGAGAGCGAGAACCTCGCCCTCCGCCGCGACGGCGCGCCGCAGCTGCTGGCCGAGTCGGCGGTGATGCAGCCGATCCTGCGGCTCATGGAGCGCATCGGACCGTCCGACGCGAACGCGCTGATCACCGGCGAGCACGGCACGGGAAAGGAAGTCGTCGCGGCGTGGCTGCACGCCGCGTCACCGCGCGCGGCGCGCCCGATGGTCACCGTGAACCTCGGCGGTCTCTCCGAGGGCGTGTTCGAGAGCGAGATGTTCGGCCACACCAAGGGGGCGTTCACGGACGCGAAGACCGATCGCGTGGGCCGCTTCGAGCTCGCAGACGGCGGCACACTGTTCCTCGACGAGATCGCCAACCTCTCGATGCCGCAGCAGGCGAAGCTGCTCCGCGTGCTGCAGGAGGGGGAGTTCGAGCGCGTGGGGTCGTCGCGCTCGCGGCGCGTGGACGTGCGCATACTCGCGGCGACGAACGCCGACGTGCGGGCGGAGGTCGCGGCGGGGCGGTTCAGGGAAGATCTCTTTTTCCGGCTCAACACGGTGGAGATCCACCTCCCGCCGCTGCGTGAGCGGCGCGACGATATCCCGCTGCTCGCCGGGCACTTCCTGAAACAGTTCGCCGCGCGGTATCGCCGGCCGGTCACGGAGTTTTCTCCGGACGGCATGCGCGCGCTGCTCGCGTATTCGTGGCCGGGAAATGTCCGCGAACTCGGCCATGCGATCGAACGCGCGACGCTGCTCGCGGAGGGCGCGGCGGTGACCGCGGCCGACCTGAGCTTCCGCGCGGTGACCGACGCGGCGCCCAAGCTCGATGAAATGAGCCTGGAGGAAGTCGAGCGCGCGCTCATCACCAAGGCGCTCGCGCGGCACGACGGGAACGTGAGCCTCGCGGCGCAGGCGCTGGGGCTCTCGCGCAGCGCGCTGTACCGGCGGCTGCAGCGCCACGGGTTGTAGGTGAGGCGTGAGGAGTGCGCCGGCAGGCAGCCGCTCCGAACAGCCTGACGTGCGCTGACTATGTCATCCTCACACGAGCGGCAGGTCACGATCATCGCCCTGATCACGGTGCTGCCCGCACTCGTGCTCGCGTTCGTCCTGCTCTGGACCGGAAACCTCGCACCGCGCACGCAGTGGACGCTGACCGTCGTCGTTTCGCTGCTCTTTCTCGGTGGCGTCGCGTCGCTGCGCGAGCGGGTCATCCGTCCGCTGCAGACGCTCTCGAACATGATCGCCGCGATCCGCGAGCAGGACTACTCGCTGCAGGCGCGGCACGCGAACGCCGACGATGCGCTCGGCCTCGCGATGCTCGAGATGAACACGCTGATGACGGAGCTCAAGGAGCGCAGGCTCGGCGCGCTCGAAGCGACCGCGCTGCTGCAGCGCGTGATGGCGGAGATCGACGTTGCAGTGCTGGCGTTCGACGACGCCGGCGCGCTTCGCCTGGTGAACGCGGGCGGCGAACGGCTGCTCGGCCAGTCCGCGGAGCGGCTGCTCGGCCGGCGCGCGGACGAGCTCGGCCTCGAAGCGTGCCTCGAAGGCGACGCGCCGCGCGTGATGGACCTCGCGCTCGGCGACCAGCGCGGCCGCTATGAGCTGCGGCGGGGAGTGTTCCGGCAGGGCGGGCGTCCGCACCAGTTCGTCGTGCTCGCGGACGTGAGCCGCGCGCTGCGCGAGGAAGAACGGCTCGCATGGCAGCGGCTGATCCGGGTGCTCGGCCACGAGATCAATAATTCGCTGACGCCGATCAACTCACTCGCGGAGCGGCTGAACACCTTGCTGCAGCGCTCACCGCCGGAAGGGGAGCTGCGCGAGGACCTGCAGCGCGGGCTTGGCGTGATCGCGAACCGGTCTGAGGGACTCACGCGGTTCCTCGCGTCCTACACCAAGCTCGCAAAACTTCCGCCGCCGACGTTTGCGAGCGTGAACGTCGCTGCGTGGGTACAGCGCACCGTGCGGCTGGAGTCGCGCCTGCCGGTGGAGATCGTGCCGAGCGAGGAGCTCGTACTGCAGGCGGACGGCGACCAGCTCGACCAGTTGCTCATCAACCTGCTGGCCAACGCGGTGGACGCGGCGAAGACGACGGGCGGCGGCGTGCGGGTGAAGTGGATGACACGGGGCGACCTGTTCGAGCTCGCGGTACAGGACGACGGGCCGGGGCTGCCGGATTCCGCGAACCTGTTCGTTCCGTTCTTCACGACGAAGCCGGGCGGGACCGGAATCGGGCTGGTGCTCTCGCGGCAGATCGCCGAGGCGCACGGGGGAACGCTGGTGCTGGCAAATCGCACCGGTGCGCGCGGATGCGAGGCGCGCCTCACGATTCCCCTGCGCAGCTGACACAAACGCAGCGGGCGGGCGTAGTGTCGAATGACCATGGATACCATGCTGTTCGACCTGCGCTACGCGTTGCGCCGCCTGCGGCACTCGCCGGCGTTCACGCTGGTGGTGGTGCTCACGCTCGCGCTCGGCAT
>JBIOHR010000206.1:0-5415 GCA_044449085.1 Gemmatimonadales bacterium | reverse complement strand
GCGATCCCCACCGTCCGAATCGGCGCGAGTGGAAACCCGCCCGCGCTCGTGGCTGCAGCCGCCTCGGCCGCCACGGAATCGGCCGCCGCCCTGGCCGCGAGCGAATCGGCGGACGGCTGACGCAAGAGGATCAGCGTCCCCTTCGCTCCGACCTCGACATCCACTCCGGCGCCGCGCAGCACCTCGGTGAGCGCGGCGGCGACGGTGATGTTGTACGACCGCACCGTCACTTCGTCGTAGCGCGAGAGCAGGTCACCCGCATACACGAACTGGACGCCGGCACTCAGCGAGATCTCGTCGAGCGCCACGCGATACTTCACGTCGCGCAGGTTCACCGCGATGCGGCGCATCAGCACGGGTTCGTCGCGCGGATCGATGACCGCAGGTTCGCGCGCCGCCCCGCCCGGCATCCGCAGAAAGCGCGGCACCTGGTCGTGCCGCCGCTCCGGCCCGGACTGCGCCGCGGCGCGCGATGCACCGGCCACGATCCCCGTGATCTCTGCGCTCGCGACGATCGCGACGAGGAGCAACCGGCTGCCGCACGCCATCGCCTGCTTGTTCATCGCGCCCTCAGCGTGACCACGCGCCCCGCTCGCTCGACCCGCGCACCAACCGCGGCCGCGAGCGCATCGAGCATCTCCGACGGCGACTGCGTCGAGAACTCCGCGTTCACCCGCCGCTCGGCCAGCCGCGCATCGCTCACGCGAATGTCGAGATCGTACCAGCGGCCGATCGTCGCCAGCACGTCAGGCAGCGGGCGGTCGACGAACGAGAGGTGCCCACTGGCCCAGCCGAGGTACCGCGCAACGTCCGGCGCGCGCACGCTGAGCACGCGGCCCCGCCGGTCGAGCGTGCCCACGGTTCCGCCAGCGAGAGCGAGTCGAGGCCGTTGCGGCTCCTGCGTTGTTCCCGAGTCGGCCTGATCGCGCGTGATGGCGACCGATCCTTCCACGACTGCCACGGTGACCGTCGCGTCGCCGGAGTACGCGCGGACGTCGAATTTCGTGCCGATATCCTCGATGAGCGCGTTGCGCGCGTGGACCCGAAACGGGTGCGAGGCATCGTGCCGCACGCTGAAGATCGCTTCGCCCTCGAGCGAGAGCTCCCGCACGCCCTCGCCGAACCGCGCGGAAACCGCGAGATGGCTCTCCGGTGCGATGGTCACCACGGTGCTGTCGGCGAGACGAACGGTGGCGTACTGCCCGCGCGACGTGCGGTAATCGCCCGGCGCTGCGGCCGCGCGCGGAGTCGCGATCCGGTCGCGCGACCGCACGATCCACGCGCCTGCGATGGCACACACGACCAGACCGGCCGCGTACGCATATACCCACGGCGCAACGCGACGCCCGCGATGCGACACCATCGGCGCCTCGGTGCGATCGTTCGCAGCGTCAACAGTCCGCTCGCGGACGCGCGCCCACAACGCGTCCACGTCCCATGCCTCGGGCGGCTGTTCCGGCGGATCGTCGTGCGGAGTCATGCCGTCCCTACACGACACCGCTGCTCAACCCCTAACTCAGGGGACCATCCACGCTCCCAGCTCGGCGCGAAGGATCGCCAGCGCCCGCGTCATATGGATTTCCACCGTCTTCGGGGAAATGCCGAGCACGCGCGACGTCTCGGCGTGACTGAAATGCTGTTCGCGCACGAGTGTGAACACCTCGCGGCACCGCGCGGGCATCGCGGCCACCACGCGGCCGATCGCGGCGGCGAGTTCACGGCCCGAGAGTTCGGCGTCCGGCAGGGCTGCAGTTGCGGGCCTCCCGCGCGCATCACGCGAGAGGCGCTCGTGGATCGAGAACTCCACACGGCTGTTTCGCACCGCGTTGAGCGAGCGATTGCGCACGGCGGAGAAGAGCCAGGCGCGCACACCGTGCGGCATCTCAACCGTGAACCGCTGCTCCCATATCCAGCAGAAGAGGTCCTGCACGATCTCCTCGGCCGTCTCGCGCGAACGAACGTACGAAAAGGCGAATGCACAAAGCGCGGCGGCGTGCCCGCGAAAGAGCTGCTCGAATGCGGCCTCGTCGCCGGTGCGGACGCGCACGAGACATTCCTGAGCGGAGCGCTCGCGCGAGAGATCGTCCGGGCCGTCGCGCGCCGCAGGAGCATTCATCCGTTGCCAGAACCCCAAGAGGAATCGACCGTGCCCGTTCGGCGCACTGATCATGGTGAAGATCGACCGCGGCAGCAACCGGATTTGCGCGGCGGTTTGGCGGGTCACTTTGGGCGAACCGGCCCGCGGCTCCGACCAGCCCATTATATGAGCGGCGCGGCGCGGCCACCGACGGGAACGACTGCGCGGTATTCCCCGCCCCGGCCCAATTGTGTCAGATTTGTGGACCGATTTCCGGCACGACTATATAACCGACCATCGAGCGAGATCAATGCGCCGCACGTCCTTGAGTCTGGCCATTCTGTTCCTGATCGCGACCGTGCCCGCGGCGCCGCAGCAGCCGCCCGTCCAGCAGCCGCCCGTCCAGCAGCCACCGGCGCAGCAGCCCGCGGGGCGCGGCGGCAGAGGCGGGCGCGGTGGCGGCGGTGGTGGGCGCGGTAACGCGATGGCCCCCGGCGACACCGCGTGCCCGCTCGGCCAAACCGAGATCCGCCCGCGCCTGTGCATGGCGCCGGAGTTCGCGCCGCCGAGCATCCTGGATTATCGGCCGCGCACGACGCTGGTGGCGGACGCGCACATGGTGAAGACGGCCAAGTATCCCGCGATTGATTTTCATGGCCATCCGCAGCAGCTGATTTTTTCGCAAGAGGGGCTCGACTCGCTCGGGAAGGCGCTCGACGGGCTGAACGTGCGGATGATGGTCTCGGCGGACAATCTGTCGGGCGACCGGCTGCGCAGCGCTCTGGCGGCGGTGAAGGCCTCGCCGAAGATGCACGATCGTGTGCGCATTCTCGCGGGTATCGATTTCAGGAATGTGGGTCCGGGGTGGGCACAGAAGGCCATCGCGCAGCTGGATGCGGACATTGCCGCGGGCGCGGTGGGCGTCGGCGAGATATCGAAGAGCCTGGGCCTTTCGATCAGAAAGCCTGATGGCTCGCGGCTGAGGATAGACGACCCCGAGCTCGATCCCATCTGGGACGAGTGCGCGCGGCTCAAGATCCCGGTGTTCATCCACACGGCTGATCCGGAGGAGTTTTTCCGTCCGATCGACTACAACAACGAGCGATGGCTCGAGCTCGCACTGTTTCCGGACCGGCGCTATCCGCAGGACCGCTTCCCGAGTTTCGAGGAGCTGATGACGGAGCGGGACAACATGTTCCGCAAGCATCCGAAGACGACCTTCGTCGCCGCCCATATGGGATGGATCGCGAGCGATCTCAAGCGGCTGGGAAAGATGCTGGACGAGATGCCGAACGTGAACACGGAAGTGGGCGCCGTGCTGTATGACATCGGCCGGCAGCCGCGCGCGATGCACGACTTTTTCGTGAAGTACCAGGACCGGATCCTGTTCGGCAAGGATTCGTTCCAGCCGGAGGAGTACCCGTACTACTGGCGCGTGTTCGAGACGAAGGACGACTATTTCGATTATTACCGCAACTACCACGCGTTCTGGAAGCTGTACGGAATTGATTTGCCGGACGAGGTGCTGAAAAAAGTGTACGACGGAAACGCGCTGAGGATCACGCCGGGGCTGGATGCGGCGTTTGCGGCGGGCTCGCGCTAGCGAGCGCTGAGTTAGGCCTTCCGCTTGCGCCGCTTAACGGCTGGCTTGCGCTTGGCGGTCATGTACGCCCGCAGCACCGCGTTCATCCGCGACTGGTAGCGCGGACCGTTGCTCTTGAACCAGGCGAGAATGTCTTCGTCGACGCGCAACGAAATCGGCTGCTTGGGCTGCGGCATGACGATGACCGCAGACTCGAAGAAGTCATCAGGAAGGTCGGCGAGTTCTGGCGGCGACGTGCGCATGATTTCCTCTTCGGTCATGCGGTCCATGCGGGCATAATCCGCCCGGCCACGGCTAGGTTTCGTCGGCAAACGCTTCGTCATAGGTTCGTCGCTCTCGTCGATTGCTGCGCCGCGCTGAGATGATGCGGCGGAACACGCCGCGGTCGCCGTGCCTGTCTGTGTAAACGACGGTCAGATATCGACCATCGGCGATGCCAACGGCGACGATGCGCCGCTCGCCGTACGCCCGCCGCAGGTCCTCCCGCTCGAGTACGTGCCCATCGAAGATCAACGTGACGGCCGTGAAGTCGAATCCACGCCGGTCAAAATTGTTTTCGCTCTTCTGCAAATCCCAGATGAATCGCACTGGATAGTATATCAATGTATATACAGCATGCAAGGCCGGACCGGGCGGCGCCTCAGCGGCGCGCCGGGTCCCCCCTGTAGTTCGCGAACCCGCGCGTCGCCATCCCGAACGCGATCCCACCGACGACCCCAGCCACGGCGAGCATGCACACCGCGATTACCAGCGGCGCAGCGGGCTGCTGCAGAATGTGAAGCGCCGCCTCGCCCGTGACCGCGGGAAACAGCGCACGCACGGCACGCGGAACGATCACGAACGCGACCACCAGCCCCACGAGCGGCGCGCCCAGCAAACTCTCCAGCTCGAAACAAGCCAGCGCCGCGACAGCGCACGCGCCGATGAGAAGCATCGCGAGCCACGTCAGCACCATCACCGCAACGGGATTCATGTGCAGGGTCGCGGGAAGCGCGAGCGAAACCGCGCCGACCGCGACCGCCCACGGAACCGCGACAGCCGCCATCGCGGCGAAGCGCGACTCCGCGATCGCGCGCGGTTCCACCGGAAGGCCGCACAGGAAATCCAGCGTCCCCTCCATCTTGTCCCGTGAGATGCCCATCGGCACGATCAGCACCGCGCCGAGTCCGCTTCCCATCACCGCCGCCAGTAAATCGGCAGGAGCGCGCTTCCCCGCCGCGAAGAACACTCCGCACACGATCGCGGTGAGCGCCGCCATCTTCAGTACCATCGGCCGCTGACGCCGCAGTTCCAGTTTCAATAGCGGAGTCATGCGTCAGCTCACATGGCGCGAGAGCGCCGCGTACAGAATCCGCGCCAGGCCGGTGCCTCGATGTGCATCGCGGAGATCCGAAACCGTCGCATCGAGCTGGAGGACTCCGTTCGTCAACAGCAGCACGCGGTTGGCGACGAACTCGACGTCCTCCAGCAAGTGTGTGGAAAACAGCACCACCCGGTCCGCGCGCGCGTCCACGGCCGCCAAAATCGCACCCAGCAGCTCCCCCCGCACCGCGGGGTCGAGTCCCGATGTCGGTTCATCCAGCAACAGCAGCGACGGCCGGTACGCCTCGGCCGCCACGAACGACGCTTTCACGCGTGTTCCCTTCGACAGTCGTCCAAGTGCCTGGTCGAGCGGGACACCGAGACGATCGGCGAGGTGCGCCGCGTATTCCGCGTCCCACGACGGATAGAACTC
>JBIOHR010000205.1:0-5431 GCA_044449085.1 Gemmatimonadales bacterium | reverse complement strand
GTGCGTCTCCACCTCGTCCGTGTAGAAAACCTTCTTGATGTCCTTCAGGTGGATCAGCGTCTGCGTCCCGTTCGTCATTTCTTGTTCCTCACTTGAGTCGTACGCGGTCAACGTTGTCCCATTGCGACATGTCCGACAGAATCACCTTGTCACCAACTTCCAGTCCGCGCACGATCTCGACAAGATTGACCGAGCTGCGTCCCAGCAATACCTGCACACGCACCGCCGCGCTGCCGCCGTCGACGACCTTGAAGATTCCCACCGGCCCGGTCCCGGCGCCAGAGGCCGGACGCCCGGTGAACAGCACGTTCTTCAGTTGCTCGATCACGATCGTGCCGTCCACGCTCAGGTCCGGCACCGCTCCCGGCGGAAGCGCGCCGTCGAGCGCCACGTCCACCAGAACCGTCCCCGCGACCGAGGAGGGATCCTTTCTTGAGACATGTCCATCGATGATACCGTTGCGTGTGTCAATTGAGGCCTTTTGACCGATCTGCACGTCCTTGGCCTGCGTTTCCGGAATTCTGAGTTGCGCCTTGAGCTTGCCGGGCTCCACGACCTTCGCCAGCACGGTTCCCGACGTCACCCATTGGCCGGGCTGCAGCGTGAGATCCTGCAACACTCCCGTGTCCGGCGAGCGAACGCTCAGCGAGGCCAAAATAGTCTCCTGAAACTTGGCGATGTCGCTCAGCCGCTTGATCTGCGCCTTCTGCACATCGATCTGCGAGTCGATCGTCGACTTCATCAGCTTCAGCTTGTCCTTCTCGATCTGCAGACGCGTCGTGAGTTCGGCTGCGAGCGCTTTCTTGTTGTTGTAATCGAATGGCGAGATGAGTTTCTTGGCCAGCAGCGTATCGGCCGCCATCGCGTCCTGCGTCGCCTGCACATACTGCGTATGCGTCGTAGCGACCACCCCTTCTTCCGCGAGATTAGAGGTCTGAAGCGAGGTGCTGAGGCTCACAAGCTGCGCCTGCGCCGCGCTCAGCGCCTGCTCGGCGTTCAGCGCCTGAATCTGCTGGTCCGGATTCGACGTCTCGAGCAGCACATCGCCGCTCTTGACGCTCTGGCCCGACTCCGCGACGAGCTTGTCGACGCGGGCATTCGCTTGCGCCGAAATCCACGTGATGTGCTCCGGCACGAGGCTTCCGGGGCCCCGCACGTCGCGCACCATGTCGCCGCGACGAACGGAATCCATGTACATGGTGGCCGCCTCGACCGTCGGCGCAGCCGGCTTCAGCTTGGCGAGTGCGACGGTGACGATGACGACCAGAAGGACGCCGGCGCCGATCAGGGCGTTTCGGCCGGTCTTCTTTTGGGGTGCGCGGGCTACGTCCAAGCGGTACCTCTGCAGTGTTATGGGGCTCCCTACGCAGGGAGTGAAGGGCAAGTGTCATGCCGTTCGCGGCCCCTACTAAGTACAACTGGGAAAGGCTCTTAGCTCACCCCACCCGAACCTTGGACAACGCCACCCTGTGCAGGGTTGGGATTGCCTGTCCCACAAGCGGACAACTCCCATCACGGTCTCAACTCGCTCGCATTGCCTCCACCGGATCGATCCTCGCAGCTCGCCTGGTCGGCACGAGACTCGCCACCGCCGCGATCACGAGCAAAGCGCCGCACGTTCCCGCGAGAACGAGCGCGTCAGTCGGGCTAACGCCGAACAACAACGACTTCAGCAGGCGCGCCACGACGAACGCACCGACGAGCCCAATGGCGATCCCCGCCACGGCAAGCCGCATCGTCTGGCCGAGCACGAGCGACGCGATCTGGGGCGCGCGCGCTCCGAGCGCGACGCGCACGCCGATCTCCGTTCTGCGCTGCGCCACGAGATATGAGATCACACCGTAGATCCCGACGGCGCTCAGGGCGAGGGCTGCGAACGCCGCGAGAAGCAGCAGCGTCATCACGAACGAGGTGCGGGCCGTCGAACGTGAGACGACGTCGGTCATCAGGCGCGCCTCAACGAGCGGCGCTCGCGGCGCGAGCTCGTGAAGCGTTTTCCGGATTTCCGGAAGAAGCAGCGCCGGATTGCCGCTCGCGACCTTGACCGTCCACACGGGCTCGGCCATCGCCTCCAGCGGGAACACGGCCTCGATCGGCGCCTGGTCGAGTCCCTTGGCGTGCACGTCGGCGAGCACGCCGACCACCCGGTAGAACTGCTTCATCATGTAGCGGTCGCCGATGGAGATTCCCTTTCCAATCGGATCTTCGCCGGGCCAGAAGTCGTTCGCAAGCGCGCGGGTGATCACCGCGACCGTAGCCGTCTTCTCGGTCATGTCGAAGTCCGTCCACCGCGGCAGGCGCCCCCCCGCCTCGACGTGCATCCCGAGAGACTCGAAGAATCCGGGAATCACTGCCGGCGTCGCCACGCAGCCACCTTTTCTCGATCCGTCGTCCAGCGCACCCTCCCGCACCGCCGCTGTGCAACCGGATCCGAAGTCCTGAAGCGGAAGTGCGTCCGACGCGCCGACCTGCGTGACGCCCGGAAGCATCGCGATCCTCGCCTGGAGCTGCTGGAGCATCACTGCTGCCTCGGTGGGCGACGAAATCGTACCGTCGAGCACCGTAGAAAATGTGAGCACACCCTGCGGATCGAGCCCCGGCCTGACCGACCGAAGGTTCGAAAAGCTTCGCAGCATGAGTCCGCCCGCCGCGAGCAATACCAGGGCGAGTGCGACCTGCGTGACGACGAGGCTTCCGCGAATCGCGCGCTGCGCCGCGGACACCGTCAGTCCGCGCGCGCCGTCGCGCAGGCTGTTGATGTCGGTGTCGCGGCGCATGAGCGGCAGCACCCCGAACACGATTCCCGCGGTTACAGCCAGTGCGATCGAGAGCGCAATCGAAGTCCCTCCGAGCGACACCGACGCGAGCCGCGGGATGTCCGCAGGCGCGATCCGGAGAATGGCGCGCAGTCCGACCTGCGCGATCACGAGGCCGGCCGCTCCGGCACTGAGCGTGAGCAACAGGCTCTCCGTCAGGAAATGGAGCGCCATCTGCGCGCGATCCGCGCCGAGCGCCACGCGAATCGCCGCCTCGCGACGGCGCGTTTCCATGCGAACGAGAAAGAGGTTCGCGACATTCGCGCACGCGATGCACAGGACGAGCGCGACCGATCCGAACAGCAGCCAGAGGGCCTTCGAGAGTTTCGGGCCGAGGACTTCGTCACGCAGCGGGACCGCCGCCACGCGAAAGTTGAAGTTCTTCATGAACTGCGGGCTGTACGCGCTCGGGACCTTCGCCGGAAACTCGGTCATGATCGCGCTGAGGTCGCGCTGTGCCGCCTCGGGTGTCACGCCGGGCTTGAGCCGCGCGATTCCGGAGAACTGATGCGAGTTGTAGAACGGACCGTTCGGGTTGAGCCGAAGCGGTGTCCATAGGTCGACGGCGAATCCGGCGAGGTCGGCGGTCGACGCGAACGGTCCCGGTTTCGGCAGCGTGAGACCGCGCTCTGCGACGCCGATCACCTGCGACGGACCGTCGCTCGTCTGCAGGATGGTCCCCACGACGTTGCGGTCGCCGCCGAAATGGCGCTGCCAAAATCCATAGCTCAGCACGGCGACGCGCGCCGCGCCGGGCGTGTCTTCTGCGGCACCGATCAGCCGGCCGATTTCTGCATGCGCGTCCAGCGTCGAGAAGACCGACGCCGTGATCTCGCCGGTCTGAACGAGCTCTGCGTCGGATCCGGTGTACAGCGTGATGCTTGCCGTGCGGTATCCGCCCAGATCCTCGAACGAGCGATTTTCGGCCCTGAACAGGAAGTATCCCCCGGCGGACATCCCCCACTTCGACTCGCCGTTTCCGGGGACTGTCGCGGGATGCAGCACCGACACGAGGCGGTCCGCGTTGCGATACGGGAGAGGCTTCAGCACGACTGAATCGAGCACCGTGTAGATCGCGGTGGTCGCGCCGATGCCGAGGGCGAGCGTAGCCGTGACGACGAAGGTGAACCCGGGGCTTCGCCGAAACTGGCGCAGTGCGAACGTGATGTTGCGGAGCGCGCCGTCGATGCGTTCGCGCAATGCCTGCCGCTGATGGGTTGAATAGTCGATTTGCTGCACTTCTGCCTCCACTCGTTCTCGGTTGCCGAACCGGCGTGCGGCCTCGAGCATCGCCGCTTCACGCGTCATTCCACGTGCAATGAGCTCCTCGATTCTTCCCTCGACATGAAAGTCGAGTTCGTTGTCGACGTCACGCCGCATCCGGTCGCGCGAAAAAGGGAGGCGAAAGAGGCGCTTCATGCGGGCGCTCCCTGCGCGGAAAGGACCATCGCCGCGGCCTGCGTATACCGCTCCCATGTGGACAGGCGCGTGGCGAAATGCTTTCGGCCGCGCGCGGTGAGGCGATAGTACTTGGCGCGCCGGTTGCTGTCGGTGACGCCCCACTCGCCGTCGAGCCACCCCTTCTGCTCCATTCTATGGAGCGCCGGGTAGAGCGCACCTTCTTCTATTTGGAGCCGCGACTCGGTGACCTGCTCGATCCAGCGCAGGATCGCCAGCCCGTGCATCGGCCCCCAGGTGAGGGTCTTGAGGATGAAGAGGTCGAGCGTTCCACGGACGAGGTCGAGATCGTCGGACACGGCGCGGCTCCTTGGCCTAATGTTCTTAGGTTAGATGGCGCGGGGGGTGGAATGGTTGCAAGGGGAAGGGCGATGGAAGATGTAAGATGGAGGCGTCCCGTTTGGTCGATCTTCCATCTTGCATCTTCCATCGCAGTCCAAGGCAACGTTTTGCCGGCCATCAGGGTCTATACTCATACCATACTTGGTAAGGGGAACCGACCCGATGTCCGGAAAACCGATGGATCTCATGCAGGGCACCCTCGACGTCCTGATCCTCCGCACCCTCGCGTGGGGGCCGATGCACGGCTACGCCGCCACCCGATGGATCCGCGAGCGCACGGGCGGCACGATCGACATCGAGGACGCGCCGCTCTACAAGGCGCTGCATCGCCTCGAGCACGCCGGCTGCGTGAGCGCCGAGTGGGGAATCTCCGAGAACAACCGTCGTGCGCGCTACTACAAACTCACGCCCCGCGGACGCCAGCAGCTCAAGGCCGAGGAATCCGCGTGGCGCCGCTACGCCGCGGCGGTGTTCGCCGTGCTCGAGCCCGCGGCAACGCGTCAGGACGCGTTGGCTCCCACATGAAACGCCGCCTCTTCAAGTTCCCGTGGCGCACGGCCCGCGACATCCGCACCGATGTCGACGACGAACTCCGCTTTCATATAGAAGAGCGCACCAGCGCACTGGTGGCATCCGGCCTCACGCCCGACGACGCCCGCACGCAGGCCCTTCGCGAGTTCGGCGACGTCGACGATGCCCGCCGCTACATCAACCAGCTCGACCGCGGCACGGAATCCGCCGCGCGCCGCAAAGACTACCTCGGCGAGCTCCGTCTGGACTTCACTTACGCCCTCCGCAAACTGCGCTCGTCGCCG
>JBIOHR010000204.1:0-5589 GCA_044449085.1 Gemmatimonadales bacterium | reverse complement strand
GTGTGAAGCTGACCTTTCTCGGCACCGGAACGAGTTTCGGTGTGCCGCAGATCGGATGCGAGTGCAGCGTCTGCCGGTCGACCGATCCGCGCGACAAGCGCACGCGGGTGGGCGCCGTCGTCCAGTCGGACGGAACGACACTCTTGATCGACACGCCGCCGGAACTCCGCCTGCAGCTCATCGCGACCGGGATCCACAGCGTGGACGCCGTGCTCTTCACGCACGACCACGCGGACCACACACATGGTCTCGACGACATCCGCGCCATATCCGTCTTGCGCGATTCGCCGCTTCCGTTCTACGGTCCCGCCGAGACGCTCGCGAGCCTCGCCCAAAAATTTCCGTATGTGTTCGATCGCACCATAGTGCCGGTGCCCGGGACCAGCATACCCGAGGGGAGCGCGCGAGCGGTCGAGGCGGGCATCACGACCCGCATCGGCACACTCGACGTGACGCCGCTGGCGGTTCCGCACGGCGTGATGCGGGTGTTCGGTTACCGGGTCGGGCCGGTCGGATACGTGACGGACGCGAAATCGCTTCCGGACGAATCCGTCGCGCTGCTCCGCGGCGTGAGGGTGCTGGTGCTGAACGCACTCTTTCACCACGCCCACCCGACGCACCTCAGCTTCGGTGAGGCCGTCGAGACGGCGCGCCGCGTTGGCGCGGAGCGCACCTACCTGACCCACCTCACGCACCACGACGCGCACGCCGACCTCGAAGCCGAGCTTCCGGACGGCGTTTTCCCCGCGTTCGACGGCCTCGAAGTGGTCGTCGCGTGACTTTGCGCACACAATTTGCCTGCCGCGCCGTTGATTCGGCCTCCCACAAGAGCCAAATTTCGATATGACTGCCAGCGCCATTCTTACCCGCCTCCTCGCGCCCGTCGCTTCGATCGAAGGTGGTGCGTTGCGCGTCACCGACGCCGCGGCGATCGCTTCGCCGCGGATGGACGACCTCGCACGGCTCGCCGTATTCGGCGGCGAGGCCGACCGCCACTGGGCGCGCTGGGCGATCTGGGAACTCGGCCAGGCCGTGGGCGTTCGCTCGACTTCCATCCACACGCTCTACCTGGCGCGCGGCCGCGGGGAGATCCGCGGGTTCACCGTTCCCGCGATCAACGTGCGCGGCCGCGCTTACGACACGGCACGTGCGATCTTCCGCACGGCCATCAAACTCGAGGCCGGTGCATTCATCCTCGAGATCGCGCGCTCGGAGATCGCGTACACCGACCAGCGCCCCGCGGAATATGTCGCCGTGATGATCGCTGCGGCGCTGCGCGAAGGCTTCCGCGGGCCGCTGTTCATCCAGGGCGACCACTTCCAGGTGAACGCCAAGAAGTACGCCGTCGACGCCGCAGCCGAGGTCGGCAATGTGAAGCACCTCGCCACCGAGGCGATCCACGCGGGGTTCTTCAACATCGACATCGACACGTCGACGCTGGTGGACCTCTCCAAGGGCTCGCTCGACGACCAGCAGCGCCTCAACTACGAAGTCGGCGTCGACATCACGCGGCACGTGCGGTCGCTCCAGCCCAAGGGCGTGGACATTTCGCTCGGCGGCGAAATCGGCGAAGTGGGGACCGAGAACTCGACGGTCCCCGAACTGCGCGCCTACATGGACGGCTACAACCGCACGCTCGCGGCGCAGGCTCCCGGGATGGAAGGGCTCTCGAAGATTTCCGTGCAGAGCGGCACGTCGCACGGCGGCGTGGTGCTCGCCGACGGGTCGATCGCCGACGTGAAGCTCGACTTCAACACGCTCCAGGCGCTCGGCGAGGAAGCGCGGTCGTCATACGGCCTCGCGGGCGCCGTGCAGCACGGCGCGTCGACCCTTCCGGAGAGCGCGTTCCATAATTTCCCGCGCGTCGAGACGGCCGAGATCCATCTCGCGACGGGATTCCAGAACATGATGTACGACGGCATCCCCGCCGCGCTGCGCGACGAGATGTACGCGTGGCTGCGCACGAACGCCGCCGACGAGCGAAAGGCCGCGGACTCCGACGAGCAGTTCATCTACAAGACGCGCAAAAAGGCGCTCGGCCCGTTCAAGGAGAAGCTCTGGGCGGTGGACGGCGCGGCGGCGGCGGCACTGGCCAAAGCGTTCGACCGCAAGTTCGAGTTTCTCTTTACGCAACTCGGTGCGCAGGGCACCGCCGCGCACGTCGCGCGCTTCGTGAAGGCCGCCCTGATGCATCGCGCTGCACCAGATGGCGGGGCGGGCGGCATCACCGCGGCCCCGGATGACCCCGACGCAGGCGAGTGAATCTCGACGGAGCTCCACCCACCCGAACGGAGAGTATCCCTTTGAAAAAGTTCGCCCTCCTCGCCGCCGTGCTCGCGCTCGCGGCGTGCGACCGGTCCAAGCCTGAACTCGACAAGACGCTCGTCCAGATGCAGCAGATCTCGGCTGAGAAAGACTCGCTGCTGAAGGACGTCATGCAGACCTCGCAGTTCATTGCCGAAGTCAACACGCAGCTCGCGACGGTCAAGAGCCGGAATGCCACCAAGCCGGTGAAGGGCGCGACGCCCGACGCCGAGGCGGGTCTCACGCCGGCGCAGCAGCGCGATGCGATCAAGGCGAAGATCACCGAAGTCACGAGCCGGCTGAACGAGTCCGAGTCGCGCCTGGGGGCGAGCCGCAATCGCGTGAAGGAACTGACGGCGAACAACTCCGCGCTCACGTCGCAGCTCGCGTCGTACGATTCCACGATCACCGCATTCAAGACGATCATCGACAACCAGAAGACCGAGATCGTCTCGCTCAACGACCAGCTGTCGGCGCTGCAGGTCGAGAACGCCGGCCTGAAGCAGGACAAGGAGCAGCTCACGACAGAGAAGACCCAGCTCGCGGCGGACAAGTCCACGCTGGTCACCGAGCGCAACACCGTGTATTACGTGATCGGGACCAAGGACGAGCTGCTGAAGAAGAAGCTCATCGTGCAGACCGGCGGCGCGCTGGGGATCGGCAAGACGCAGGTGGCGTCGCGCGACCTCAACCCGGCAGACTTCACGTCGATCGACAGGTCGATGGTGAAGGAGATCGCCTTTCCACACCCGGACAAGACGTACAAAGTTCTCACGCGCCAGGACGTGTCCGCGCTCGAGACGGCGCCGGACCGCGACGGTCTCATCAAGGGCGGCCTCAAGATCGTGAACCCTGACAAGTTCTGGGGCTCGTCGAAGTACCTGATCATCATCGAGCAATAGGCTTCATACCTTGGCCACCGCCGGCTTTCCTGGGGTGGACTTGTCGGCGGACGGCGCGCGGACCGAGAGTCTGCGCGCCGTCTTTGCATCGTACGCGCGGGGACTTTGGCGCAAGGCGGGGAAGGACGACCTCTTTTTTCTCGCGGGCGGCGTGGCGTTCAGCATCCTCCTCGCGGGCGTGCCGTTCTTCCTGCTGCTCGCGTCGTGGCTCGGCTACGCGCTGAACAAGTCCGACGACGCGTCGTCGGGCGCGGCGGTGGACTTCATCCAGAATCTTTTTCCGGCGACCTGGAGCGGGACGGGATCGCTCATCGACCCGCTGATGCACGACGTCGTCCGCACGCGCGGCACCGCGGGCGCGCTGGGCGCGATCGCCTTCATCTGGTTTTCCACGCGGCTGTTCGGGTCGATGCGTTCGGTGCTGCTGCACGTGTTCGAGGTGCCGCAGGGGCACGGCATCGTCTGGGGGAAGCTGTTCGACGCGCTGCTCACGGTTGCGGCCACGGCGCTGATCATCGTCTGGGTCGCCGTCAGCGCATACCTCGCGCTCGCGCGCTCAAACGGGGTCGCGCTGCTGAACCAGTGGGGGCTTCATACCGAGCAGGTGATGCGGCCGCTCACCTATCTCATTGGCCGCGTGATCGCATTCGTCCTGCTCGGCGGGTTGTTCACCGTGCTCTACAAGCTCCTGCCGAACCGCCGCGTACGGTGGGAGCAGGCCATGGTCGGCGGCGTGGCGAGCGCCGTGCTGTTCGAGGTCGCGCGCAACGGGTTTTCGTTCGTCGTGCACCACTTCAACCCGGCGTCGTGGTACACTGGGACGCTCGCCGCGGTGATCGTCGTGATGTTCTGGGTCTACTACGCCGCGCTGATCTTCGTGCTGGGCGGTGAACTTTCACAGGTATACGAACACCGGTATCTCCAGCGTAAGGCCAAGGCCGCACGATGACGAACGCCCCGATGATCGATCTTCGCAGCGACACCGTGACGAAACCGTCGTCAGCGATGCGCCGCGCGATGGCCGAGGCCGAGGTCGGTGACGACGTGCTCGACGGCGATCCGACGACGCGAAAGCTGGAGGAGCGCACCGCAGAGTTGCTCGGGCAGGAACGCGCGCTTTTTTTCCCCTCGGGAAGCATGGCGAACCAGGCGGCGATCTGGGCGCTGGGCGAGCGTGGCACGGAGCTGTACGTGCACGAGGACTCGCACATCGTGAACCTCGAGATGGGCGGCGCCGCCGCCCTCGCGGGGATGCAGCCGAGGATGATTCGCGGCGCGCCGCGCATCACGCGTGAAACGCTCAGCCAGGTGATCAGGTCGCCGGGGCGCGATTTTCCCCGTGCCACTTTGCTTGCCATCGAGAACACGCACAACGGGTCGGGCGGCATGGTCACGCCGCTGCCGGAACTGAGTGCGCTGGCGGCGGTCGGGCGGTCCATGGGGTGCAGGATCCTGCTCGACGGCGCGCGCCTCTGGAATGCGTCGGCCGCGACGGGAACACCGCCCGCCGATTTCGCTGCGACCGCCGATGCGACGATGGTGTCGTTCTCGAAGGGACTCGGCGCGCCGGTCGGCGCGGCGCTCGCCGGGTCGGCCGAGGTGATCAAGGCCGCGGCTGAAGCGCGCAAGCGCTATGGTGGCGGCATGCGCCAGTCGGGGATCATCGCCGCCGGCGCGCTGTATGGACTGGAGCATAACTTCACGAGGCTCGGCGAGGACCACGCACACGCGCAGCGCTTCGCGGCGATCGTGTCGGAGGCAAGACACGCGACGGTCGTGCCGCCCGAGAGCAACATCGTGATGATTGACCTGCCGGCAGCGATGGATTCGATGTCCTTCGCGAAGGCGGCGATCGCGCGTGGCGTGCGCGTGTCCGTCTGGACGGCGTCGCGCGTGCGCGCCGTGATGCACCTCGATGTCACCCTCGCAGAAATCGAACGCGCGGCGACGGCGCTGCGCGATCTCCTGTCCTGATTCCCGATTCACCACGGAGCAGCATTCCAATGGCACACCAGCATTCACCGGCATTTCTCGCCATCGTAGACGATTCCAAGGCGCGCGTGAAGGAAGTGACCGTCGCGCAGACCCTCAAGCGGCTCGCCGCAAATTCCAAGGCGGTGCTCGTCGACGTGCGCGAAGACCGCGAGTGGGAGGCCGGGCACGCAGCGCAGGCGAAACACTTGGGGAAGGGCATCATCGAGCGCGACATCGAGGCAGTGGTGCCGGATCACGGCACCGAGCTGATCCTGTACTGCGGCGGCGGATTCCGCTCTGCACTGGCGGGAGACGCGCTGCAGAAGATGGGCTACACGAATGTGTGGTCGATGGCGGGAGGGTGGAGGGCGTGGAATGCGGAGGGAGGGCCGGTATCCAAATAGGATTG
>JBIOHR010000203.1:0-5637 GCA_044449085.1 Gemmatimonadales bacterium | reverse complement strand
GTTCAGGGGCGAGGGGCGAGTTCAGGGGCGAGAGGTGAGTTCAGGGGCGAGAGTCGAGTTCAGGGGCGAGGGGCGAGTTCAGGGGCGAGTGGTGAGTTCAGGGCGAGAGGTGAGTTCAGGGCGACGGGCGAGTTCAGCGGCGAGGGGTGAGTTCAGGGGCGAGGGTGACGTACTAGGGTGATGGGCGACACTGATACGAAGTGTGGCGAAAAGTGACAGTGCCGGATGCGGGGCCTAAGTTTCGAGGATGGCCACCAAGGAAACGTTGCTCGAGGAGTTGACCTGGCGCGGACTGATCTACCAGCAGACCGAAGGGCTCGGCGCGCATCTCGCGGCAAGGACCGTCACGGCGTATTGCGGTTTCGATCCTACGGCGGCGAGCCTGCACATCGGGAACCTCGTTCCCACGATGTTGCTCGTGCACGTCGCGCGGGCGGGACACAAGGCGATCGCACTGGTGGGCGGCGGGACGGCCATGATCGGCGATCCCTCGGGAAAATCCGAAGAGCGCCCGCTCGCAAGCGCGGCCGAGATCACGGCAAACGCCACGCGGATCCACGCACAGCTTTCGCGGCTGTTTGCGTCGGCGAACACGAGCGGCGTGATGCTCGCGAACAATGCCGACTGGCTGCTCAAGGTCGGCGCCGTGGATTTCATGCGCGATGTCGGGAAGCACTTCAGCGTGAACTACATGCTCGCGAAGGATTCGGTGCAGTCGCGCATCGAGACCGGCATTTCGTACACCGAGTTTTCCTACCTGCTGCTCCAGGCATACGACTTTCTCCAGCTGTTCACGCGGCACGGGTGCACGCTGCAGGTGGGCGGGAGCGACCAGTGGGGGAACATCACGGCGGGGATGGAGCTTGTCCGCCGCTCGGCCGGCGGCGAAGCGCACGTGCTCACAGCACCGCTGATCACGACCGCGAGCGGGAAGAAGTTCGGCAAGACTGAGGCGGGCGCCGTGTGGCTCGACCCTGCGCTGACATCGCCGTACCAGTTCTACCAGTTCTGGATCAACACCGAGGACGCCGACGTGGGGCGGTACCTGCGGATGTTCACATTTCTGCCGCGCGCGGAGATCGAAGCGCTCGAGGCCGCACACGCCACGGCGCCGCACGAACGCGCCGCGCAACGGGCACTCGCGACGGCGATGACGACGCTCCTGCACGGCACGGATGCATCGCGCGTCGCGACGGAAGTCTCCCGCGTGATCTTCGACAAGAAGATCGACGCCGCCGCGATCGGCGACGACGTGTACGCGACGCTCGCCGCCGAGATCCCGAGCGTCACCTACCCGAACGCCGCCGAGTTGAGCGTGCTCGACGTGCTGGAAGGGGTGTTCGAGCTGTCCCGCGGCGCCGGCCGGAAACTTGTCCAGCAGGGCGGCGTAAGTGTGAACGGTGAAAAACTCTCCGCCGATTCGCTGACCGTGCCGCGCGCAAAGGCCGTGCGCGGCCGCTGGTTCCTCGTCCGCAAGGGGGGGCGCGACATCGCGCTCGCCGACGTGGGATGAGCACGCGAACTCCGCAGCCAGCGGCAGCCGCGCGTCCCGCGCCGGCACCGGACGCGGAGTTCATCGCGTTCCAGGAAGCGGTGGCGGGCCGGTATTCGCTCGAACATGAACTTGGGCGCGGCGGGATGGGGATCGTCTATCTCGCGCGCGAGCTCCGGCTCGCCCGTCCGGTGGCGATCAAGGTTCTGCCGCGCGCACTCGCGGCCGCGCGGCCAGAGCTGCACGAAAAATTTCTGCGCGAGGCGCAGATGGCGGCACAGCTCAGCCACCCGAACATCGTCCCGATCCATCATGTCGACGAAGCCGGCGAATTCGTGTTCTTCGTCATGGCGTACATCGAGGGGGAGACGCTCGGCGAGCGCGTCCGCGCGCGCGGGCCGCTCACGCCGTCAGAAGGAGCGCGCGTGCTCCGCGAGATCGGATGGGCGCTCGCGTACGCGCATTCGCGCGGCATCGTGCACCGCGACGTGAAGCCGGACAACATCCTCCTCGAAAACCAGACGAACCGCGCACTCGTGACCGACTTCGGGATTGCCGGGGCGGTCCGGGACGAGGCGCCCGCAGACGCGAACTACATCCGCGGCACGGCGCACTTCCTGAGCCCTGAGCAGGCGATGGGCGAGCCGACCGACGGCCGCAGCGACATCTATTCGCTCGGCATCGTCGGCTATTACGCGCTCACCGGCCGGCTGCCGTTCGACGGCGCCACGACGACGCAGGTGATGGCGGCGCACATCTCAAGGAACCCGAAGCCGCTGCACGCCATCGCGGGCGCGGTGCCCCACAAGCTCGCGGCTGCGGTCGAACGCTGTCTCGAAAAGGACCGCGCGCGTCGCTGGCCGACGGGCGAAGCGTTCGCCGAGGCGGTCGGGGCGTCGTTCGAGCAGGCGCGCGAGATCCCCGCGGCGCTCCGCGTGTGGCTCGCAAGGGGGAGCACCTCCAGCGGCGCACGCGTCGCGATGACGGTGCTGGCCGTCGGCGCGCCGTTCATCGTGGTGCTGCCGCATTTTCCTGTGCTCGCGTCGATAGGCGGGTTGGCCGCAACGGTTGCGGTCAACCTCATTCCCGAACTCGCCCAGGTGCGGCGGCTGCTGAGGCAAGGGTTCAAACTTGCGGACATGCGCGACGCACTGCGGCAGCACATCGCACAACGGCGCGAGGAGATCGAGGTCGATCCCACATTCGCGCCGATCAGCGAAGGAACGCTTCGTTTCCTGGCACTCGCCGGACTGACCACGTCCGCTGTCGCGACGCCAGTCCTCTACAATCACGTCGTCATGTCGCCGGCCGCGTCGTCCATGCTGACGCTAGCCGATGTCATCGGCGGAGTGATTGGCGTCGCATCCGCAGTCGGCGCGATCCTCGCGAAGCCGAGAAGCCGGTGGCTGAGGCAGTTCGGGCAGCGGCGGCTGGATTTCTGGAACGGAAAGTGGGGCGAGCGTCTGGCGCTCATCGCCGGCGTCGGCCTCAAGGCCAGGGCGCTGCCTCCGTCTCCGATCGCGCAGCACACTGAGGTCGCGCTCGGCAGGGCGACTGACGCGCTGTTCGAGGCACTGCCAAAAAATCTTCGCCGCGATCTGGCCGCGGTGCCGGCGGCCGTCCGCCGGCTGGAAGACGAGGCCGGTGCGCTGCGCGCGACGCTCGACAAGCTCGACGATGTGATGGCCGGCGACGACGACCCGGCGCTCCAGAGGCGGCGCGAGTTCACGGCTGCGCAATTGTCGCACACCGTGACCGCGCTCGAAAACGTCCGGCTCGGATTGCTCCGCCTTCAGCTCGGCTCGGCGCCGGCCGCGCAGGTCACCGAGGCGCTGGAGGCGGCGTCGCGCGTCGGCCGCGAAATCGATTCGATGCTCGAAGCGGAAGATGAAATCGGAGACCTCCTCAAGCCGAAGCGGATCGCGAACCGCGACCCGGAGCCGTCCCCGGTCTGACGCGGTTCTACGCGAGCAGCGCCAGGGCCGAGTCCACCTCCGCCGCAGTGTTGTAGAAATGCGGCGCCAGCCGGATGCACCCCGTGCGCACGCTGTGCGCCACTTTCGCGGCCGTGAGCCGCGCGCTCGCCGCCTCGACATCTCTCGTCTTGAAGGCCAGCACGGCCGCCCTCCGCGCTGGATCGCGCGGCGTGATGAGGTCAACGCCCCTCGTCGAATCCGCGAACGCGATCGCGCGGTCCGCGAGCGATCGCACATGTGCCTGGACGTCGCGCGTGCCGAGTTCCAGCAGCAATCCTATGGACTCCGCCATCGCGTTGAAACCCACGAAATCCAGCGTGATCACCTCGAACCGGCGCGCGTCGTCCGCCCACCGGGGGTCGTAGTCGAGGAACCTCGCGTAGTCGCCGCTCGACGCCTGCGCCCACCACCCCGTCTCCACCGGCTCCAGCTGCGCGATGAGATCTTCGCGCACGTAGGCGAAGCCCACGCCCCATGGTGACATCAGCCACTTCTGCGCGCCGCACGCGAGGACGTCGACATTCGCGGCGACGACATCGAGCGCCAGCGGCCCGAGGCCCTGGATGGCGTCCACGAACAGGAAGATGCCCCGCGCGCGGCACGCCGCGCCGATCGTCGGCAGGTGGAACCGGTGCCCGCTCCAGAAGCTCACCCACGAAAGCGCCACGACCTTCACGCGCGGGTCCGTGTCGATCATGCGGAGCAGCGCGCCTTCGTCGGGACAGTTGCCGAGGAGGGGCAGCATCCGGAACTCGGCGCCACGGGCCCGGGCAGCCGTCATCCACGGGTACACGTTCGCCGGAAACTCGCCTTGCGTCGAGAGGATCACGTCGCCCCTGCCGTACGGAAGGGAATGCGCGGCGAGGTTCACGCCGTGCGACGTGTTGGTCATGAGCGCGATGGTCTTCGGGTCGGCACCGATCAGCCGCGCGGCCTGCTCGCGCGCTCTTGCGTGCACGGGGAAAAAATCGTCGGGTGTGAGACGAAAGGGTTCGGCGCGCCGCGCGCCAAGCGAGGCAATCGCGTCGCGCGAGCGCGCCGGGATCGGTCCGGTGGACGCGTGATCGAGGTAGATCGATTCGCCGCGCTCCGCCCACGGAAACTCGCGCTGTCGCAACACCTTCACGTCGTAGCCCATCTGGTTCCTCATGGTTCGCGCAATTCGGGCGGCGTGCCCTCGGGTTGATATTTCCAGCGGCGGTGCTGCCAGAAATACTGGCCGGGATACCTGCGCACCATCCGTTCGAGCGCCTGGGAAAACCGCGTCATCACGTCGTCGATGTCGCGTTCGCGATCGCCGGTGCGCGTGACCGGAATCTCCTCGGCGACGAACTCGTAAAGTTCACCGGGTTGCCTCACGGCGTGGATCATCACGACCGGGTACTCCCCGCGCAGCGCGAACACGGCGGCGCCGCGCGGCGTCTTGGCCGGCCTGCCAAAAAACGGTGTATAGGTCGACGCCAGCCCGTGCGTGGCCTGATCGGAAAGAAAGCCGACCGCGTGACCGTCGCGCAGCACGCGCGGGACGCGCCGCACCGCCTCCCGGTCGTGCATGATGTGCATGCCGAGACGCTCGCGCGTGCGGCGGAAATAATCGTCGGACAGCGGGTTCGACATGCCACGCGCGATGGGATGCACGGGCACGCCGCGCGCGGCGATGTACGCACCGGAGAGTTCCCAGTTGCCGAGATGTCCCGCGACGAAAATGGCGCCGCGTCCGCCGGCGAGCGCCGCCTCGGCGACGTCCCAGCCCGGCGAAGGACCGAACACGGCCAGCACGTCTCGCGGCGTGCCGCGCGAGAGGATCGTGGCCTCGATCGCGACGCGTCCCAGGTTGCGGTACGACTCGCGCGCGATCTCCTCGACTTTTTCGGCGCTCCATTCGGGGAACGCCGCGGCGATCTGCCGCTCGGTCACGCCGCGCCGGATGCCGAGGGGAGCGTATCCGAGCTCGGCGAACGCCGCCGCGCCGCGTGAGGCCTCGCGTACGTCCAGCAGGGAGAGCGCGCCGCTGAACGCACGGAGCGCGGCGTACTCGAGCCGGTGGGCGAGGGTCGGAGGCACACCGAAAGTTACACAGCTGGTGGTTGGTCGGGTGTCGTTGGTCCGTGGTTCCCGGTTACTGGTTTCTGGTCGCAGGTCGATGGTCGCGGGTGCGTGGTACGTGGT
>JBIOHR010000202.1:0-5761 GCA_044449085.1 Gemmatimonadales bacterium | reverse complement strand
GGACGACCTGCGGCGGCTGCGTGAGGCGCAGGCGGCGATGGCCCGCGCGCGCGGTGACGATCCGGCGGACAGCCCGAACGCCCGCGCGAAGTGAAGTTTCTGCTGCAGGCTTCGCTGCCGCGGCTCACGGAGCCGCTGATCGTCGCGATCGCGCTCCTGTATTTTGCCGTGGTCGCGGTGATCGCCACCTGGGCGACGCGCAAGACGAAGAACGAGCGCGACTTTTTTGTTGCCGGCGCCGGTGTCGGCGTGTGGACGATGGCGATCGCGAAGATGGCGTCGTCGCTGTCCGGGTTTTCGTTCGTCGGCGGCCCCGGGCTCGTATACACGATCGGCCTCGCCGGCGTGTTCATCATCCTGCCTGGCGCGCTCTCCAACGCGCTCGGTGCCTGGGTGCTCGCAAAGAAGCTGCGCCTCCTCGGTGAGGCGCGCGGGCTGCTCACGGTCCCCGGTGCGATCGGCGCGCGCTATCGCTCGCCGGCTGCGCAGGGACTCGCCGCGGTGGGGATTCTCATCGCCGTCATCGGCTACATGGCGACCAACCTCCTCGCGCTCGGGATCGTGATCGATGCGATCTTCGGCACCGGGCTCGTGCCGGGCATCTGGATCGGCACGGGCGTCATCCTCGCGTACTCCGTGGCCGGCGGAATTCTCGCCGGCATCTATACCGACGTGTTCCAGGGATCGGTCATGGCGCTGTCGTCGCTGATGGTCGTCGCATTCGCGCTCCGCGCCGGCGGCGGCCTCACGCACATCTCGCAGACGATCATGGCCGCCGACGCGAAGTTTCTCGGGCCCTGGGGGAGCGCGGGCCCGATCACCGCGCTTTCATTTTTCTTTGTCTTCAGCGTGGGCTCGCTCGGCCAGCCGAATGTCATTCACAAGTTCTACATGCTGAAGAACCCGCGCCAGCTGAAGTGGTACCTGCTGCTGATGTCTGTGGCGATGCTGATGGCGCAGCTGATTTACATCGCGATCGGCGTCGTGACCAAGGCGCTCGTGACCAACGGCACGATGGCGCCGCTCGCGAAAGCCGACCAGGCCACGCCGATGTTCCTCCTGCACTCGGCGCCGGTGCTCGTGGCGGGCCTCGTCTTCTCCGGCGTCGCCGCGGCGATCATGGCCACCGTCAACTCGTTCATGAATGCAGGCGCCGCGGCGCTGACGCTCGATCTTCCCATTGCGTTCGGCAAGAGACTCGGCAACGAGCTGCGCTGGGGACGCATCACGACCGTGCTGCTCGCGGTGATCGCGGCCGGGGTCGCGCAAGTCTCGGGCACACTCGTCGCGTTCCTCGGCATTTTCGGATGGGGGATGTTCGCGTCGACCATCACGCCGGCGCTCGCGATCGGCCTCAACTGGAACGGCGCGACGCGCGCGGGAGCGATCGCCTCCATCTGTATGGGCATCGGACTCACGCTCGTCGGCGGCACGCTCGCGTATTTCAAGATCATCAGGCTGCCGACGGGTGTGGACATGGCGTCGCTGTCGCTCATCACGTCGCTGCTGACCTTGTTCGTCGTCTCGTGGTTCACGCGCAAGGATGCCGCGGGCGAACTGGACGCGGACATTCAACTTGTCATGGAGGCGTGATGAAGTTCGCCGACCTCGAGGTGGGGCAGGCCGCCGAGCGCACGAAGGAGATGACCGAAGCGCTCGTGAATGCCTACGCGGAGCTCACGGGCGACTTCAGCCCGGTGCACGTGGACGAAGCCGTGGCGAAGCAGACCCGGTTCGGCACGCGCATCGCGCACGGCATGCTGTCGGCGGGTTTTCTCTCGGCCGTGATCGGCATGGACCTGCCCGGGCCGGGGACGGTCTGGGTGGCGCAGGCGTTCAAGTTCAAGCAGCCGGTGAAGCTCGGCGATACGGTAACTTGGCGGGTGGAGGTGAGAGAGCTGTTCCCTGAGAAAAAGCGGGCGAGGCTCTCCACGGTCGCGCGGAACCAGCGAGGCGCGGTTGTGATAGATGGAGAGGGAACGATCCTTCTGCTCGAGTAATGCGGGGAGGAGCAAGGACAATACGGCAAGGAGCGAGAGACGTCCTTGCTCCTCGTCCTCGTACTACCTCAGCAGAGACTTGGCAATCGTGGACAATTGCATATTCGAAGTCCCCTCGTAAATCTTGCCGATCTTTGCATCCCGGTAGAATTTCTCCACCGGAAACTCCTTCGTATATCCGTTCCCGCCGAACAGCTCGAGCGCAAGCGACGTCACGCGCTCGCACACCTGCGACGCGTACAGCTTGGCCATCGCCGCTTCGCGCGCGATGTCGTGTCCGGCCTCCTTCAGGCGCGTGGCATTGTAGACCAGCAGGCGCGCGGCCTCGAGTTCCGTCGCGACCTGCGCGAGCTGGAACTGCACTCCCTGAAAGTCCGCGAGGGATTTTCCGAACTGCTTGCGCTCCTTCACGTACGCGAGCGCGGCGCACAGTGCGCCCTCCGCGTTGCCGATCATCTGCGCGCCGATCCCGATCCGTCCTTCGTTCAGCGTCTCCATCGCGATCTTGTAGCCCGTGCCGACCGGGCCGAGCACATTGCACGCGGGAACCTCGACGCCGTCGAGGATCAGCTCGGTGGTGCTCGACGCGCGAATGCCGAGCTTGTCTTCCTTCTTGCCGACGCTGAAGCCCGGGAAAGTCTTCTCGACGATGAAGGCCGTGATCCCCTTGTGGCCCTTCGATGGATCCGCGTTCGCGAACACGATGAACACGCCGGCTTCCGCGCCGTTGGTGATCCAGAGCTTTCGCCCCGTCAGGATCCACTGGTCGCCCTTCTTCTCGGCGCGCGTCGCGAGGCCGAACGCATCCGATCCCGATCCCGCCTCGGAGAGCGCGTACGCGCCGACCGTGTCCTCGCAGAGGCGCGGGAGGTAGTGCTCGCGCTGTGCGTCGGTGCCGTACGCGGTGATCGGGTATGCCACGAGGGTGTTCTGGACGTCCACGACGATCGCGGCGGCAGCGTCGACCTTGCTGATCTCCTCGACGGCCAGCGTCACCATCATGAGCGATCCGCCGCCCCCGCCGTACTTCTCGGGAACCTGGATTCCCATCATCCCGAGCTCGAAATACTTCGGGATCAGGTCGGGGTCGAGTTTCGCCGCGCGTTCCATCGCGGTCACGCGCGGGCGGACTTCTCCATTCACGAACGACGCAACGGCGTCGCGGAAGGCGCTTTCCTCGTCGCTGAGGACGCTGAGCGGGCTGTGTGTGTTTTCCGGCATCGTATCAGAACGCCGGCGGTGCAAACCTCGTTGACGGCGCCCCGAACAGGTTGCCCTGGGCAAGATCCGCTCCCGCCGCGAGCAGCGCATCCCGCTCGGCCGGGGTCTCCACGCCTTCCGCAATCAGGGGCAGCTCGAGCGACGCGAACATCGCGTACATCGCGCGCACGGTGCGCTGGCGCGCGCTGTCCTTCTCGATGCCGGCATACGCCGTACGGTCGAGTTTTGCAAAATCCGGCGAGAGTCGCGTGAAAATCTCCAGTCCGGACGTGCCCGTCCCCACGTTGTCGATCGAGATTCGGAACCCGGCGCCGCGGACCCCGGGCATCGCCGCCGCAAGTGCGCCGAGCAGTTCACCGGCGACGCTCTCGCGCACGTCGAGCACGACGTTGCGCGCGATCGGCTCGAGTGGTGCACCCGACCCGGTGAGCAGCGACTCCTGCGCGTCGAGCGGGTGGATGTTCACGAACAGCAGTGCTCCCTCAGGCAGTTCACTGCAGTCCTGCGCGATGCGCTGGTAGAGCGTGCGCGAGAGCGCGGTGCGCCAGCCCACGCGTTCGGCGGCGGCGAGCAGCGCGCCGTACGACGAGAAGAGCGTCTCGTCGCAGCGCATGAGCGCCTCGTAGCCGAGCACCTTTTTCTTTTTGAGCGAAACGATCGGCTGGAATTCCGCGCGGATCGTTGCGAACGTGCGCGTGAGCACTGCTTCGAGCGTCGCGCGGTCGCCGTAGGGAATTGCCTTGCCGGCCTGCGCTGCGAGCGCGGTGCGCTTCATTCGCGCCAGCTGACCCAGCGCGGCGGCCCGTCCAACGGCGTGGACGAGCGCTTCAGGCTCGACCGGCTTGAGCAAATATTGCTGCGCGCCGTACTCGATCGCGTCGAGCGCCGAGTCGAGCGTTGCGCCGGCCGTCATGAGGATGACCGGCACGTCGAGATCGTGGCGGCGCAGTTCCTTCAGGAAATCGACGCCGGAAAGCTCCGGCATGATGATGTCCGTGAGCACGACGTCGAATCCCTTCTCGGCGACCAGTGCGAGGCCGTCGCGCGCGTTGCTCGCACTTGCGACGGCGAATCCGTTTCGTTCGAGGAGCAGGCCGAGCACGCGAAGGACCGCGGGCTCGTCGTCGATGATCAGGACCCGACGAACGCCTGGGGGGGAAGCAGTCGCGGCTGGCATGGCCTAATTATCGGTCGTAGGCGAGGACTGGCGCTAGCCAGCGCTCGATATCCTTCAATTCCATCCCCTTGCGCCGGGCGTAGTCTTCGACCTGATCGCGCTCGATTTTCCCGACCCCGTAGTAGCGGGATTCGGGGTTCCAGAAGTAATAGCCGCTCACCGCGGCTGTCGGGAACATGGCAAAACTCTCGGTCAGCTCGATCCCGGCCCGCTCGGTCGCGCCGAGGATGTCGAAGAGCGTCCGCTTTTCCGTGTGATCCGGGCACGCCGGGTACCCCGGTGCCGGCCGGATTCCCTGGTACTGCTCGCGGATGATCGCGGAATTGTCGAGATGCTCGTTCGGCGCGTACCCCCAGAACTCGCGGCGCACGCGCTCGTGCAGCCGTTCGGCCAGTGCTTCGGCGAGGCGATCGGCGAGCGCCTTCACCATGATGGCGCTGTAATCGTCCTGAACCGCGGCGAACTCGGCGACTTTCTTGTCCACGCCGATTCCCGTGGTCACGGCGAAGAATCCCATCCAGTCCGTGAGGCCGGTGGAGCATGGCGCGACGAAATCTGCGAGCGCCACGTTCGCGCGTCCATCCGGCTTCACCATCTGCTGGCGAATCGTATGCACGACCGCGATCGGCTTGTCGCCGTTGGTCGATCTTCCATCTTCCATCTTCGATCGCCGTTCGTCAGGCCAGATACAAATGTCCTCAGCTCCGTCCGAGTTTGCAGGGAAGAATCCCACCACCGCCCGCACCTTCAGCCATTTCTCCTCCACGATCTTCCGCAGCATCTCCTGCGCGTCGCTGAACACGCTCCGTGCGCTGGCGCCGACGGTGGGATCCTCGAGGATGTCCGGATAGTGGCCGGCGAGTTCCCATGCCTGGAAGAACGGCGTCCAGTCGATGCGCGGGACGAGATCGCCGAGCGGGAACTGGGATTCGTCATACGTGCTGATCCCCGGGCGTTTCGGAACGGGGGGCGTGACGGTGCTCCAGTCCACCGCGACCTTGTTCGCGCGCGCCTGCGCGAGCGTCTGCGTCTTGGTGTCACGGCGGCGCTCGGCGCGGCGGACACGGATGTCCTTGTATTCGGCGCGCACGTCGCGCGCGAACGACTCGCGCTGGCCGTCGGAGAGGAGCGCGCTCGCGACGCCCACCGCGCGTGATGCATCGAGCACGTGCACCACCGGGCCCGAGTAGTGCGGCTCGATCTTCACCGCCGTGTGTACCTTGCTTGTGGTCGCGCCGCCGACGAGCAGCGGCATCGTGAACCCTTCGCGCTCCATTTCTCCGGCGACGAACGCCATTTCCTCGAGTGACGGCGTGATGAGCCCCGAGAGGCCGATCATGTCGGCCTTCTCGCGAATCGCGCT
>JBIOHR010000201.1:0-5777 GCA_044449085.1 Gemmatimonadales bacterium | reverse complement strand
TCCAGCTGAGCTACTCGCGCCGATCAACAGCTGAAAATGCGGGAAGCGAAATGCCCGCGGGTGCGGTCGCTTCCGTCGTTGCTTGGGAGCAGAAAGGTATCCGGGCCCGCGCCCCTAAACAAGCATTTTTGCGACGACACTTTCATGCCAGCTTGACAGTGTCGCGTACGGCCGCGAAGCTGTGGGCTTCGTACGGCGTGTCATTGCTCACAACGGCTCGGCTCAACTTGCTTTCTGATCGATGAAAATTCTCGCGCTTCTCCCCGCCGATGCGCGACATGTGCTCGCGAGTGCACTGACCGGCGAACAGCGTCTCAAGAAGGCGGGCGATGCGGAATCCGTGGCCGCGGCACTTCGCGACGGCGACTGCGACGCGCTCGTATTCGATCCGGGGCTCCTCGACGCCGGTGATTTCGAAACCGTGATCGGTGCGGTGAATGAGAGCGGCGTCCCGATGCTGATCTACACCGCGCTTGGGCCGGTGGCGGCACGCAGGATCGTGGAGACCGTCGATCACGCCGCGCGCGAGATGGTGCTGCGCGGCACGGACGACATGCCGGAATTGTTGCGCAAGAAACTCGCGGCGCTCGTGGCACCGTCGGCGCCGGCGATCCTCCTCAGCAAGGTGGCGTCGCATTTTCGCGCGTTTCCGGAGCGGCTGCAGACCGTCTCTGTCGGGCTCTTCGCGCGTCCCGCTCTGCCGCGGTGGGTGAGCGGACTCGTGAAAGAGACGGGCCTCTCGCGGCGTACCGTGGACCGCTGGATGGACCGCGGCGGACTGTTCGGCGCGTCGCGCCTGCTCGACACCGTGCGGTTCGCGCGCGTGTGGGAACCACTGGTCGAGCGCGGGATGAGCGTCGACCAGGTCGTCGCGCAGTGCGGCTACCCGAGACTGCGGCTCTTCACGGCACACTCGCGCCGGCTGACTGACGTCGGCCCGCTCGAACTCCGCGATGCGTACACGCGGGAGACGTTCAGCGCGAGGTTGGCGGAAGCGCTGCTGGATTAGTAATGACTGGGGCTACGGCACCACCACACTCTTCGTCGCGAGCAGCTGGTTGAGCTTCGCGAGATCGTTCTCGTTGAACGCCTTGAACTGCGTCCTCGCCTTGTTGAGGTCCGTTTCAATTCCTGCGAGAACCTGAAGCGACGCGTCCGTCGGACGGAACTCGGCGCCACCCGCCACGTCGCCCGCGCCGGTCCCGATTTCACCGGAGAGCCAGATCAGGTTCAGGTACACGTGGAACGGCTCGATGTAATACTTGTCGTCGCTGTAGAAATCCGACTTCGACAGCAGCACGAGCTCGATGTTGAGCAGTTTCGCATCAACGTCCTTCAGCGCGGATTTGAGTTCCTCGCGCACGGTGTCGCCGCGCGTTCGGTCCTCGATCTGGCGCCGCATCTTCTCGATGCTGTTGATGATGACCGCGGCCGAGTCCATGTCGTCGCGGACCTTGGTCTGCGCCTGGGTGGACCAGGCGATGTCCGCCTCGCTCGTGGTGATCTGTGGGTCGCGCAGCACGGCGAACGACTGCGTTGAGGACTGGTCATTCGCCGTCACGCGCGCACTGTACTTGCCGTCGAGCACGAGCGGTCCGCGCGAGATCGGGTTCTCGATTCCCCAGTGCGTGATGGGGCGCACGGTCTTCCCCTTGAACCGCGGCTCCTCCCAGATGTGCGGATCGTCCGGCGGAGTCGTGCGCAGGTCCACGCGGATCGGTGGATTCCCGCGCAGATCCCAGACGGCAAGGTTCCGCCCCGCGCGCCCGGCCTCGCGCATCTTGCGCACGACGGCCCCTTTCTCGTCCATGATCTCAACCGTCACAGAATCTTTCGGAGCGGCCTTCAAGTCATAGAAGAGATCGATGTGCCCCGAGCGCGCCTGGCGCACGCCGGTGTTCGGCGCGTAGAGGAATACGTCGGCGTCCGCGACGCGCTTGTCCTGCTGCTCGAGCGTCGTGATGTCGTGCATCACGTAGATCCCGCGCCCGTACGTGGACACGACCACGTCGTGCGACGGCTTGTCCGTCGCGATCCACGTGACGGGAGCCGCCGGCAGCCCATCCTTGAACTGCGTCCAGTGCGCGCCGTCGTCGATCGAGTAGTAAAACGCATTCCCCGTACCGGCGAAAATCATCCCCTTCCGGTTCGGGTCTTCCGCCACCGACATCACGTACGCCAGCGGATGTTTCTGCGGCAGGCCGTCGCTGATCTTCTTCCACGTCTGGCCGTAGTCGGTCGTCTTGTAGAGGAACGGCTCGCGGTTGTCCATGATGTGGAAGTCGATCGCGACATACGCCGTACCGGGATCGAATTGCGACGGCGCGATCTGCCGGATCGTTCCCCACGCCGGAAGGCCGGTGATGTTTTTCGTGACGTTGTTCCACTTCCCGCCGCCGTCGCGGGTGTTCCAGAGCTGCCCGTCATTCGTGCCGGCCCAGATCAGCCCCTTCTGGATCTTCGAGGGCGCGATGGCGAAGACGACCTCTCCATAGAATTGGCCGAGGTTGTCGGGCGAGATGCCGCCCGACGAAACGATCCTGCTCGGGTCGTTCGTCGAGAGATCGGGGCTGATCACCGTCCAGCTCTGCCCCTTGTTCGACGTCTTGAAGATCACCTGGCAGCCATAGTACATCGTGTTGTGATCGAACGGATCGATCGCGAGCGGCGGCGTCCAGTGGCAGCGGTACTTCGCCTCGTTGGGCGGCGAGTCGAGCGTGTGCACCCAGGGGCTCACCGATCGCGCGAGCTTCGTGCGCGCGTCGTAGCGGGTGACCTGGTTCCCGTAGCACGACGCCCAGATGATGTTCGGATCCGTGTAGTCGGGAATCGTGAAGCCCGATTCGCAGCCGCCGAGTCCGCGCTCCCAGGTGGAGCCACCGCCGCGTCCGCCGAAGCCGCCACCACCACCGCCGCCAAAGTTGATTGCACCGGCGGTATCGAGCGGCGCCGCGCCACCGCGACCGCCGCGTCCACCGCGGCCTCCGGCGACCGCAGTCGTATCCTGCGCGGGCGGCACCGGCTCTGGTGCCGCCGCGCGCCCGCCGCCGCCCCGTCCGCCGCGTCCTGAGCCGGGCGGCGGTGCCGCGTGACCGCCCGTCGTCGGCAGCGCTTCGGCGATATCGCTGGGCCCGCGCATCGTACCGTTGTCCTGCCGGTTCGTGTAGACCCAATAGGGCATCCGGTCGTCGAGCGCGACGTGATACATCTGGCCGATCGGAAGCGTGACGGAGAGCGACGATCGCATGTGCTCGGTGGAGACGCGCGCGCCGGCGTCGTCGGTCATCCCCATGTGGTCGGGGTTCAGCGGGTCGATCCAGATGTCATGGTTGTCGCCGCCCCATGGGACGTTGTTGAACGTCACGCCCCCGTCCGTCGAGTGGAAAAAGCTGCTGTTCGCGATGAACACTTCGTTCGCGTCGCCCGAACCGACCATGATCTTGATATAGTAGCCCGCCCGTCCAATGAGCGCGCGCATCCAGTTCACGGCCTTCCATGTGGTGCCGCCGTCGTCCGAGCGCCACACCGAACCCTGATCGGCGGTCTGGATCAGCGCGTACACGCGCTTTGAGTCCGTTGGTGCCACGACGACGTCGATCTTGCCGAGCGGTGACTTCGGAAGCCCCGGATCCACAACGTGCTTCCACGTGGTGCCCGCGTCGTGCGAGACGTAGATGCCGCTCGACGGACCGCCGCTGTACATCGCGTATGTGTGCATCACCACCTGCCACATGCCGGCAAACAGCGTGTTGGAATCGTGCGCGTCGAGCGTCAGGCCCGAGCAGCCGGTGTTCTCGTCGACGAACAGCACTCGCTGCCAGGTGCGCCCGCCGTCCATTGTGCGATACACGCCACGCTCCTGTTGCGGCCCGGTGGCGCGTCCGAGCGTGCAGGCGTATACGATGTTCGGGTTCGTCGGATGGACGAGAATGCGGCCGATGCGCCCGACATCGGCGAGGCCGACGTTGGTCCACGTCGCCCCCGCGTCGGTGGACTTGTAGATGCCGTCGCCGCCGACGTCTGCGTCGCGGATCGCCCACGCCTCACCGGTGCCGGCCCAGACGATGTTCGGATCGGATTGCGACACCGCGAGCGAACCGATCGCCTGCGCGTCCTCCTTGTCGAACACGGGTGAGAAGGTGTTGCCATCGTCGGTCGACTTCCACACGCCGCCGGACGCCGCGCCGAGATACCAGATCCGGTTGTCGCCCGCGACGCCGGAGATCGCGGCGATGCGTCCGCCAAAGGACGGGCCCAGCAGCTGAAACTGGAGCGGCGGTGGCGGCGCCTGGCCGCGTCCGCCTCCGCGCCCCTGGCTCAGGACGAGCGCGGGCGTCAGTGCGAGTCCGACCAGAAGGCGGCGAATCGAAATTGTAAGCGGCATCACAAATGGCCTCGACGATGGAACCAGTTGAAGTTCGGAAGTGTGAAGTGGGGGAGCGTCGGTTCGATCGATGCTTGGGTTGCGAACGATTCCTGCCTCGGAATCACGCACCGTCGCCTGTACGCACTACGCCGTTCGCGCGATAGTCACGCTCGTGCAGTCCGGCTACGCTTCTCTGGCAGGCACCGTTGTCGAATTGCACGCGATGCTTTCAGCGACCACAGCCGGATCGCCATCCATTCAGGAGACAAGTCCATGTCCAGCAACATCAAGAAGCTCAATCGCAAGTTAGACCAGATGGCGGACAATGCGAAAGACGGAGCCGGACAAATCGCCGGCAGGATCATCGACGCCGCCAACGATGTTGCGCATGCGGCCACTGAGAAAGCGCGCCGGCAGACCGAAAAGGCCGGCGAAAAACTGATCGAGACTGGTGAGAAGATTACGAAAATGGCGAAGTAACTGCCCAATTGCCTGCATTCACTAATACGGAGGACTTTGTCATGAAACGGTCACTTATCGCCCTCACTGCCGCTGCGCTCTGTGTGGTCCCGATGGCGGCGCAGGCACAGGGGCTCGGGATACTCGGCGGTTGGTCGTACGGGCAAGTTCCGAGCAGCAACACCACCGGGCACGGCTCACTCAGTGGCAACTCCGGGTTTGCGCTTGGCGTCGGAGTGGAGTCTGACTCTCCGGTTGGACTCGGCATCAACGCGCTGTATGCGCAGCGCGGCTTCAGGAGCAACTTGTTCGGGAACGCGCAGCAGCTCAGCTATATCGACGTGCCGGTCTACCTCAAGGTTGCGATTCCGAATCCTGTCGTCACGCCGTTCGCATTGATCGGGCCGCAGGTGTCGTTCGAGTTGCACTGCAACGCCAACGGCACGGATTGCCCGTCGGGGCGGAACAAGACGACGTTTGACGGCATCGCAGCGCTGGGGCTCAAGTTCCCCATGCTGTCCGGGCTGAGCATCCAGGCGCGGTACCTGTACGCATTGCAGAATCTGGACTACGGGACGGTGAGCAATCAGAGCAACTATAGGCAGCGGTCGTTCATGCTGCTGCTGGGGATCGGGTTCTAGGGCTGCGTGTTACTGCACAAAGCGAGTTGAAACGTTATTCGCTGGTGGTTAACGGAAGTTTACGAATTGGCCCGGGCATTGGCCGCATCGCGTGGTCAGTGCCCGGGCCAATCTCTTGACCTCAGTGAACCAACCAACGAGAAACTATATAACTCGCTGTTGAGTGCCCCCTCGCACGGATACCGCAGGGCGACGCATTTTTATGGCATGAATCTCCCCTCCGGCTCTCCCCTGCAATCGCTCGAAACCCCCGCCGCCCTTGTCGACCTCGACCGCCTCGACGCGAACCTCACGCGCATGGCGTCGTACGC
>JBIOHR010000200.1:0-5802 GCA_044449085.1 Gemmatimonadales bacterium | reverse complement strand
GACAACCCGTTCGTGCTCGGCGGCGTGGGCATCCTGCTGCTCGGCGTCGCAGTGATCGCGAGTCTCGTGCCCGCCATGCGGGCGAAGAGTGTGGACCCACTCGAAGCGCTGCGCGCCGAGTAGTCGGGATATGGGATCCTTGACTATCGGGGTAGATTGTCGTATTCATACACAGTATATAGATTGCTAATCATATCAGTAATACAAATGGATATACTGTTATAAATCGGCAATACGGATTCTCATCATGTCCAGACCAAAAAAGTGGTCCAAGTTCGCGGCATTGGAGCAGAAGCAGATGGACGCAACACTGCGCCAGGCTGCGAGCATCGCCCCGGTTGAAACGCCGAGCGGCGGTTGGATCAAATCCATCCGCCAGGCTCTCGGCATGACGGCCGCGCAGCTCGGCAAGCGACTCCGCACAACTCCGCAATCGGTGCTCGCGCTCGAGAAGCGCGAGGTCGCGGGCACGATCACGCTGGCAACGCTCGAGAAGGCCGCGCACGCGCTCGATTGCCGCGTGCGCGTGCTGTTCATCCCGAATCACGGGATCGAGGAAGCCGTTTATCAGCGGGCCATGGACCGCGCGCGCGACGAACGAAACCGGATCGTGCACACGATGGGGCTCGAAGGGCAGGGCACCGGTGTGCGCGAGGCGCTCGATCTCGAGAAGATCGCCGAGTCGTGGCGAACGAAGCGACGCACGCGCCTGTGGGATGAAAACGAGTCGTGAGAGCAGCGGGCGACGCGCTGTTCAACGCGGAAGGAAGCACGCCGCTCGACGAAGATGAGATCGAAGGGCTGATTCCGCCGCACGTTCGCACGCGGGCCGAACTGAACGTTTGGGAAGCGACGAACATCAGCGACGCTGTCGCGTGGGCGTACGGACGTGCGCACGTCGGCATCCTGTCGGTGAAGACGTTACGTGAACTCCACCGCAGGATGTTCGGCGCGACTTGGGCGTGGGCGGGCACCTATCGCAGGAGCGACAAAGGCATCTCTCCGCACCACTGGTCCCAAGTGCCCGCCCTGATGCACGAGCTCGTGAACGACACGCACGCACAACGCGAGGCGAGCGACCGCACCGTCGGCGCGACGGACGGGATCGCGACGCGCTTCCATCACCGTCTCGTGCACATCCATCCGTGGCCGAACGGGAACGGACGTCATGCCCGGCTCGCGACCGACCTTCTGCTTCGCGAGTGGAACCGTCCGGCGTTCACGTGGGGCAGCGCCGGCAGCGCGGAATCGGCCGACTTCGTTCGCCGCCAATATCTGCAAGCGCTGGAGCTGGCCGACGGCGGAAACTTCGACGCGCTCCATCAATTCGTGCGAGGCTGATGCATCGCGCGCGGATCGTGCCTTGCTACCAGGACCGTGCCATGAACCGCTCCTTCGCCCCTGAAAGCACACGCAGCGCACGCACGACATTCCGCTCGCGAGCCTCATCCGACTTCAGCGCCGCAAGATAGCGCACGATCTCCTTCTTCCGGCTCGGCGTGAGCATCCCCCACGCGCGCTTCGCCGCCGCGTTGCGGGAGAGCGGAATGCGAAACCACGATGGAAGCGCAGTCGGCCCGCCGCGGTACGCCGCGTCGAACCCGATCTCGACGCGCACCGTGTCGCCCACGCCGGTTTTCGACGCGCGGCGGACGCTTTCGTGCAGGTACAAATAAAACGAGCCGTCCCCCACCGGCATCATGTTGATGCGCCACGGCTTCGCCTTCGGATGCCCGTTCACGCGGACCAGCACAGGAAGTGGCTTGCGCCATCCGGCCTTGAGCCGCTTCGCGCGCACCGCGCTCACGAGCACATACGGATTGATCCCGCGGATCGCCATCCTCGCCGTGAATCGCAGTGGCGCCACTCCTACTGCGCCCGGAGTGCCACTCCCGGATCGATCCGCGCTGCGCGCGCCGCCGGAATCCAGCACGCCGCGATTCCGATCGCCGCCATGAGCACGGCGACCACCGCCAGCGTCATCGGATCGTCCGACGCGACACCGAACAGCAGCCCCTGCATCAGCCGCGCGAGCAGCAGCGAGCCGACGACGCCGACGCCAAGTCCGATGGCAACCAGCAAGCCGCCCTCCGACAACACCATCCGCTGCACGCTGCCCGCATCCGCGCCGAGGCTCATGCGAATGCCGATCTCATTGGTGCGCGCGGTGACGGAAAACGCCAGCACTGCCGCGATGCCGATAGCTGCGACGATCAGCGCAAGGACGCTGAACGACCCCACCAACAGCGCGTTCAGCCGGCGCGGCGCGATGCTCTCGTCGCGCAGCTGCTCGCCGGTCATCACGTGCTCGATGCGCTGCTCCGGTGCGATCGAGCGGATCACGTTGGTCGCCGCCGGCGCGAGCGCCGCTGCGTCGCCACTCGCACGAATCACGAATCCGCCGCTCGGAAAGATCCCCTGCGTGACGGGCGTGAACACAGCAGGGAGCTGTGCGGCGTCGAGGCCGCCGTCCTTTGTGTCGGCCACCACACCGACCACGGTCCGCCAGTCGTTCTCCTTGATCCCGATGAACCTGAGCACGTCACCGGTCCACGCGACGCGGCGTCCAAGCGGATCGACGCCAGGGAACAAGTGATCGGCGGCGGCCTTGTTCAGGACGACCACCTGCTGCGTCGTCGGCTCGTCCGTCGACGTGAACTCGCGCCCCTTCAGCACGGTGATCCCGGACGTCTTAAAATAGTCGGGCCCCGCGAGCCGGTACTCTGCCTGCGGGTGCGGCTCCCCCGCCGCAAGCGTACGCCCCTCGGCGTTGACCTCGAGCATGAATCCCGCCGCGCGTGTCGGGATCACCGATCCCATGCCCACGCTCTGCACGCCGGGCAATGCGGCCAATCCCGACTTCATGTGCTGATAGTCGCTCGCGGTCTTCACCGGATCCTGCTTGCCGATGAAGTCATGCGGGACTTCCATCGTCAGCATGTGGTCGGTCTTCACGCCGCTGTCGACCGCCGAGAGCCGCTGCATCGTGCGCGTGAGAAGACCAGCGCCGGTGAGAAGAATCACCGAGACCGCCACCTGTGCCACGACCAGCGCCTGCTGCAGCCGTGCGCGTTTCAGGCCGCCCGTCGCACGTTTTCCGCTCGACGTGAGCGCGGAGCCGAGCATTTTCTCGCTCGCGAGCTTCGGCGCGAAGGACAGGATGAGCGCGACGATCACCGCGAGCCCGAGCGCGAAGGCGAGCACAAGGCCATCCACGCTGATCTCATCCGCGCGCGTGCTGTACCGCGCGGCGAATGTGGAGAGCATGCGCACGCCGGTGAACGCGATCGCGAGGCCGAGTGCCGCGCCGGCGCCGGCCAGGAGAAGGTTCTCGACGAGGAGGAGCTTGCGGAGCCGAGTGGTGCCGGCGCCGAGCGCCGCGCGCACCGTCAGCTCGTGCTCGCGCCGCACGCCGCGCATCAGCGTCAGGTTGGTGACGTTCGCGCACGCGATGATCAGGACAAATCCGGCCGCGCCCATGAGCAGCCAGAGCGTCAGCTGGGCTTTCTGTCCGAGGATTTCCTTGAACGGCGTGACCGTCACCTTGTAGCCGGACCCCGCGTCGTAGTCCTCGGGATACGCGGTGTGCACACGCTTGGTGATCGCGGCGACTTCCGCGCGCGCGCCCGAGAGCGTCGCGCCGGGGGCGAGGCGTGCGATCATCTGCGTCATGCGGTGCGTGCGGCCCTGGACCATCGTTGCGCTCACGTGGTGCTCGCTCACTGACATGTTCATCAGCGCGTCAATGCGGGCCGGATAGTAGGGCGCGGCCTCGAGCACGCCGACGATCTCCGCGGATTTGCCGCCGACCGTCACGTGCCTGCCTATGACGGCACTGTCGCCCCCGAAGCGCGATTTCCAGTACTCTTGCGTGAGCATCATGACCGGCGCCGCACCGGGGCCGTCGTCGCCGGAACCGAACGCGCGGCCAAGGACCGGCCTGAGCCCCATCACCGAGAAGTAGTTGCCCGTGACGAGGCCGAGGTCGATGCGCACGGCATCGTGCTCGCCGAGCAGAGTCAGAGTGATCGGCGAATACTCGGCGATGCCGGAGAAGCTGCTCGCGGCCCGGCGGAAGTCGTTGATTTCGGGGACAGAGAACCCGACGTTCTCCTGGTGCATGGCCTCGACCGACTGCCGGAGGAACATCAGCTTGTCGCCGTCGCGGTGCGGAAGCGGTTTGAGCATGACGCCGCGCACCACCGAGAAGATGGCGGTGTTTGCGCCGATGCCGAGTCCGAGCGTCAGGATGACGGCGATGGCGAAGCCGCGGGCGCGGGAAAGGCTGCGGAGGGCGAAACGGAGGTCGAGCATGGGGTCCTCTACGTGTGCTTGTTCGGGATCGGAGCCGATACGATCTGCATTACCATTACGACGAATGGGCGGTCACCAAATCGACAGCCTGGGAGGAATTCGGACTATTACCATCGGGCGTCCGCCCCTTGGGCGCAAGGCATACCTGTACGGTGGCTCCTACGCGGGGCGGGCCGCGGTGTGGAGGCTACGCTTTCGTTTCACCCCCGCCCTCGCCTTCGCGCTCCACGACGACCGTGAACTCCTTGGCCAGGGCGACGATTCCCGCAATCGCGGTGAGCACAGGCAGGAGCAGGGCGCCCGCAAGCCCCGCGCTCAGCGGCAGGTCCAGGAGTACTCGTCCTTCGCTGTTCTTCACGATGATGCGCCGGACGTTTCCCTCGTGAATGAGGCGCTTGGCCGTTTCCTTCAGCTCGTGGCCGGCGACTTTGAGCTCTTCGATGGTGCGGTCAGTGCTGCTCATGTTTGTGATGTTCCTCGTGAATCCTCGGTTTGGAAGCCTCGGGCGCGGGAAATTCATCCCGACTTTCATCCAATAGTATCTTCCAAGTGCTTGCAGCGACCCGCGATGAAATCGGTCCGTCCCTCGCGCACGCGGCGCAGGAACTCCGTATGGTTCTCGAGCGTGGCGTCAAACCTCTCAGCCCGGCACTACCGCGGTCGCCTCGATTTCCACCTTCGCGCGCGGCTCGAGCAGGGCGCTCACGACGACCACGGACATCGCCGGATAGTGCCGGCCCATGATCTCGCGATAAGCCTCGCCGATCTCCTTGCGCGCCGCGACGTAGCCGTCGCGATCGGTGATGAACCAGGTGAGCCGCACGAGGTGCGCCGGCGTCGCCGCAGCGGCCTTCAGCACGCCGGCGACGTTGCGCAGCGCCTGCGCCACCTGCGCCGCAAAGTCATCAGACTCAAACTCGCACGTCGCGGGATTCCAGCCGACCTGGCCGGCAGTGACCACCATGCGCCCCGTGCGCGTGCTGATGCCATGCGAGTAACCCGCCGGCGCCTTCCACCCGATCGGATTGATTGCGTCGAAGTCGCTCATGCGCTGCGTGCCTCCCGGAGCCGGTAGCGCTGGAGTTTTCCAGTCGCCGTGCGCGGCAGCGTGCCCACGAACTCCACTCTGCGCGGATACTTGTACGGCGCGATCTCGCTCTTCACGAAGTCTTGCAACTCCTTCACCAGCTCCGGTGCCGCGATCGCGCCGTCGACCAGAACCACGAAGGCGCTCACGGCCTGTCCGCGCTCCGCGTCCGGAAGCCCCACCACCGCGCACTCCTTCACCTTGGCGTGCCGCAGCAGGACCTCTTCGACCTCGGGGCCGGAAATGTTGTAGCCGGACGAAATGATCATGTCGTCCGTCCGGGCCTGATACCAATAGTAGCCGTCATCGTCTCGAACGTACGAATCGCCCGTGAGGTTCCAGCCGTTCTTCACGTACGCTTTCTGCTTCTCGATGTTGTCGAGGTACCGGCACCCCGTGGG
>JBIOHR010000199.1:0-5828 GCA_044449085.1 Gemmatimonadales bacterium | reverse complement strand
GCGCTCAACGCGCTCAGGCAGACGGATCCGGACGAGGCGCTCAACCAGGCCAAGAACATCCTCGGCCGCAAGGACGACTGCTCCGTGCAGCTCCGCCGCAGCGCGCTCTGGATGATCGCCAACAAGAAGGACGCGACGGCTACGGCGACGCTCATCAATGTCGCCAAGACCGATCCTTCGCTCGACCTGCGCGCCGAGGCGGCGGGCTTCCTCGGCTCCATGGGAAGCGACGAAGCGCTCGCCGCTCTCGAAGAGCTCACCAAGGCGGACGACGAACGTGTCCAGCGGGCCGCGGTCCGCGCGCTCACGACCTTCCCGAACCCGCGCGCCCGCACGGCGATGCACGCGCTCATCGAGAACAACAGCGCGAGCGAGCAGCTGCGCAGCACGGCGCTCGATGCGTTCAGCAGCGACCGCTCGACCCTCGAAGATGCGGCGTGGCTCCGCAGCATTTATCCGAAGGTCGACAACTCGCGCATCAAGGCGCGGATCGTCGCGGCGGTGGCGCGTATCGGCGGCGACCAGAACGATCAGTGGCTCATGTCGCTGGCGAAGAACGAGGACGAGTCGGTCGACGTCCGTCAGAACGCGTTCCGCTATGTGTCCCGCACCGCCGACATCGCCAGCCTCGTCAAGTTCTACGACGGTGTCTCGGCGCGCCCGCTCCGCGAGGAGATCATCAATGCGCTCGGGAACCGGAAGGAACCGGAGGCCACCGACAAGCTCATCGACATCGCCAAGAACGGCACCGATCCACAGGTGCGGCGCGAGGCGATCAGCACGCTTACCCGCAAGAACGATCCGCGGACGACCAAACTGTTGCTCGACCTGATCGGCGGCGACGCGTCGGGGAAAAAGCCGTGAGGCCCGCCGCGAGAATCACCGCGCTGTCGGTGCTGAGCGTGCTGGTTCCGCTCGCCTGCACGGCACAATCGGCACTCGAACGCCGCATCGCGTCGGCCGGCGACTCGCCGGCACAGTTCCACTTCGCCGCGCGCGCCGGTGTGTGCGGCAACGGCCGGACGTACTTCCGCAGCGACGATGATTCGTGGTACGGCACCGTGTATTCCGGCGACGGGATGCGCAACGACCAGTGCGTCAACGGGCCGGTGCGCGTCGTGGTCACCCGAGCGGGGAAAGACGTCGTGCGTGTCGAGACGTACGTCGGGCCGCAGGCACCCGACGCGCCGCCGGCGCAGGACCTTGGCGCCGTCTCCGCGAAGGACGCCGTCGCGTACCTGCTGAACGTGGCCGCGACCACCGACGGCAAGCCGGCGCGCGATGCGCTCACGCCGGCAATGCTCGCCGACAGCAGCGTCGTGACGCCGAAACTGCTCGAGATCGCCAAGGACCAGTCCCGGAGCCGCGACATCCGGCGCAGCGCCATCGGCTGGCTCGCGCGGCGCCGCGATGAGCCGGGTGGGGTGGGTGCCGCCGGCATTTCCAAGGCGCTGGACCAGCTCGTGCGCGACCGCACCGAAAGCGAGACCATCCGCACGCAGGCGCTCGGCACCATCTCGCGCTTCGATCGCGGCGAGGGAATCCCGACGCTCATGGGCTTCGCCGGCGATCAGGACAAGTGGCTCGCCAGGCAGGCGTTCCAGACGCTCTCCCGTTCAGGCGATCCGCGCGCGCGGCAGTTCGTGCGCGAGCAGGTGAAGCGTGCTGATCTGGACGAGGACAGCCGCGCCGAGGCGATCCGCGGCATCGGCGACGACTACGCGACCAGCGCCGACATGAAGATGCTGCGCGACCTGTACCCGACGCTCGACAGCGACAAGGAGCGCGATGCGGTGCTCCAGTCCGTGGCGAATGCCGGCGGAAGCGACAACGCGAACTGGCTGCTCGACATCGCGAAGTCGAAGACCGAGCCGCTCAATCGCCGCCGCCGCGCCGTGTCACTGCTGTCGCGGTACGATGATGCGCGGGTGAAAGAGGCGCTGAAGGGGCTCATAAATCCGTAACTGCGACGGAAAACGGCGATGGAAGATGTATGATGGAAGGTGAATTGACGCTCCACGCCATCTTTCATCCTACATCTTACATCTTCAGTTTTCAGTACTTCACCACCGTCGGATCCACTTCATCGCTCCACCGCAGGATCCCGCCCGCGAGATTCCACACTCGCGTAAACCCGGCGGCCTGCAGCTGCCGCACCGCGTTCGCGCTGCGCGCTCCACTCCTGCATTGCACCACGATATCGCGATCACGGTTGAGTGAGCGAATCGCAGCAGGGAACTGACCGAGCGGAATCAGCCGCGCGCCCGGAATCCGCGCGATGTCCCACTCGTGCGGCTCGCGCACGTCAATCAGATCCACATCGCCCTTCACGAGGTGCCGCGCGAGCTCGACCGGCGTAATCTCCGGCACTACATCTTCCATCTTTGATCTTCCATCGCTGGTGGTTAGTCCACAAAACTCGTCATAATCAATCAGATGCGTGATTTCATGCGTCCCGCACGCGGGGCATTCCGCGTTCCTGCGCACTTTCACCGTACGGAACTGCGCGGCGAGCGCGTCCACGAGCAGGAGCCGGCCGACGAGCGGTTCGCCGATTCCAACGATGAGCTTGACTGTTTCGGTCGCCTGGATCATCCCGATCAGCCCGGGCAGTACGCCGAGCACCCCGCCTTCCGCGCAGTTCGGCACGCTTCCCGGCGGCGGCGGTTCTGGAAAGAGGCAGCGATAACAGGGTCCGTCCGCGGCGGAGAAGACCGACGCCTGTCCCTCGAAGCGGAACACACTGCCGTAGACGTTCGGCTTGCCGAGCATCACGCAGGCGTCGTTCACGAGGTAGCGCGTGGGGAAGTTGTCCGTGCCGTCGACGACGAGGTCGTATTCACGGATGATGCCGAGGGCGTTCTGCGACGTCAGCGACGTCGCGTAGGTCGTGAGCTCGACGTGCGGATTGAGGTCGGCGATGCGGTCGCGCGCCGAGTCGATCTTTGGCCGGCCGATGTCCTTCGTGCCGTGCAGGACCTGGCGCTGAAGGTTGGTGACGTCGACGACGTCGAAATCCACCAGTCCGATATGCCCGACGCCTGCGGCCGCGAGATAGAGCGCCGCCGGCGATCCGAGCCCGCCCGCGCCGACGAGCAGGACGCGCGCAGCCTTGAGGCGCCGCTGTCCCTCGAGGCCGACATCGGGGATGATGAGATGCCGGGCGTACCGGCTGATTTCGTCACGCGAAAGATCGGGAAGCATCCTGGAATCTTGCAAACCTTGCGAGTCGAGCCGAACGCCCGCCGCCTCAGCGCGGAGTCACGCGAAGCGGAACGGGATCTTGCATGACCGCGAGCATCATCTTGTCGAACAGCGCGGCGGCGTCGGTTCCGACCTTGTACGGATTGGATCCGGCGAGCGAGAGCACGTAGACATCGTTGCCGTGCTCCTGGATCTTCACGCCGATCGCCGGCCCGGGTCGCGCAGAGGTCTTGGCCCATGCGGCGGAAGTGAACGTGCGGATCGCGAGCAGCGTCTGGGGCTGCACTTTCCACGCGGGATTGGGCTTGAAGCGGAACTCGAGAATGAAGTGCGATCCGTACGTCGTGTCCGCGTGCGGCGTGCCGGTGTAGTTCCCGGCCCACACGGGCGGGAAATCGACGGCGAACTTCCCCTCCGGGCTGACGAAATGGTCGAAGCTCTGCGCCGACCCTGCGACTACGTCCGCCGGCGTCACGTCCGGCTTCTTGGCTCCTGGGCGTTCGCCACAGGCGGAGGCGGCCAGCGCCAGCGCGATGGCACACACGAGGGAGCGGTTCGTCGGTCGCGTCAGGAGCATTTTGTTCGCCGGCGTGAGGGATATCGGGAACCTATCGAGACGTGGCGGGTCGCGCTACGCGTCAGCAGACTGACAACTTCAGCGCGCGCCGGTCCGGCCACGAGGGACTCGCGTTGTCGGGCCTACTCGGACAAGCGTCTATGGGTCCTCGAAAGGCCCGTCGCCGCGAGTCCCTCGCGTCCGGCCGGCCAACCATCCGCTCCCATTTGTGCTTTGCGCAACGCGCGCGGACTGGTGTGGGCGGTGCGTACCGCGCGCGCCGAAGTCGCTCTCAGCTCACTGCGCTACTGGCTGCGCCGACGCTGCAGACTCAAGCCGCGGCGACACGCAGCCGACTATAATTGATAGACGAATCCCGGCCTTGAAGGAGCGGCCGGGATTCGTGTCGATGGGGTGTAGCTCAATTGGCAGAGCATCGCACTGTTAATGCGACGGTTGGTGGTTCGAGTCCACCCGCCCCAGTTCAGTCCGCCGTTCATGGAGTTGCCCGCGTCGGGCCCGACGATCGGCCGTAGTGCACTTCAACGAACCAGACCGTTAATTCGACCGCTTGCGTTCGATCGGCGCCTCGCTCAGTGTAGACACGACCCCACTGAGCCGGAGCACCGATCATGCAAGACCGCGAAGCCATAAAATCCGCCCTCGAACGAAACGTGCGCGCCGTTACCGCGCGCCCGTCCGCCGGTCAGGGCACGGCGGTCACGAAAGTGAACTGGCGCCACGGCCTCACGTGCGACGCCGAGGACGGCCCCTGGAAGTTCACCGTCGGCATGACCGACAAATACGGCGGTGACAATGCCGGCCCGAACCCCGGCGTCTTCGGCCGCACCGCGCTTGGCGCCTGCCTCGCCATCGGCTACGCGATGTGGGCCGCCCGCATGAACGTCCCGCTCCGGTCGCTCCAGGTCGAGGTGCATGCGGATTACGACGTTCGCGGCGAGCTCGGCGTCGACGACTCCGTCCGGCCCGGCTACAAGGCGATGCGCGTCATCGTCTCCATCGAAAGCGACGCGCCTGAATCGGAGGTCGCGGCGATGCTCGACGTCGCCGAACGCCACAGCTCGTACCTCGACGATTATCGCAACCCGGTTCCGGTCACGCGCGAGCTTCGCTTCACCGCCGCCACGCCGGCCTGACCATGGATGAACGGCTGCAGCGCCGCGTCCAGCGCTACGGCTGGGACAAGGCGTCGGAACACTACGAGCGGTTCTGGGCCGGCCAGCTCGCGCCGGCCCACGCGCTGCTGCTCGATATCGCCGCGCTCACGCCCGGCGAGTCGGTGCTCGACGTCGCCTGCGGCACAGGGCTGGTGACGTTCGCCGCCGCAAACAACGTGGGTCCGGCCGGCCGGGTCGTCGGGACCGATCTCTCGGCCGAGATGATACGCGCAATCACCGCGCGCGCCGCCCGGCTCGGCGTTCGCGGCGAGTTCAGCCGCCAGGACGCCGAGGCGCTCGATCTGCCGGACGCGACGTTCGATGCGGCGCTCTGCGCGCTCGGCCTGATGTATGTGCCCGATGCGGTGAAGGCGCTGCGCGAGATGCGCCGGGTGCTCAAGCCCGGCGCCCGCGCCGTCGCCTCGGTGTGGGGCGCGCGCAAGAACTGCGGTTGGGCGGAGATCTTCCCGATCGTCGAGCGGCGCGTCGCGAGTGAAGTGTGTCCGCTGTTCTTCCTGCTCGGCACGGGCGACGCGCTGTGCGACGCGTTCACCTTCGCGGGGTTTCGCAACGTCGAGATGAAGCGCATCTCCGCGACGCTCGACTACGCGTCAGCCGAAGATGCGCTCGGCGCTTCGTTTGCCGGGGGCCCGGTTGCGCTTGCGTACGCGCACTTCGACGCCGCCACGCGCGATTCCGCGCATGCCGAGTATCTCGAGTCGATCGCCGCCTGGAAAACCGGCACGGGCTACGCCGTGCCGGGCGAGTTCGTCGTCGTGCGCGGCGAGGCGTGATGCCCGGCGCCGGAGCGGTTGGCTCCTACGGCGCCGTCCACACGTTGTTGCTCCGGTCGATATCCACCAGCCGGTGGTCCGGATCCAGTTCGACCT
>JBIOHR010000198.1:0-5933 GCA_044449085.1 Gemmatimonadales bacterium | reverse complement strand
TCTTCCGCGCGGCGGCGGATAGCGCAGAGTCGCGTGCGATCGCCGGCGCACAGCCAGGCGGCCTCACGCTCGCCGACCTGCACGCGATCGCACGCGAGATTGGCATTCCGCCGGATGCCGTAGCGCGGGCGGCCCGGGCGCTCGACCATGCACCGGTGTCCGCCGCGACGCGTCGCGTTCTTGGCCTTCCGATCGGCGTCCAGCGCACGGTGCAACTCGATCGCGCACTGACCGACGGGGAGTGGGACCAGCTCGTGGTCGTACTCCGCCAGACATTTGGAGCGACCGGAGTCGTCACGCGCGCCGGTTCGCTTCGTGAGTGGCGCAACGGAAATCTCCACGTCCTGCTCGAGCCGACGCCGAGCGGCCAGCAGGTGCGCATGCGCACGATAAACGGCGCTGCGCAAGCGCTGACGTTCATCGGCGGCGCGATGCTCGGCCTGTCCGCGTTCGTTGGCGTGATGAGCACGCTGAAGGGCACGCTCGACCACGGCATTGTCGGAGTCGGCGCCCTCGCCGTGCTCGGAATCGGTTTCATCACCGCCGGTGTGCTCCGCGTGCCGGCGTGGGCCGTGTTGCGCGGCGCGCAAATGGACGAGATCGCGGATCGCCTCCGCGAGGGCGGCGAGGGCGGCGAGGGCGGGTGATGGTGGCGGGACAGCCGGCGACGGAGTAATTCCCTTCCAATGCCGGCGATCACCCAGCGCAAAGAGTGGCAGTTCTTCAGCGCCATCTTCAGGGCTGACCGCACGCTTGCCGCCGTCTGGTGGGCGGTGCTCCTCCTGCGCGGCGTGCTCCCGGTGGTGTTCGCGATCGCGATGGGTGTGCTCGTCGCGGCGGTGCAGCACCACGCCAGCCTCACCACTGTGCTCGCCGTGACGGGAATCATTTTCGTCACGCTGCAGGTCCTGCCGCCGGTTCACACGGCCGTCGGCATGAACCTCGGAGACCGCACCGCGGCATGGCTCTACGACCGGCTGACCGAGGCGTGCGTCCGCCCGGCTGGAATCGCGCATCTGGAGAACCCCGAACTGACGAGCGACCTCACCGTCGCGCGCGACTTCGACCGCGGCATGACCGGGCCGCCGCTGAACATCTCGATGGACTTCATCGCCGGCGGCATGACGGAGATGATCGGCGGGCTCGCGTCGGCTGCGGTGCTCTTCGCGTACAACTGGTGGGCGCCGCTGGTGCTCGCCGGCGCATGGATCTCCACGCACTGGCTCCTGCGCGAGAGCGGAATCTGGTTTGACCGGCGGACGCCCGAGGTGCGCGCGGCACAGCGCGACGCCGACTACGCGTACCGGCTCGCGGTCGATCCGCCCGCGAGCAAGGAGCTCCGGCTGTTCGGCCTCGCAGGATGGACGATCGACCGGTTCATCGCGCGCCGCACGACGCTGCACACACTCCAGTACGAGGCGACGCGGCTGCGCGAGAAGCCGGTGCTGTGGAGCCTGCTCATCGTCGCGAGCGCGAACATCGCGGTGTTCTGGGCGCTCGCGGTGAACGCATCGGCGGGACATCTCTCCACCGGCCGGCTGGTCGCGTTTGCGCAGTGCGCCATCGGCGTTTCGCTGCTCGGCTTCGGCGGGTTCACCTGGGCGCTCGACGGCGCAGCGGCGCCGGTGGCGGCGGTGCTCCGTCTCGAGGCCGCCATGGCGCCGACCGGCGCGCTGCCATCAGGCGACCGGCGGGCCGACGCGGTTCCGGCGCGGGAGATCTGCTTTCGCAACGTGCGCTTCGCGTATCCCGGCGCATCCGACCCGGTGCTCGACGGCTTCGACCTCACCATTCCGGCGGGATCGTCGCTCGCCATTGTCGGAACGAATGGCGCGGGGAAGACGACGCTCGCCAAGCTGCTCTGCCGCCTCTACGATCCGCAGTCCGGAACGATCGAGGCCGACGGCGACGACATCCGCTCGTTCGAACTCGCGTCGTGGCGAAGCCGCCTCTCTGCCGTATTCCAGGATTTCATCCGCTTCGAGATGCCGCTCCGCGAGAACGTCGCGCCGGATGGCGCACCGGACGACATGATCCTTGCGGCGCTCGCCGCGGCGGGCGGCACGTCGCTCGCGAAGCTGGACACGATTCTTTCCCGCGCGTACGAGGGCGGGACCGACCTCTCCGGTGGCCAGTGGCAGCGCATTGCCCTCGCGCGCGCGCTGTGCGGCGTCTCGCTCGGCGCGCGGATCGTATTGCTCGACGAACCCACCGCTCAGCTCGACGTGCGCGGGGAGGCGGAGATCTTCGAGCGGATCCTCACCGCCACACGCCGCTGCACGACGATCCTCATTTCGCACCGGTTCTCCACCGTGCGCCTCGCCGACCGCATCTGCGTGCTCGAGCACGGCAAAGTCGTCGAGCTCGGCACACACGACGAGCTCATGGCGAAGCACGGCCGCTATCGCACGATGTTCGACTTGCAGGCCCAGCGCTTTGGCGAGGCGGACGAAGAGGAGGGCGTGACGCATGACGTCCTCGTCTAAGGCGGGCCGCCGGCCCGACGACGATCTCCCGCCGGCGTTCTCGTCGATGGTATGGCTGTGCAAGCTCGGCTACCGCTACGAGCCCGGCCTCATGCGCACGGCGTTCGCGTTCGCGCTCCTCTCCGCACTCCCCGATGCCCTGATCGCACTCTGGTTCAAGATCATGGCGGATGGCATCGTGGCCGGCAGCGCAAGAAAGGTGGAGTTTGCGGCCATTGCCCTCGGTGCATCGGCGGCGGGAACGTGGTTCCTGCGCACGGTCGCCACGCGCGTGCAGCGCCGCTTCCGCGACAAGGTGACGATCGCGCTCGAGTCGCACGTCGCGCGGCTGCAGGCGGGCATCCCGACCGTCGCGCACCAGGAGCGGCCGGAGTATCTCGATCGCCTCGCGATGCTGCGCGACCAGGTGTTCGTGCTCGACCACATGTACATGTCGGTCTTTTCGACGGCGGGGTGGATCCTCCGGCTCGGCGTGACGATGGCGCTCCTCGTGTCGGTGCATCCGGCACTCGCGTTGCTCCTGTTGTTCGCTTTGCCGACGGTGATGACTTCGGGGTGGCGGCCGGCGGTCGAGCGCAAGGCGCAGGAACGAGCGGCACCGCACGACCGTCTTGCGCGGCACCTCTTCACCACCGCGACGACGGCCGCGCCGGGAAAAGAGGTGCGCGTCACGGGCATCGGCGAGCGCCTCGTGCGCGACCGCAGGCGCTCATGGAGCGAGGGGCACCGGCCGATCGCCGCAGCGCGTTGGGGTTCGATGCGGTGGCACACACTGGCGTGGGCGATTTTCGGCGCGGGGTATGTTGGGTCCATCGTGTTTGTCTCGGCCGGGATTCACGCGTCGGCCGGAGCGGTGCTGCTCGTGCTCGCCGCGGGAGCGCGATTGTCCGGCTACATCGGCGCGACGGTCGGTGAGATTGGGTTCCTGCGCGGGTTCTGGGTGTACGGCGCGCGGCGGCTGGCGTGGCTCGAGCAGTACGCGGCGTCGCTCAAGGCTGCCGCAGACCTGCCGGCCCCGTCACAGCTCGAACAGGGCATTCGCTTCGACAAAGTGTCGTTCGCGTATCCCGGCACGGAGAAGCTCGTGCTCAGCGATGTCACGCTCGACCTCCCCGCCGGCGCCGTGGTCGCGATCGTCGGCGAGAACGGTGCGGGGAAGAGCACGCTCGTGAAGCTGCTCGCAAAGATGTACGAGCCGACCTCGGGCCACATCCTCATCGACGGCGCGTATCTCGCGCGCATCTCCTCCGACGCGTGGCGCGAAAAACTCGCCGGCGCATTTCAGGATTTCTTCAAGTTCGAGTTCCGCGCGCGGCACAGCGTCGGTCTTGGCGACGTGCCGCGTCTCGATGATTCCGCGGCGGTCGCGTCGGCCGTGAACCGCGCCGGCGCGGACGACGTCGTCGCGAAGCTTCGGGCCGGCCTCGACACACAGCTCGGCTCGACCTGGCCGGATGGCGCCGAGGTGAGCTTTGGACAATGGCAGAAGCTCGCGCTCGCGCGGGCGTTCATGCGCGACGATCCGCTCGTGCTGGTGCTCGATGAGCCAACGGCGGCGCTGGATTCGGAAACGGAGCACGCGCTGTTCGAGCGGTATTCCGCTGCGGCGCATGCGACTGCAGGGAGGATCACGATTCTCGTGTCGCATCGGTTTTCAACGGTGCGCATGGCCGACCTGATCGTCGTGCTCGACGGCGCGCGCGTGGCGGAGTTCGGATCGCATGACGCGCTCATGGCTCTGGGCGGGCAGTACGCTGAACTTTACGGCATCCAGGCGGCGGCGTACCGGTGAGAGTCGCCACGATGTCGGACGTGCCGGCGTTGCGGCGACTGATCGAAGCTTCCGTCCGCGGACTCAGCCCGGGTTTCTACACGCCGGCGCAGATCGATGCTGCCCTCGCAGACGTCTTTGGCGTTGATTCGCAGCTCATCGCCGACGGCACCTACTATGTCATCGACGGCGCAACGGGCCCGGCAGCGGCCGGCGGCTGGAGCCGTCGCCGAACGCTGTACGGCGGCGATCAGGCAAAGGACGCAGAGGATCCTTTGTTGGATCCGGCCAATGATGCGGCCCGCATTCGCGCCTTCTTCGTGCACCCGGACTGGGCGCGCCGCGGCCTCGCGAGGCAACTGTATGCCGAATGCGAACGCGCCGCGCGAGCGGCGGGCTTTCGCCGGTTTGAGTTGATGGCGACATTGCCGGGGGAGCCATTGTACGCGGCGCTCGGATTCACGGTGGTCGAGCGAGTCGAGCGGTTGCTCGCCAACGGCGTCACCGTTCCCTTCGCACGCATGGCCCGGGCGATCGCACCCTGATTGCGCGCGCCGGCGAAACACTGGAGTCGCGATGCCCGAACGCTGTGTCGGCTGCGGTGCTGAGTTCGAGCCGATCGAAGGTCCGATCCATCGCTATATGACATCATCGCCAGGCTGCTGGGCATGCTACGGCGAAGTCCTTGGTGCGCTCGCGATCCAGCCCGGGCTGATGGAGGCGCGCCTGTACTGCGTCGACGCGTACGCCGTGCAGCATCCCGGCACGCCGAATCCTCAGGCGATCCAGTCGGTCGCCGTTCACCTGCTCAACATGTACGGATATCTGAAGCGCGGGCTTCCCGTGACGCCCCCGCGGCTGGCCGGCCACAAGGGTGCGTTCCGTTGGCTGAATCCCCCGGCAAAGTCCGCCGCCAGAACCGTGCGCGATGTGCCCCTTTCCGGAAGTCCCGACATGATCGCTCTCGCGTCGCGCGCGTGGGTTGAGGCCGCGTGGGCCTCGTGGGCCGAACACCATGACCAAATAGCCGAATGGGATGCCGTTTACGGGTGACATGATCCTTGGTCCGCTCATCGGCGTTCGCGGAGACGAATCCCTTTCAATTCAAGAAGAACGTCTCGAACTATTGGGAAGGTCGAGCGAGGGGCGACTTCTTGCAGTCATGTTCACCGATCGCGGTGCTGAACGCACCTCCCTCATTGAATCTATCATTCGCTGAGTTGGCACGTGATGCGAATGCAATGGAGGCCGTCACATGACGGCCTCCGTTGTTCTTCAACCTCACGCGCGCGGCACCGCCCCCACCAGCCGATGCCGCGTGCGTGCTGCCTGCGCTGCCTAGTGCTTCACAACCGTGTTACCCGCGAGCGTCACCGCGGTCTGCGCCATCAACCTGCCGTTTGCAGAAGCGCCAGTGCTGAGCGAAATCGCCGTCTGCGACATGATCTGTCCCTCGATGTGCGCCGTCGTCCCGATGTTCACGCCGCTTGCCGCCTGCCAGAACACATTCGACGCCAGTGCGCCGCCTGCCAGAATCACATGCGTCGCCGCTGCCTGCGTGATGCCGCCGGCGATCTGGAAAATCCACACGTCCGTCGCGCTCCCTGTGAGCGTGACGTCGGAGCCGATCGTGACCGTGTTCGACCACTTGTAGAGGCCGGCCGGCAGCGTCAATC
>JBIOHR010000197.1:0-6061 GCA_044449085.1 Gemmatimonadales bacterium | reverse complement strand
GAGTTCGCAGCAGGCGCTGCGGGTGGAGACGGGGTCGCTCTACCCGGCCCTGCACCGGCTGGAGCGGAAGAAGTTCATCTCTGCGGAGTGGGAGGTATCGGAGAACAAGCAGCGCGTGCGGGTCTACCGGCTGACGGCGGCCGGAAAGAGGCAGCTCGCGGCGGAGCAGTCGTGGTGGGCGAAACTCTCGCGCGCGATCGCAAGCCTGGCGGAGCCGCCCGTGACGGACGGTGACGCATGAGGTCGCCGCGAAGGTGGTTCGAGCGCAGAACGGACGAACTTTCGGAAGAGATGGACAGCCACCTCGCGATGGCGATCGCCGAGCGAGTGGCGCGGGGCGAGCCGCTCGCGGCGGCGACCGCCGCAGCGCGGCGCCAGTTCGGAAACCGCGAGATGGTGCGCGGCACCACGCGCGAGATGTGGGGGTTGGTATGGCTCGAGCAGCTGCTGCTCGATTTCCGGTATGCGGGACGCCAGCTGCGGCACGCGCCCGGATTTGCAGCCGTCGCGGCGCTTTCGCTCGCGATCGGGACCGGCGCGACGGTGACGATGTACGCTGTGATCGACGCGGCGGATATCCGAAGTCTGCCCTACCCTCACGCGGACCGGCTCTACGTGATCGAGGGCACCTCGACATACCGCACCAGCCCCAACGGTCCCGATCAAACAGCCACTGGCGGTGTGCCCGTCGCATCAACGGACAACTGGCAGAACTCCACGCACGCGTTCGACGCGATGGCACGCTTCGGCTACAGCGGCCTCGCCTGGTCGCACGACGACGAGACCGAGTCGGTCGACATCGCGACGGTCGGTGCCGGTTTTTTCCCGCTGCTGGGCGCAACGCCATTCATCGGCCGTACGATCGCTCCGGGCGACACGAACGCGGACGCGCCCGGCGTGCTGGTGCTGAGCTACGCGTTCTGGCGCGATCGGTTTGGCGCAGACCGGCACGTGATCGGACGGAACGTGGAGTTCGATACGTCGAGCGCGGTGTCGGCCACGAGCGTGATGTACACCGTCATCGGCGTGATGCCGGCGCGCGTGGACTACCCGGCGGGGTTCAGCGGGTGGGTCGCCGAGCGATCGGGGTCGCACGCGTTCTCGCGCGTCCTTGCTCGGCTCGCCGACGGCGGATCGGCCGCCGCTGCAACGACAGAGCTCCGCGCGGCGACGGCGCGGGCGCCGACGCGTATCGGGCCGGGGCGCGTAGCAGGAGTACGCGTGACCGCACTACGCGAATCGCTCAGGTCAAACGGACCGAGCGGCATGTTCACGATCGACAGCGCCAAAGGGCGTTTGGTGCGGCTCGGCGTGGTCGTGTTCGTGCTGCTCATCGCGATGTTCAACGTTGGCAATCTCCTTCTCGCGCGATCGGCTGCGCGCGACCATGAGATGGCGGTGCGGCGCGCGCTTGGGGCGTCGCGCGCGCGGCTCGCGCAGCAACTGCTCGTCGAAGGCGGCTGTCTGGCGGTGATCGGCGGGACGCTGGGCGTGGCGCTCGCGCGATGGGGGGTTGCAACGAGCATCTCGTTCGGCACGCTCGCTTCGAGAGGGATCGTCCCCGTGCTCGACGCGCGGGTCTTGGTATTCGCGCTCGCTCTCACGATGATCGTCGCCTTGGGCACGGGGTTCATTCCCGTCCTTTCGCTCACCCGCGCGGCGGGCGCATCCGCACGGAGCGAGTCGCCGCAAACGCCGGCCGGGCTCACGCGTGTTCGCGTGCAGAATGCGTTGCTCGTAGTGCAGGTCGGCGCGGCACTGACGTTGCTCACGGGCGCCGGTGTGCTCGGGAAGGAACTCTGGCGACTCGAGCGGCAGGGATTCGGATTCGATGCGACCAACCTCGCATTTTTCTCCGGCGTTCACCGGCCGTTTGGCACCACGGCGATGGACGGAGCGCAGTTCCGCGAGAACGCCCTGCGCAGTCTGCGCCGCGTCCCCGGCGTTGCATCCGTTTCTGTGATCGAGATGTACGGCAACGATGGGTTCTATCCGCTGGGCGAACCCGAGAAGGCGGGCCACACGGTGCTCGACCATCAGGACGTTTCGGTGAATCCAGGATTCCTGAAGAATCTCGGCATCCCCCTGATTCGTGGCCGGGACTTGAACGAGGCAGATTACGCGGGCGCAACGCAGGTCGCGCTGGTCAGCACCTCGGCCGCGCAGGCGTTTTGGCCCGGCGAGGATCCGCTCGGCAAACAAGTCATCGTGCCGCCGCCGATGCGAAGCAAGCGCGACACCACCACGGGCGATACGCTCACGGTCACTGTCGTCGGCGTTATCGGCGACGCGCGGTTCGGAAGGATTTCAGGCCCGCCGCCAACGACGCTGATGCGACCGACCAGCGCGATGGCCGGGAGGTTCGCAGAGTACTTCGTTCGCGCAACGAAAGATCTCGATGCCACGATGCCTGCGCTCCGCCATGAACTGCACGCGCTGGAGGGCGCGCCGCTGGACCGGATGATGTACGGCTCGCTGCAGAAGAACGGCATCGACCGGCAGCTCGCCGAGCAGCGCGTGACGACGCGCGCGCTGATCGTGTTCGCGGCGGTCGCGTTGCTGCTCGCGACGCTCGGCATCCACGGTCTCGTGTCGTATTCGGTAGCGCAGCGGACTCGGGAGATCGGAATTCGGATGGCGCTCGGTGCAGCATCCGCCGGCGTACTGTTGCTCGTGACGCGGCGCGGCCTCATGCTCGCAGCGTGGGGCATCGTGATCGGCCTTGCGGGCTCGTTCGGCCTCACGCAGCTGCTGCGCGCGATGCTGTATGGCACCAGCCCGACCGATCCCATAGTGTTTGTAGGAGCGGCGACAATTCTCGCGACCGTAGTGTTCGTCGCCAGCTATCTCCCGGCGCGGCGCGCCACGCGCGTCGATCCAATGGTCGCCCTGAGGGTTGACTGATGACAGACGTCACGCGGAACCTTCCACGTCTCACGCTTGCGCTCACTGGCGTCGCCGCGATCGCCGGCACGTCGCTCGCGATTGCACAGAAGCGCGGCCCCTATCCAATGAGCGACCATCCGATCGGCTCCGAGATCGTCGACCGGATCGCGCCTTCGGAGATGAAAGGGATGCTCAACTACATGGCCGCCGACTCGCGCGGCGCGATTCTGCCGACGTCGCTCGACGGCCGCGCGCAGTACATGATCAACGCGCGGCGAGAGGCGAGCGAGCCGGAGCGGCACGCCGAGTGGGACGACGTGATGATCGTGCAAAGCGGATACGGGTTCGTGGACTACAGCGCACGGATTAAGGGGGGCGCCCGCTACGGGCACGGGGAGTGGCGCGGCGGCACGCTCACGCCGGCACCGACCTCGCTAGACCTGTCGCCTGGTGTGGTCGTTCGGATTCCGGCGGGGGTTCCGCACGTAATCCGGCCGCTCGGCACGGCCCCGCTTGTCTATCTCGTGCTGAAGGAGCGCGTCTCCGGAAAGGCGCCATAGCGATCGAGGAGCGGGACGGTGCTCGGCTATCGTGCAGAGGGCGCTCACGCCGCGGCCCACGCCGCCAGCGTCGCCCTCCCCCACTCCTCGAGTTTCGCCACGTACGTATCGGCGTCGAACTCGCCCAGGTCCGCGATCGTGACGGCGTAACGCGTGCCGGCCGGCGGCACCGCCGGCAGCGGGGGCACGTCCCACTCCGACGGCGGGAGGTTCTGCCGTTCGCGCATCGCCGCCGCGAGCTTCGCCCGGTTGTCACCCTTCATCCACACGCGATAGAGCATGATCCAGCACGCGGCGAGCTGCGCCGCGGTCCGCCCGTCGGGATGCTGCAGCGCAAACGTCGAGAACGCGAGCCCATGCCGGCTGCCCCACGGCTGCACTCGCGAATGGTCGAGCGCGAGGAGTTTGTCGAACTGCTCCTCGCAACTCTGCGATTGATCGGCGAAGACCGCGCCGCACTGCATGCATGCCGTGCTCACGCGCTGAGAATTACAGCGTCCGCACGAAGTTGTCGATAGCCGCGGCCACGCGCGGATCGGTCGGGCCGGGAAGGCTGAACATGTCCATCGGCGACGTACCCGGCGGGACGGGCTTGTACATGTGCGAGAGCGCCGGGAAGAACCGGTATACCGTGGGCCGCGACCCGCGCGCGGCACGCAGCGCCTCCGCGTGATGGGCCGGCACGCTCGTGTCCACCCCGCCCTGCACGATGAGGACGGGCTTCGCGTAACCACCGATCAGCGCGGCCGGATCGGTCGCGTCGCAGTCGCGCATGTACGCGATCGCTTCGGGCGGCATGCTCACAAGCGCGCCCGCGCCAAAACCGCCCGCGGCCTGTGCACGGAGCGAATCGGGAATCGGTTCGCCCGTCCGGATGCAGGCAACGACCTGCTCGAGCACGCTCACGGTGGCGTCGTTCGCATCCGCCGCCGGCGTCGCGCGCGACTGCTCCAGCATGATGGACAGGATGCCCGTCGACGGCCCCGAAAGGAGGACGACGCCGTCGGCAACTGCGACGTCGCGCGCGATGACGGACGCCACCACGGCGCCCTCGCTATGCCCCGCGAGGACCAGCTTGCGCGTGCCCAGCCCGCGCGCGACGAGCTCAGCCCTGAAGTGCGCGAGCGCCGCATGCGCGATCGTCGCGCGTCCGCGCCAGCTCCGCAGCACCTTCGCCTCCGCCGGCGACGTCTCCGTGCTGCCGGTACCGGGACCGAGCTTGGCGAATCTGTACACCGCCAGTCCACGCTCGGCCATCTGCTCCGCAAGGAATGCCGACGCGCGCGGAAAAACATTCCAGCTTGGATAGTCGCCGTCGACGTTCGAAAATAGCGAGCCCGGTATGTACAACACGGCGCCAGTCGGCGGCGCATCCGGAAGTTCGAGCGCCGCCGGGATGTCGTATCCGGGCACGCGAAGCGTGAGATCGTGGCGCATGGACTCTCCCTAGGCCAGCTGCTCGCCGCCGACCACGACGGCGAGAATCGCCTTCTGGATGTGCAGGCGGTTTTCGGCTTCGTCCCACACCACGCTCTGGCGGCCGTCTATCACCTCCGCGGACACTTCCTCGCCGCGGTGTGCGGGGAGGCAGTGCATGAAGATCGCGCCGGGCGCTGCGGAACTCATGAGCGTCGCGTCAACCGTAAAGCCTGCAAATGACCGCGCGCGAGCCCTCTGCTCCTCCTCGTGGCCCATCGACGCCCACACGTCGGTGTTCACCACGTGCGCGCCGGCAGCCGCTTCACGGGGATCGCGATGCAGCGTGACGTTCGCGGCGGTCTTCGCGCGCGCGAGCAGCCCGGGATCGGGGTCGTATCCCTCCGGGCAGGCGAGCGCGAGGTCGAAGCCGAGGCGGTACGCCGCGTCGAGCCATGAATTGGCCATGTTGTTTCCATCGCCGATCCATGCGATTTTCTTTCCGTCGTACGTGCCGAGAAACTGGCGCACGGTGAGGAGATCGGCGAGCACCTGGCAGGGATGCTGAAGGTCGGTGAGGCCGTTGACGATCGGCACCGTCGCGTGCCGCGCGAGCTCCTCGACGTCGCTATGCGCAAAGGTGCGCATCAGGATGCCGTCGACCATGCGCGAGAGGACGCGCGCGGTGTCGGCGAGCGGCTCACCGCGGCCGAGCTGGACATCGCGGTCGCTCAGGAAGAGCGCGTGGCCGCCAAGCTGGTAGACGCCGACCTCGAACGAGACGCGCGTGCGGGTGCTCGACTTGAGGAAGAGCATCGCGAGCGTCTTGCCGGCCAGCGGTTTGCTGACGTGGACGCCGCGCTTCATGCGGTCGGCGAGCGCGAACAGCCCCGACAGCTCGTCCCGGGTGAAATCGGGGATGGCCAGGAAATTTCGGCGCGGATGGTCGTGGGTCATCAAGAAATATAGCGGGAGCCGCGGGATTCTCGACCCGGGGGGAGTGCGACGTCGAACGCAACCCGGCACGGAGTGCGGGAGAGTAACGGGGGGTGCGGAGGGAGAGACTTCTTACAGAATGTACTTCCGGAGGTCCTCGTCTTCGGCGATAGCCTTCAGTCGGTCCCTGACGACCTTCGCGTCGATAGTCACGGGATCCGTGCCGCGGTCGGGAAGGTCGTACATGATGTCCTCGAGCAGCG
>JBIOHR010000196.1:0-6064 GCA_044449085.1 Gemmatimonadales bacterium | reverse complement strand
CGCGTCAGGCCGTACGGGGGACGACACCGAGTTCATTCTCCAGCGCCTTGAGAAGTTGATACCGGCGACCGTCGATCTCCTTATCGCGTAGAGTGCGCACCGGATGGCGGAAGGTCAACCGCCAGGCGAGTGAGCGGGAACCTTCGGGGATGCCGGTGCCGCGGAATTCGTCGAACAGCTCGAGCGATTCGAGCATGTCGCCGCCCAGCGCATGCATCGCGGTTTCAACCGCTTCCGCCGTCACATCATTGGGCACGATGAGCGCCAGATCGAATTCGGCTGCTGGCGTCGTCGGAAGCGTGGCAACCCGCGCAAAGTTCCGCGGTGTTTCCGTCGCGGCCCTGTAGTCGTGCTTTCCCGGCGCCGCGACCGGCGCGCTCGGCATCGACCCGAGCATGACCTCGACTCCGAACGCGGGCGATGCCCAGACGGGCGCGTCCAGCGACACCACGCTCACCGAGCCGACCGGACGGGGACTCGACGTCGCGGCGCCGGACTCCGCCAGCCGTGCCAGTGTATCCGCCACGCCTTCGTAGACGGAGACGGTCCAGAGCGACGCGCCCGTCAAAGGGCCCACCGTTGCCAGTTGCCCCGGAAACGCCGCGCGCGCGATCGTCTCCGCGAGCGCCTTCGCGTCCCATGCATCGAACGCCGGCGGCTTCGGATCCGTGAAGTGCGCGGGACGCCGCGCGCCCATGATGAGCGCGCCAACGCGAACTTCTTCGCGCGGAAGTCCGTCGTCATGGCGAACGAAGACCGACCCGATCTCGAATATCCGCACATTGCCTTCGTGCTGATTGAGATTGAATTCCGCGCGACGCGCGAGCGTGTCGAGGATGCTGTCGCGCAGGAACGGCTCGTCTTCGGCGAGCGGGTTCGCCACGCGCGGCAGGGTCTTGTCCGGCGATCCCTTGGTGAACGGCATGGGCCGCGTCTCGGAGAGCCCGGCCGCCACGAGCGCATCGCGAACGTGCATCGCGGTCACATACAGCGGATGATCCGGCACCGTGCCAAGCCGGTACGGCCGCAGATCGTCCGGCAGCACGTCGTAACCGCGCAGTCGTGCGATCTCCTCGACTAGATCGGCTTCGCGCGAAACATCGTGCCGCCACGGCGGCGCGATCACGTGGTACGCGCGACCCGCGCCCGCCTCAACCTCGAAGCCGATCGATCCAAGGAGGCGCTCGATCTCCTCCTCCGGCACTGCGTCGCCCAGCAACTGCGCCACGCGCTTCGGCCTGAGCGTCACCGGCGGCGCCGCGCCGGGCGACTCACCGATATCAATGAAGGACTCGATCGTTCCGCCCGCGACGGACACGATCAGCTGCGCCGCGACCGCCGCGATCTCACCGGTCGCACCAGCGTCCACGCCCCGTTCGAACCGATAGCTCGCGTCCGTTGAAAGCGTCAGGTGCTTTCGCACGCGACGAACGTCGCGCGGCGCGAAGTGCGCCACCTCGAGCAGGATGTCGGTCGTCCCTTCGGTGACCTCGCTCGCCTTCCCCCCCATCACGCCGGCGAGCGCGGTCGCATGCGAACCATCGGCGATGACCGTCATCCATGACTCCAGCTTGTGCATCGCACCGTCGAGCGTCACGAGCGACTCGCCCGCTTTTGCCTTGCGCACGACGATCGCGTTGCCGGCGAGCTTTGCGAGATCGAAGGCGTGCACCGGCTGTCCGAGTCCGTGCAGCACATAGTTCGTGGCGTCCACCACGTTGCTGATCGAGCGGCTCCCGACCGACTCCACGCGCGCCTTGAGCCATGCCGGGCTCTCGCCGACCTTCACGCCACGGATCACGACGGCGATGTACCGCGGCGCACCCGCGGAATCCTCGACCGTCACGCTGACTCCCTTCGCGTTCGCCTTCACGGCGCCGCTCGTCGCGGCGGGCACCGGCGCATTCGCGCCGAGCTCGCGCGGCAGCTGCATCATCACGCCCGTCAGCGCGGAGACCTCGCGAGCGACGCCGCGGTGCGAGAGAAGGTCCGGCCGGTTCGGCAGCACGTCCACGTCCAACTGCACATCGCCGATCGGCATGGCGCTGAGCAGCGGCGTGCCGGGCGCCGCGTCAACGGTCAGCGCGAGGATACCGTCGTGATCTTCCCCGAGGCCAAGCTCGCGCGCCGAGCAGAGCATCCCGTTCGACGTGAAGCCGCGGATCTTCCGCTTCTCGATCGTGATCCCCGCGGGCATGACCGTCCCGGTCCGCGCAAACGGATACAGCGTGCCGGCAACGACGTTGGGCGCACCGCAAACCACCTCGAGCAGCGTGCCGGAGCCATCATCCACCTTGTTGAATGAAAGCTTGGTATCGGGAATCTTCTCCGTCTCGATCACGCGCGCGACGACGAACGGCACGAGATCCGCCCGGAGCGGCGCGAGGCCGTCGAGCGTCGCCGTATGGCGCGACAGGAGATCGCCGACTTCCGCCGGCGAAAGCGAGTGCGGCACGAACGCGCGCAGCCACTCGTGGGAGATCTTCATTGCGCGAACTGCCGGAGGAAGCGCATGTCGGAGTCGAACATGACGCGGCAATCAGGAATCCCATACCGCGACTGCGCGATCCGTCCGGGCCCCATCCCGAATGCCCATCCCGTGTACTGCTCGGAATCGAGTCCCGCATTCTCCAGTACAGCGGGGTGCACGAGTCCGCAGCCCATGATCTCGACCCAGCGCAGTCCACGGCCGTCTCCAAGATCGACTTCGACGTCCACCTCGGCCGACGGCTCCGTGAACGGAAAGTACGACGGCCGGAAGCGGGTTCGCTTCGACGCGCCATAGAATCGCTTCGCGAAATGCGTCAGCGTCGCCTTGAGGTCCGCGAAGCTGATCCCTTCGTCCACGGCCAGCCCTTCGATCTGCGCGAACATCGGCGAGTGTGTCGCGTCGAAGAAATCGCGACGATACACGTTGCCGGGCGCGAGGATCCGCACCGGCGGCGGATACTTCTGCAATGTGCGGATCTGCACGGGCGACGTGTGCGTACGGAGCACACCACCGCCCTCGAGATAGAGCGTGTCGTGCAGTTCCATCGCCGGATGGTCGGCGGGGAAGTTCAATGCCTGGAAGTTGTACCACTCGCTCTCCGCCTCGGGGCCGAGGGCGATCGTGAAGCCCAGCTCGCGGAAGATCGCAGAGATCTCGTCGATCACCAGCGACACCGGATGCACCGATCCCCGCCAGCGTTCGCGAGCGGGCATGGTCGGATCCGCGAGCGAAACGTTCTTCGCGGCGCCCGCGAGCTCCGCGTGCCGTTTCTCGAGCAGTTCCTCGATCGCAATCTTGGTCGCGTTCGCGAGCTGGCCGGCGGCGCGGCGGTCCTCCTTGGGAAGCGACCCGAGCGCGCTCATGATGTCCGTAAGACGGCCGCTGGTGCGGCCCACGAGCGCGTTGCGCAGTTCTCCCCACGCGCCGAGGTCGCCCACGCCCGCGATCAAGCCAGGGGCGTCGGCGGCAAGGCTCTCACATGCCCGATTGAACTGTTCGAGGGTCAAGTTGAACTACGATGAAAGATCGAAGATGGAAGGTGAAAGTTGTCGATCTTCCATCTTCCATCTTACATCGCGGTTATGCCGCGGACAGCGCCGACTTCGCCTTAGCCGCCAGTTCCGCAAACGCGTCAGCGTCCTTGATGGCGAGATCGGAAAGAATTTTCCGGTCGATCTCGATCCCCGCCTTCTTGAGGCCGTGCATCAGCGCGCTGTACGTCATCTCGTGCTGGTGCGCGGCCGCGTTGATGCGGAGGATCCACAGTTTGCGGAACTCGCGCTTCTTGTTCTTGCGATCGCGGTAGGCATAGACCCAGCCGCGCTCGACGGTCTCCTTGGCGGCCTTCCAGAGCTTGCTGCGACCGCCGAAGTTTCCGCGGGCGGCCTTCATGACCTGCTTCTTGCGCTTCAGTCGCGCGACATTCGATCGTACGCGTGGCATGGTCGGATCTCCTTAGGCCTGAAGCAGGCGCTTGATGCGCTGCGAATCGCCAACGGTTGCCACCGTCGAGGGACGGCGGAGTTGACGCTTCCGCTTCGAGGTCTTCTTGGTGAGGATGTGGCTCTTGTAGGCCTTCATCCGGCGCACCTTCCCCTTTGACGTAACGGAGAAGCGCTTCTTCGCGCCCTTGTGAGTCTTCATCTTCGGCATATCGGTCTCGTCTTATTTCGGCGTTAGGATCATCGTCAGGGCCTTCCCTTCCAGGCGGGCATCGGTCTCGATCTTCGAGACGTCAGCCAGCGCCACTGCCACACGCTGCACCACTGCCCGCCCAAGCTCCGGGTGCGCGATCTGCCGCCCGCGGAACATCAGCGTGACCTTCACCTTGTTGCCGTCCTCCAGGAACTCGCGCGCATGGCGCGTTTTCGTATCGAAGTCGTGGGCTTCGATTCCAGGACGGTACTTCACTTCTTTCAGCAGGATCACGTGCTGCTTTTTCTTCGCCTGCCGGGCCTGCTTTGCCATTTCGAACTTGTACTTCCCGTAGTCCATGATCCGGACGACGGGAGGGCGCGCGAGGGGCGCAACTTCCACGAGGTCAAGCCCCTGCTCTACGGCCGCCGACAGCGCGGCGTCAACTTCCATGATTCCGAGCTGAGCCCCGTCCGCTGCAATGACCCTGACGGGACTGATGCGGATCTGCCGGTTGACGCGCGGCGGCCGCTTGGTTGTATCCTGAATAGTCTGTCGTCCTCCGTGACGGAAAAGAAAATCGCGGACCCTCCCTTGAGAGTCCGCGATGCCGGACCGCCATCGAATGGATGAATCCATTGGATGGGGTTTCAGCGGCGAACTCCTGCAGCTCAGTGACCGGTGCATTGGTCAGGGGCCAGAGGGTGGATCGGGCAAGCCAGGCCCGACCTCTTGTCTACGATTGAGTGCGGAAAGCTAAGCGGCGGTTGGGGTTGGGGCAAGGCTGTCCGCAAGCGGCGAGTAGCCTGTGATTGGTCGTTGGCCATTGGTACTGGGCCGTAGCCGAACCAGCGGCCTGCAACCAAGTGCCGATTACTCGCCGTTCACCAGCCCGTATGCCTTTCCATCGTGCCGTACGTGCCCCCACGCCACGTTCGCATCGTGCTCGAAGACGAGCAGCCACTTCTCCGCCTCCGCCCGCTTCAGCAGCGCCCGCTTCGACTCCATCGTCACCAGCGGTTCCACGTCGTACCCCATGATCCATGGCAGCGGCAGGTGCGCCGACGTCGGGCACACGTCGCCGAGGAAGCAGCCGATCTCAGACCCGCCGTCGATCAGTACGGACTGATGAAACGGCACGTGCCCCGGCGTCATGACCACTGAAATACCCGGCACGATCTCGCGTTCCCCTTCTATGAGGTCGAGCCGGCCGGCTTCGCGAACCGGCTCCCAGTTCCGCTCGAAGTAGCTGGCCGCCGTGCGCTCGTTCGTGTGCATCGCCCAGTGGTGTTCGCCCTTCTGCACGACGTACCGTGCGTTCGGAAACGACGCGCGAACGGCACCCGATGCATCGATGGATGTATCGCCGCCGGCGTGATCGAAATGCAGATGCGTATTGATCACCAGCTTTATGTCGGCGATGCGGTGACCCGCGGCGATGATCGCATCCTCGAGGTTCGTCCGCGCGACACCCCCGTCATTCAGTGCGCCGCTGTTCTCCAATCCATAAATGTCATGAAACTTCGCGCTCTCCTTGTTGCCGGCTCCGGTATCGATGAGCACGAGGCCATCATCGTGCTCGATCAGCAGGCAGCGCATACCGAGCGGAATGCGGTTGCGGTCATCCGGCGCGATGCGCTTTTGCCAGAGTGGCTTGGGGACGACGCCGAACATCGCGCCGCCGTCGAGTCTTTGGCCGCCGGCCTGGAGCGCGTGGATCTTGAAGCGGCCTACGTCTCGTGATTGGACCAGTGGGGTCGGAGCTGACATTTGTGCGTTTCGATAGTTGGTGTACGCCGGATCGCCGGAGACTGCGCCAATCCGTTCTTTCGTTGGTTTGTTAACGGAGGTTGTTGGCAAGAAACCTCTGTTAACCAACCAACAAGAAACCATTTAACTCGTCGTTAGATCTCTACGCACCATCGCGACCATCAGAAT
>JBIOHR010000195.1:0-6070 GCA_044449085.1 Gemmatimonadales bacterium | reverse complement strand
TACTTCGATTTCAACAAGGATGACATTCGCGACGACGCCAAGCCGACGCTCGATGCGAAGGTCGGGATCCTCAACGCGAACGTCGCGCTTCGCATCCGCATCGCGGGGCACACCGACGACCGCGGCTCCGACGAGTACAATCTTGCGCTCGGACAGCGCCGTGCGGCGTCCGTTCAGCGCTATCTCGTCTCGCGCGGCGTCGATGCCTCGCGCTTCGAGACCGTGAGTTTCGGCAAGGAACGTCCTGCGGCGCAGGGCGAGGACGAAGCCGCGTGGGCGAAGAACCGCCGCGCAGAATTCGAAATCATCGCCGGTGGCGACAAACTGAGGATGCCCCATTGATCGGTCGGACGATTCGAGCGCTGGCCGTCTGCGCCGCCGCGGTGGCGGCCAGCGCCTGCTTTGCCACGCGCAACGATGTGCGCACGCTGCAGGGCGATCTCGCCGTGCTGCGCGCGGAGAACGCGCGTGCGGATTCCGTTCACCGCGCGGAGTTCCAGAAGGCGACGGTCGCGGTCGCGGCCGTCGCCGACTCCGTGCGCGCCGTGAATGCCTTCCTGGCGCGCTTCTCGACGGACGTCTCGCGTTTCCAGGGCGACCTGTCGATCACCATGCACACGTTCGGCCAGCAGCTGCTGACGATCCAGGAGCTGCTGGGCCAGACGCAGAAGCGCATGCAGGACGTGCGCGCGGACCTCGAGCGGCAGCAGGCCGATCTTGCGTCGGCGGCGCAGCCGTCCACCGCCGCGCCGGGTGCGCCTCCGGCCTCTCCTGGCGGGGCGACGCAGCCCGGACCGGCGCAACTGTACCAGCTCGGCGAGCAGATGATGCAGCGCGGCAACTATGAAACCGCGCGCTCGGCGTTCGTGGAAATGCTCGCGCAGTTCCCGAACGATCCGAATGCCGGGGAGGCGCAGTTCGAGATCGGGCACAGCTTCGATCTTGCCGGGCAGACGGCGTCGGCGGATTCGGCATACGCCATCGTGGTCGACAAGTATCCGAAGACGCCGCACGCGCCCAGTGCGCTGTATAAGCGGGGAAAATTCGCGCAGGCAGCGGGGCAGGCGGCCAAGGCGCAGACGCTGTTCCAGCAGTTGGTGGCCAAGTACCCGGGTTCGCCAGAGGCGACGACCGTCGCCGATCAAATCAAGAAGCCGTGACGTAAGCGCGCCGCGCTCTGCGCGGCGCGCCTGCTCCGGCGACACCGTGACGACCCCTGCCACTCGATCAAGAAGGTACTTCCGCCGAGATGCCGTTCCTCGACCACCTCGAGGAATTGCGCTGGCGCATCCTGAAGAGCCTGCTCGCGATCGCCATCGCGTTCGTGTTCACGTTCTGGCTCACCACGGTGTCGGGGATCGACGTGATCGGCATCGCCACGAAGCCGATCGAACCGTACCTGCACGGGAAGCATCTCGTGTTCACGGGGCCGATCGACCCCTTCACGATCCTGCTCCAGGCGGCGGGCGTGCTGGCGGTCGTGCTCGCTTTTCCGGTTGTGGGGTACCAAATCTGGGCTTTTCTGGCACCGGCGCTCTCGAAGAAGGAGCGGAAGGTGCTCGTGCCCGTGCTGTTCGCGGCGACGGTGCTCTTCCTGATGGGCATCGCGATGTCGGTGTTCGTGTTCGTGCCGGTGACGATGGGCCTGATGGACAAGCTGCCGCACGCGTCGATCGACGCGATGCTGACCGTATCGGAGTACTTCGGGTTCCTGTTCGCGGTCTCGCTGGCGTTTGGAGCGATGTTCGAACTGCCGATCGTCATTCTCGCTCTGACCGCGATCGGCCTTGTCACGCCGCAGTTCCTCACCAAGTACCGGCGGCACGCGATCGTTGGCACGCTCATCGTTTGCGAGATCGTCACGCCGGGTGACTTCATCATTTCGACGCTCATGCTCTGGATTCCGGTGTACGGCCTGTACGAGGTGAGCATCATCGTGTCGCGGTTCGTTTACCGGGCCCGCTTGAAGCGCGAGCGGGAGGCGGAGCTTTCGGGAGGCGTCGCGGGGTGATGCGCGGCCGGCGCGCTCTCCGCGTCGCGGCCGCGGCCGTCCTGTCCGCGTTCGCCGTCGCGGGGTGGGCGCGCGAGGCGGACGCACAGGCGGGCACCGTCGGCGCCGGTGCACCGCCTCCGGCGTCGCAGCAGGGGCGACCGGCTGCACCCGCGCCAAACCCGATGCGCACCGCCGATGACTCGGCTCAGGCGCGCCGCGACTCCCTCAGGAACGCGCCGCTCGTGCGATGGCCGGTGGCGGACAGCGTCGGCGACCAGCTGATGCGCATGAAGGGGTTCCAGACGGTGCGCTACAAGGCGGACGAAGTGGTGTTCGGGGCGACGGACAAGTCGATCACCCTGACGCAGCATGGCACGGAGCGTGCTGCGGTGCTGCGCGACCCGACGACGATCGTCGCGCACACGATCACGTATTCGGATACCGCGGCGACCGTGCGGGCGTGCGGCGACTCGATCGTGCTGCGCGACGCATCGCGGCCGGGCGAGGACGTCAACGCCGGCGGCCCCGACTGCATGGCGTACGACATGCAGCGCAAGGAGGGGCGTGCGACGCTCCTCTCGACGTCCGCGAAGAGCACGGCGACATGGTACGTCTCGGCGGACGTCGGGGCCTTCTCGGGCGACTCGGCCTCCGCCCAGGGGAACGCGTTCTACGGACGCAACGGCATCATCACGAGCTGCGACGACACCTTCCCGCACTACCACTTTCGCGCGACGGAGATCAAGCGCATCGGCGGCAGCGTGATGGTCGCGCGCCCCGCGATCCTGTACATCCAGGACATTCCGGTGATGTGGTTCCCGTTCATCTTCCAGGACTCGCGCTCGGGGCGGCACTCCGGAATCCTCACGCCGCAGTTCGGCCTCACGGAACTGCTCCGCAACAGTCCGGACTACCGCCGGACGGTTTACAACGCCGGGTACTATTTCGCCCTGAGCGATTACTACGACGCGCAGGTCTCGATGGACTGGCGCAGCAGCGCCAAGGCGACGTTCGACGATCCGGGCTGGGTATGGTACCACAGCACGATCCGCTACAAGCTGCTCGACCGCTTCCTCTCCGGGACGATTTCGGCGTCGGAACAGGAGCTGAGCAGCGGCTCGTCGAATTTCACGCTGTCGTGGCAGCACGCGCAGAATTTCTCGCTCGCGTCGCGCCTGACGATGAACCTGAACTACACGTCGAATACGACGGTCCAGCGCCAGACCGCCATCAATCCGATTGCGCCGCTCGCCACGATCCTCTCCCAGATCGGCTACTCGGACGCGATGGGACCGTTTTCGCTGCAGATCGGCGGTGAGCGGCGCCAATATCCCGGGCGCCCCGAGATCGACGACAACCTGCCCACGCTGAGCCTCACGTCGCAGCCGATCAACGTGAGCAGCTGGCTGCTGTGGACGCCGAGCTTCACCTTCGGGTCGTCGCAGAGCCAGCACATCGACTCGCAGGGAGATTTTGCCTTCCGCTACCGCACGCTGTCCGACGGCACGATCGACAGCACGAAGATCGATCGCAGCACGAAGAACACGACAATCGCATTCAACACGCCGTTCAAGGTCGGCGACTTTCAGGTTACCGCCGCGGTGCGCGCGGGCGACACCGAAGCCGACTACCCGCAGATCCGCACGATCCTCGACCCGGTGGACACGGCCTCGCGCACGACGCGGGTATATCAGCGGACCTACCTCGAGACCATCGACTTCGACCTGAGCGTCGCCACGCCGCAGCTCATCAAGAGCCAGTGGAACATCACGCCGAACGTTTCCATCGCGAACGTCGACCCGGGGTCGTACTTCGTGCGCAGCGAGCGCACCGGCGCCACCTGGGTCTCGCAGAGCAAGCGCCTCTCCTACGGAATTTCCCTCTCGCCGACGTTCTACGCGCTGTTCGACGGGTTCGGCCCCGTCTCGAAGTGGCGCCATTCGATTACGCCGTCGATCTCGTTCGCCTATTCACCCGAGGCGACGGTCAGCGCCGCGTACCTCCAGGCTACCGGGCGGTCGCCGGTCGGCTACCTCGGCGCGCTCGCGCAGAAGCAGATGACGCTCTCGCTGGCGACCAACATCGAGGCGAAGCTCAGGCAAGGAGGGGACTCGGACATCACGCACCCGGAAAGCGCGCGCAAGATCCACGTGCTCTCGCTCGTGTTTACGCCGCTGACGTGGGACTTCCAGCGCGCGCAGGAGACGCACAAGACGGGCTTCACCACCGACAACTTCGGGTACACGCTGCGCTCCGATCTGCTGCCCGGCTTCGACTTCGGGTCGGACTACTCGCTGTTTCAGGGCAACGTGCTCAGCGACTCGGCCAAGTTTGCGCCGTACCTGACGGACATTCACGCGACATTCTCGCTGGACGGCAAGTCGCCGTTCGTGCACCTCTTCCAGCGACTGTTCGGCGTCGCGCCGCCGAAGGCCGCCATCGCCGCGCACGACACGGCCGGGTCGCTTGATCGCCAGGGGATGAGCCAGACGGATCAGACCGTCGCGCAAATGCAGACGGTGGCGGGCCCGAACAGCCCCCAGCAGGTGCTGCAGCAGACGCCGCCGGCCAACGGCTTCAACGCGTCGGTGACATTCACGGACAACCAGCAGCGCCCGCCCGTGGGCGGCAACGTGATCGCCTACAATCCGACCCTGCAGTGCCAGCCCCTGCAGGCGGTCAACCCCGTCCAATACGACCTGTGCGTGCGCAGTGCGCTCGCCACTCCGCCCGTTGACGCGACCAACTCGACGACCACCGCCGGCGGATCGATCATCCAGTATCCGGCCCAGATGAACGTGGCATTCCAGACCAGCTTCCAGCTGACCGAGAAGTGGAGCGCCAGCTGGCGGACGAACTACGATCTGGAGCTCCGCCAGTTCGGCTCGCAGACGATCTCGCTTTCGCGCGAGCTCCATGATTGGCGCGCCGTATTCGGCTTCACCCAGGCGCCGAACGGCAACTTCTCGTTTACTTTCTTCATCTCGCTCAATGCGGAGCAGGACGTCAAGTTCAACTACAACCGGAGCGACTACCGGCAGCCGTAGTCCACCACGATTCCATGAAAGCCACCGCAGTATCGATCGACGGACGGACGCTCTCCATCGCGCAGCTGCGCGCGGTGGCGGAGGGCGGAGCGTCTGCCTCGCTGCATCCGTCAGCGCTCGCGCGAATGGCCGCGACACGGCACGTGGTGGAGGAGCTGGTGAGGCGCAACGATGTCGTGTACGGCGTGACGACGGGGTTTGGGAAGCTGTCTGATGTCGCCATTCCGCCGGACAAGCTCGCGGCACTCCAGAAGAACCTCGTCCGCAGCCACGCCGCCGGCGTCGGGACGCCGCTGCCGCGCCGCGAGGTGAGGGCGATGATGCTCCTGCGCGCGAACGTGCTCGCCAAGGGTTTCTCAGGCGCACGCGCCGCGCTCCCGGAACTGCTGTGCGCGATGCTGAATGCCGACCTGTGGCCGGTGGTGCCGGAGCAGGGGAGCGTGGGCGCGAGCGGCGACCTTGCCCCGCTGGCGCATCTCGCCCTCTCGCTCATCGGTGAGGGGGAACTGTTGCGTGGCGAGGCAGCGGAGCGCGGACCAGCCGCCGCACTGCTCACCGCGGCGGGACTCGCACCGGTCTCGCTTGGGCCCAAGGAGGGCCTCTCCCTGATCAACGGCACGCAGGCGCACACGGCAATCGCCGCGCTGGCCGTGGGTGACGCACGAACGCTCTGGAATACCGCGCACGTTGCGGGCGCGGCGTCGCTCGAGGCGCTGCTGGGCACGCCTGATGCGTTCGATGCCCGCATACACGATGCCCGCGGGCAGACGGGGCAGGCGGCCTCGGCGGCGCTGCTGCGATCCCTGCTCGCCGCGAGCGCGATTCGTGAATCACATCGCGTGGACGACGCTCGCGTGCAAGATGCGTATGCCCTTCGGTGCATGCCGCAAGTCCACGGGCCCGTGCTCGATGCGATCGTGTTCGCCGAAGGCGTGATTGGCCGCGAGCTGAACGCCGCGACCGACAATCCGCTGGTGTTCGACGACGGTACGATGCTGTCCGGCGGAAACTTCCACGGCCAGGCGGTCGC
>JBIOHR010000194.1:0-6073 GCA_044449085.1 Gemmatimonadales bacterium | reverse complement strand
GCTATGAGCGCGCGTGGCCGGCTGCACGTACCGTCTCCCGCAGCCAGCCTCCTAACTTAGCCGCGCGCGGGACTCACTTCAACGGCAACGGCGCATATCGCACGCCGGATACGCCACCGATCGGAATGTCCACCTTGAAATTCCCCGTCGCCCCCGGCGCCACGTTCGCCACTGTTGCCGTCGATTTCTGCAGTACCGCGCCGTCCTTGCCGAGAAACTCGAAATCGATCGAGAACGACTTCGCGTCCTTCGCGCGATTCTCCACCGTCCCCATCAGCAGCGTCCGCTTCGCCTGGCGCTCGAAATCAGTGTACGCGACGCGCATCGGCATGTCCTCGGCGATCTTGCCGTAGTACATCACCGAGTCGATCGCCGCTTTCTTCACCGCCGGATCCTTCGTTGCGTCGGACACACCCATGAAGCCGTACGTGAACAGCTGATAGTTTTCCGGGTTGTCCGGGTCGAGGTCGACGAGCTTGTGCACCACCGGGACCATGTCCGCCGCCTGCTTGGACTCGTACATCATCGCCGCCAGGTTGTACTGGTAGTCGCGGAAGTACGGGTTCATCTTCGCGGCCATCGAGAAAAAGGCCACGGCATCGGCCATCTTGCCGGACGCGGTCGAGAGCACGCCTGCCTGGCCGACCGTCTGGTCGGTGTACTTCTCCGGCGCGGTCTTGATCACCGCCACGGCGGCGTTCGAGATCGAGGTGTCGCCGACCACGGTCGCGCTGATCGTGATGCCCTGCATCGCGTACGGCGCTTCATCGCTCGACGGGAATTCCTTCAGCACGATGAGATACGCGGCCGCCGCATCACGGTACAGCTTGTCCTTCTGTGCCTTGTCGGTCTTGGCGTCGCCGAAGTCCTGCTCGATGTGGCCCAGCGTGAACAGCAGATTGGCCCGAATCGCCGAGTTGAGCGTGTCGCCCTCGAGCGTCTTCGCCGCCATCGTCAGGTACTTGATCTCGTTCGGTTCGTCGTTCTTGATCTTGGCCGCGCGCCACATGATGTCGTACGCCTGCGGACCCGTGTGGTTCAGGATCATCGCGCGGCTCGCGAGCTTCTCCGCCGTGTCGGCCGCACCGGCGGCAACCGCGGCGTACCCCGCCTTGATGCGCTCGGTATACGGCTTGTAGTTGCGCCAGCCCAGCGTGGTGCTCGCGCACTTCGGTTCGCTCGTCTCGACGATGGTGAAGAGCGAATCGGCGTACTTGAACAGGTCCACGTACTGCGCCTTGTCACCAGGGAAGCCGATGTCGCCGCGCTTGGCCGAGTCGGCAAACTGAATGTAGAAGGTGACGAACTCGGCCATGAGCAGGTCGCGGCCCATCGGGTTCGTGGCCTGCTTGGAATCGAAGAGCAGCTTCGATACGTCGCGCATCACCTTGTTCGCGTCGTCGACCGACTTGACGTTTGCAAGCTTGGAGCGCTGCAGGTTGGCGATGCCGAGGCCCGTGGGTTGCATCAGCTCGATCGGGCAGGGATCCGGCGCGGGTGCCGCGGCCGCGCCTGGCTTGGCCGGCTGCTGGGCGGAGAGCACAAGCGCCGGCGCGGCCAGCGTGAGGAGAGAGAGAAGCCGGAGACGGCGGGTCATGGCGAAAAGAACCTTGTGAAGGTGAACTGAAAACCGGATGTAAGATGAAAGATGGAAGATCGACGATTGAAGATTCCGGTGCACTTCATCTTCCATCTAACATCTTCCATCGTCGTTCGAGAGAGTGGGCGGTACAAGACTCGAACTTGTGACCTCCACGATGTCAACGTGGCGCTCTAACCAACTGAGCTAACCGCCCGGGCACAGCTAACTACGATCGAAGATCCAGGATGAAAGGTCGAGGGTCCTGCCGAACAACCTCCATCTTCGGCCTTCGATCTTCCATCGCTTTCAGAAAGCGGGAAACGGGACTCGAACCCGCGACCCCAACCTTGGCAAGGTTGTGCTCTACCAACTGAGCTATTCCCGCGAGGAAGCGGGGTGGCGGACGTCGCTTTCATGCCACGACGTCCGGACCCGCTTAAACAAACAGGGTCCACGCCGGTTCGCCGCCTCTGCACGGCCACCCAGCGATGGAGGCGAGGGGAATCGAACCCCTGACCTCTTGAATGCCATTCAAGCGCTCTCCCAACTGAGCTACGCCCCCGCTGCAGTCGCCGTTGATTTGCGGTCATAACGACCACTCCTCGCCTCGTCTCAAGGCGGCGTCCGACAGGAACCAAAGAACCTATCCGGCAGTAAGAGACGGGTCAAGTACAAAGTGTTGAAATTACAGGGAGAAAGCACTATCTTCGTGCACCTTCAGTCCGGCGGAATTCCGTCGGATTCACGAGCGCGACATACGGCCAGACTCCACGCGAGTGCAACCGCAGCGGCGCGCACCTTACCCGGGAGCGGCAGCACGATGACACGAGGACGTGCCACACGTGCCAAGCCCAAGGCAAAAACCGCCAAAGCCTCCGCCGCACCGTCCCGGGCCAAATCTTCAAAGGCTCAGCCGCCCGTCAAGGCGCCTGAAGCAAGGAATACCGTACCAATGCCGCCCGCTGCAGAAGTCAAACCGCGCCGCCGCCGCCGCACCGCCCCCGCGGGCATTGCGCCGAGTGAGCCCGAGCGTGACATCCTCGACCAGTACCTCTATGAGGTCAGCACGTACCCGCTGCTCAAGGGCACTGAGGAGATCGAGGTCGCGCGCCGCATTCGCGCCGGCGACCCCGACGCACTCCAGGAGCTCGTCAAGCGCAACCTGCGCTTCGTGATCTCCGTCGCCAAAAAGTACCAGAACCGCGGGCTGCCCCTCATCGATCTCATCGGTGAAGGCAACGTTGGCCTGCTCACCGCCGCCCGCAAGTTCGACCCCGACCAGGGGGTCAAGTTCATTTCGTACGCGGTGTGGTGGATCCGCCAGGCGATTCTCTCGTCGCTCGCACGTCAGGGACGCACGGTGCGCGTGCCGCTCAACCGCACCGCCGATCTCTCGCGCATCATCAAGGCCAGCGAAATCCTGCGCCAGAAAATGCGCCGCGAGCCGACGCCCGAAGAACTTTCGGCGCTCACCGGTCTCTCCGTTGACGTCGTCCAGTCGCTCGCCGCGCTGAACACCGGCGACGTGCGCCTCGACGCACCGATGGATCCCGACGGCGACCGCTCGCTCATCGAGCGCTTCGTCGCCGACGAAATGCCCGACGCCGAGGAAGAAGCGATGAACCGCTTCCTCACCGACGAGATCGAGCAGGCGCTCAACACGCTCCCGCCGCGCGATGCCAAGGTGCTGCGCCTCTACTTCGGCCTCGAGGGCGGACGCGAGCACACGCTGGAGGAGATCGGCGCGATGCTCGGCGTCACGCGCGAGCGCGTGCGGCAGCTGCGCGACCGCGCGCTCAAGCGGTTGCGCGAAGGGGATGTTGGGCGGGCCCTCGGCAGCTTCGCTGCCTGACAGCGATGTAAGATGGAAGATGGAAGGACTGATCGAGCGGCCCGGGGAATATCCCGGGCCGTTTGGTTTTCATCTTACATCTTCGATCTTCCATCTGACGCCGGTGGTCGATTGTAGCATATTCACCTGCATGATCTCGCTCCAAAACGTTTACAAATCGTTCGGCTCCAAGTCCGTCCTCGCCGGCTTCTCACTCGAGGTCCGCGAGGGCGAGACGATGGTCATCATCGGCTACTCCGGAACCGGAAAGAGCGTCGCCATCAAGCACATCGTCGGCCTGCTCGAGCCGGACAAGGGGACGGTGTTCGTCGACGGCCTCGAAGTGCCGAAGCTCAGGCGCAGCGAACTGTACGCGCTGCGCTCGCACATCGGGTACGTCTTCCAGTTCTCCGCCCTCTTCGACTCGCTCACCGTCAACGACAACGTTGCGATGGGCCTCCTCAAGGCCGGAACGTTCACGCCGGCGGAAGTCGCGTCGCGCGTGCAGGAGGCGCTCGAACTCGTCGACCTCCCCGACGCCGGCGCGACATCACCGATCGAGCTCTCCGGGGGAATGCGCAAACGCGTCGGCATCGCGCGCGCGATCGCGCACCGGCCGAAGTACATCCTCTACGACGAGCCGACGACCGGACTCGATCCGGTCACCGCCGCGGTCATCGACGAACTCATGGTGCGCATGCAGAAGCAGCTCGGCGTGACGAGCATCGTCATCACGCACGACATGCGCAGCGCCTATTTCGTCGGCACGCGCATGGCGATGCTGTTCGAGGGACGCGTGCGCCAGGTGGGCACGGTGGATGAGATCAAGCATTCTGAAGATCCGGTCGTGCGCCAGTTCATCGAGGGGCGCGCCACCCTGCACAACGGCGCACGCGTGTGACGAAGGCGAAAAAGCGGCCGGCCACGGCACGCAGCCACAAGCCGCGCGACGAAACGTCGGCGGGTGGCGTCGTCTTTCGCGCGGACGGAGCGGAGCCGCTCTTTCTCCTCATCCGCGACAGCTACCAGAACTGGGGCTTCCCGAAGGGACACCTCGAGCACGGCGAGCAGCCGGCGGCGGCCGCGCTCCGCGAAGTGCGCGAGGAGACCGGGCTTGCGGCGCTCGAGCTGCGCGCGCCCGTGGACACCATCGACTGGCACTTCCGCTTTCGCGGGCGGCTCATCCACAAAGTCTGCCACTTCTTTCTCATGGAGGCCGGCGACGGCGCGACCAAGCCGCAGCGCGCGGAAGGAATCACCGCGTGCCGATGGGCGCGCTACGACGACGCATCAAAGCTCCTCTCGTACGAAAACGCGCGCGGCGTGCTCGCCCGCGCACACGCGCTGCGGCGCGGGCGGGCAGTTCCCGCCGGGTTGGAGATAGGAAGCGGCGGTGCCGCCGGCGCGCTGCAGACCGACGCCTGACATGACATCACGCGCCATACCCTTTCCGGCCGGACCGCAAATCCTCGCGCTCGCCTCGCGCGAGCGCGCTCGCGACCTGCTCAAGCGCGCGTTTCCGCGGCGCCGCGGCAAACTCTCGCTCGCGCGGACGGTCGCGGAGTTCGGCGCGGCGTTCAAGCGCTCGCTCGTCGACGCCGTCGTCGTGGACGTCGCGCACCCGACGGACGAGACGTGGAAGGCCGCCGGCCTGGCCCGCGACTACCCCAGCGTTCCGTTCTTCGCGCTCACCCCGATGCGCGTGGCCGACACCGGCGCGCTCGCGCGCTGCATGGACGGCGACTTCGCCGACGTGCTCGTCGAGGGGATGGACGACACCGCGGTGCGCGAGCTCGTGATGCCGCAGAGCTTCACCGCGCGCTTTGGCGCCGCACTGCACGACGCCCACCTCGCGCTCGGCCTGGACAACCGCATCCAGGAGCGCGCGTGGCGCGCGATCGTGGCGCAGGGCGGGCGCACCGTGCGCACCGAATCGATCGCGGCGCAGCTGCACGTGACGCGCGAGCACCTGAGCCGGAGCTTCGCGGCGGCCGGTTCGCCAAACCTGAAGCGCATCATCGATCTCGTGCGGTTGATTGCCGCGGCGGAACTGTGCAAGAACCCGGGCTACGATGTGAGCGAGGTGGCGGGGGTGCTGGAGTTCGCGAGCCCGTCGCATCTCACGAGTACCGCGCAGCGGATTGTGGGGACGAGGTCCGCGTCGTTGGCACGATTGCGGACGGGGGATCTTATAGAGCGGTTCAGGCAGGGGAGGGGGAGGAGTCGGACCGGCTGACTCCTGGACGCGCCGGTTATCCGTATGTGTGCGAGATGTGTGCGAGTGACTTACAAGCGAGTAACTGGTTATTTGTTGGTTGGTTAATTCGTTCTGTTGTTTCAACCGCGATGCTCGTCGACATGTACGGTCGCCCGCGCTAAGAACTGTTGTTAACCAACCAACGAGAAACGGGTTAACCCGCTTTTCACCGTCCTTGCAGGGTCCTGGCTAATCCGACCAGTTGCATGTTACACCCGCTTGTGATATTTTTCACAAGCTACCCCACACCACGTCCCACACCAACATAAATGGCCTCCCAGTCATCCCTCCGTCCCGGCGAGATCAAGGACATCCTCCTTCGAGAAATCGAAGCCGCCGATCTCAGCTCCCTCGACGTCGAGGAAGTCGGAACGGTCCTCGAAGTGAAAGACGGCGTCGCCCG
>JBIOHR010000193.1:0-6097 GCA_044449085.1 Gemmatimonadales bacterium | reverse complement strand
TTCGCACAGGCCTTTCACGGCACCGTCCGCGACAGCACCAACCATCAGCCGATCGCCGGCGCGGTGTTCATGCTGCTAGACTCGTCCGGCGTGGTGCTCGGCCGGCGGATCACCGACGAGCACGGCGAGTACGGCGTCGCGGTCACCGGAGCGCCGCGCTGGGCGCGCGTCGTGCGCATCGGGTTTCAGCCTCGCGAGGTTCGCCTCTCCGGCGCCGTCGACGCCAGTGTGCCATACGACCTCGCGATGATCCCGGTTCCCACGATGCTCGCGGCCGTCAGCGTGCGCGACCAGTCGCACTGCGGCAGGCGCAGCGACCGCGCCGCAGCGCTCGGCCTGTGGGAGCAAGCCCGCGCGGGGCTCCTGGCCACCGTCGTCGCGCGCGAAACGAACACTGCGTCCGTCTACCGGCTCGTGTTCGAGCGGACGTTCGACGGCGCCAGCGACAAGATCACGCGCTTCATCGTGCGGGCAGACTCGGCCACCGGCGTCGGAAAGTCGTTCACCGCGTCGGAGTCCGCCGCGGATTTCATCGCGAACGGCTTTGCCTCCGACAGCGCCGGCGACCAGTCGCTCTACGGCCCCGATGCGGACGTCCTGCTCGACGACGCATTCGCCGCCGGATACTGCTTCCGCCTCGCGGCGAAAAACAAGACGCGTCCAAGTCAGGTCGGTCTGTCATTCTCACCGGCGGACGGCGCCCGTCCGCGTGGGCGCATCGACATCGACGGCACGCTCTGGGTCGATACGGCGGCGCGGGCGATCCGCGACATCGAGTACCGGTACGTCGGCATGGCGCGCGTGACGGACCAATACCGCCCGGGCGGGGATGTCTCGTTCCGGCAGATGGCGAACGGCACCGCGATGGTCGATCGCTGGTACGTTCGCGGCATCGGCGCGCAGCAGGACACCACCGACGTCTACACCCCGCCGCGAGTGCGCACCTGGCTCTACGCCAGTGAGACCGGCGGCGACCTCGCGCGTGTCGACTGGCCGGACGGCTCCGCATGGCACGCACCGCTTGGCTCCCTGCACGTCCGCGCCGTGACAACGGACGGCACTCCTGCGCGCGGGGCGACGATTGCCCTCCCCGGCACTCCGTATCAGGGTACCGCGGACGCCAACGGCGACATCCGGATTGGCGACCTCGAGCCCGGCCCGTACACGGTCAACCTCATGATGCCGCCGCTCACGGATATCGGACTTGCGATACCCACGGCACTGAAATTCACGGCGGTTCGCGATTCGACCCATCTGGCCACGCTCAAGGTTCCAGCAGCGACGAACTGGGTGTCGGATCGCTGCATTGCCGACCGGCAGTGGGACGTGCGTGATTCAGTGTTCGTGATGGGGAGGGTCGTAGGCCCGGGCGGAAATCCCGTTGCGGGTGTCAAAGTGGAATTCTTCTTCGAGGCCACGGCGGGTCTTTGGGCGCTGCTTCCCGATTTCTACACGACGGGTACCGATGGCCTGTTCCAGTCGTGCAGCTACACGTACATACCGGGCGGCAAGATGCGCATCACCGCGACCGTGCCGGGGCGCGAGCCATTCGCGCAGATCGTGCCGTTGCTCACAAACCTCAATACGGTTGTCATCCACCTGCCGCGAGCGCCGTAGCCGCCGGATCGCCGGGAACGCGCGTCATGCCATCGCGATCGGCGGCCGCCGCTTCCCGATGTTCGTCGCCTGCTCGAACGCGTGCGCGAACTGGAGCAGGCCGAAGTCGTCGCGGTAGCGACCGACAATCTGGATTCCGACGGGAAGTCCGTCCGGCGTGAAGCCCGCGGGCACCGACATCGATGGCCTGAAGGTCGCGGTGATCATGTATGTGGACTTCATCCATGCGACATAGTTCTCCATCGCCGTGCCGTCGATCTCGTGCGGCCAGTCGATGCGTGCCTCGAACGGTGGCAGCTGGTTCACCGCGCACAGCGTGAATTCGTATTTCTCCTGAAAGCGGCGCACGCGCTCGAGCAGTGCGGCGTGGCGCACCATCGCATGGGCGACCTGCGCGCTCGTGACCTTTGCGCCTTCCTCGATTTCCCAAATCGCCTCGGGCTTCATCTGTGCGCGGTGCGCGGCGAGTACAGGCGCATAGCTGATCCACGATTTCCACTGGCGAATCGTGAGGAATATCTCGGCGGCCTCAGCGATATCCGGGCAGGCTTCTTCGACGATGCATCCCATGTCCACGAACGTCCTGCGCTGCGCGTCGAGTACCGAACGCACGCGCGTGTCGAGCGGAAGCCCGCCCAAGTCCGGACACCAGGCGACCCGCACGCCGCGCACGTCGCGTCCGAGCGACTGCGCGAACGCTGACGGGTCGGACGGATAGCAGCCCGGATCGTCCGGGTGCGCACCGGCCATCACGCTCAGTGCAAACGCCACATCCTCCACCGATCGCGCGAGCGGCCCTTTCACGTTGTAGCCGAGGAACGGCAGCTGCGTGGGTGCGATCGGCACGAGGCCGACCGTCGGCCGGATCGCCGTGACGTTGTTGTAGTTCGCGGGATTGCGCAGGGAGCCGCCGAGGTCACTGCCGTCGGCAAAAGGAAGGAGGCCGGTCGCGAGGGCCGCGCCACCGCCGCCTGTCGAGCCGCCGGCGGTCTTGGTGAGGTCCCACGGGTTCAGGGTGGTGCCGTAAACTTTGTTGTAGCTGTGCGAACCCATGCCGAACTCCGGCACGTTGGTCTTGCCGATCGGGATCACGCCCGCTGCACGGATGCGCGCGACGAGCGCGGTATCCTCGGTGGGCATGAAATCCTTGTAGATGGGCGAGCCCTGCGTGGCGGGAAAGCCGACGGCGTTCTCGAGGTCCTTGAATGCCCATGGGATGCCGTGCAGCGGCCCGACCGTCTCACCGCGCGCGAGGCGGCGGTCGGCGTCGTCGGCGAGCGCAAGGCATTGCGCATCGTCGAGTTTCGCGACGATCGCGTTGATGCGCGGGTTCACGCGCGCGATCTGGTCGAGCTCCGCGGACATGAGCTCACGCGCGGATATTTTCTTCGTGTGAATCATTCCCGCGAGTTCGCGTCCGCTCGTGAAGCAGAGCGGACTGGGCGCGCGTGCGGGGCGGGGCGGCTCGTCTGATTTCATTTCGTTGGCATGGCCGGACGCGGCACCGGCCGCCACGCCCGCCCCAAGGGCCTGCAGGAACTCGCGGCGATCGATCGACATGGCACGGCACGTGGAAAGAGGTCGTGCAAATATGGCGCGAACGCACGCGGCGTGGATTCCACTACTTTTCGCGGAGTCGGCTTGCTGCTCATACTGGTCGCGGTGCTGGCTGCCGCGATCCCGGCGCGTCGGGCGAGCAAGGTCGACCCGATGACCGCGCTGCGCTCGGAATGACCCCGTAACCAGGATTGCCGAATGATCGTCACTGTGTTTCGCTCGCGCCTCCGTCCCGAGGCCGTGGATGAGTATATGGAGTGGTCGGCGCGCATGAGTGCGCTGGCCAAGACGATGCCCGGATATATCTCGCACAAGGGGTTCACTGCGCCGGACGGCGAGCGGGTGACGATCGTGGAGTTCGAGACTGAAGAGGCGCAGCGCGGCTGGAGCCAGCAGACGGAGCACCTGGCCGCCAAGAAAAAAGGGCGCTCGGACTTTTATTCCGAATACCATATCCAGGTGTGCACGGTCCAGCGGCAGAGCGACTTTCCGAAGAGGTAGCGCGCGGACGGCGGGGGGAACGTAGATTCTGGGGTTCGTTCCGCCACAGGAGACTGCCGTGCACGCCGGAAGTCGATGGGCTTGTCGTGTCGGGATTGCCGCGGCCGCGCTGGTCGCGCCGTGCGCCGCGCCGTTGAGTGCGCAGGGCGCGCAGGGCGCGCCCGCGGCGCGCGCGGTAGAAGGCGCTGACAGCGCGCGCTGGAGCGAATACCGCGCGGCGGCGTACCTCGACGGCCGTATCGCCTGGTGGATGAACTGGTCCACCGCCAAACGCGATCACGGCACCTTCTGCATCTCGTGCCACACGGCGGTTCCGTATGCGATCGCGCGGCCCGCGCTGCGGGCGCCCGCCCATGCCCTCGCGCGCGCGCAGCTGGAGTGGCAGCTGCTCGACAACGTGACCAAGCGGGTCCGCATGTGGGGAGTGGTCGAGCCGTTTTATCCCGACGCGACGCGGGGCGTGCCGAAGACCCGTGAATCGCGCGGCACCGAATCCGTGCTCAACGCGCTCGTTCTCGCGTCGTACGATGCCCGCGGCGGATCGCTCGGCGCGGATGCACATCTCGCGCTGGACAACATGTGGGGGCAACAGGTGACGAGCGGTGCGGATCAGGGCGCATGGCCGTGGCTGCAGTTCCACAACGCGCCATGGGAGGGGAACTCGCAGTTCTACGGGACAGCGCTCGCCGCCGTCGCGGTCGGGATCGCGCCAGGCGGCTACCGGTCGAGCCCGTCGATCCAGCCGGGGCTGGTCCGCATGAAAGAGTATCTCGCGCGCGAGCAGGAATCGCAGGTGCTCATCGACCGGGTCGTGCTGCTGTGGGCGTCGTGCGAGCTGCCGGGCGTTCTTACGCCGGCGCAGCAGCAGGCGATCGAATCGGCAGCGCTCGCGCGGCAGCAGCCCGACGGCGGCTTCTCGCTCTCGGCGTTCGTCGGGGGATGGCACCGCGCCGACAGCACCGCGCTCGAGACGAAGAGCGACGGCTACGCGACCGGACTCGTCGCCTACGCGCTGCAGGAGGCGGGCGTGCCGCGCGACCAGCCGCAGCTTCGGCGTGCCCTCGAGTGGCTCGAGCGCAATCAGGATGCCGGCGAGGGGCGGTGGCTGGCCTGGTCGCTGAACAAGCAGCGCGACGTGTCGACCGACGTAGGGCGGTTCATGAGCGATGCGGCAACCGCCTACGCAGTCCTGGCCCTGACACGCTCCAACCACTAGGGGAGTTTCCCGCGTGCCCGTTCGTTCGGACCGGAACTTTCGGCGGATATTCTGGCCAGCGCAGGAGCCCGAGCTCGCCGATGCCGGGCGCGCGGGCGAAGTCGTCATCGCGCAGGGCCGTCTCTTCGTCGCCGCGCTGCTTGCGCTGCCCGGCACCATCACCTGGATTCGCGCGCCGCACAACCTGCAGGGACCGATCGGCATCGCGCTGGCGCTCGTTGCGACCGGCGTCGGCTTTCCGATCCTGCGGCGGGCGCATCGCGGCCAGGGCGGGAGCTATCTCGGGCTGTCCTCCGTCGTGCTCGACGTCACGCTCGTCACGCTCTACCAGCTCCTCTTGCTCCTGGGCGGAGACGCGGAGTCCGCGCTGCACAGCCGGATCACCTTCACCTTGTATGCTCTTGCGATCACGGTGAGCGCGCTGCGGTACGACGGCCGGCTCGTGCGTGTCGCCGGACTGATCGCCGTCGGCGAGTATCTCGCGCTGATAGGATGGGCGAACGCCACCGGACATGTCTTCGACGCGGCGGGGCTGCGCATCTCGGGGTCGGGGCTGCGTTCGCAGCTCGAGTATTCACTCATTCTCCTCACCGCGACGGCGCTCGCCGCGGTGATCGTCGACCGCGCGCAAGTCCTGCGGCTCTCCGGCATCCGCGATCCGCTCACGCGGCTGTCGAACCGCGGGTATTTCCACGAGCGCGCGCACGAGGAACTCGCGCGCACGGCGCGGACGAGCAAGCCGTCGACGATCGCGATGCTCGACATCGACCACTTCAAGGCGGTGAACGACAGTCATGGCCACGCGGCCGGCGATCTCGTGCTGATCACGTTTGCGTCGGTGTTGCGGAGCACGCTGCGGGCGAGCGACCTGATCGCCCGTCTCGGCGGCGAGGAGTTCGCGCTGCTGCTGCCGGAGACATCGCTGGAGAACGCGCGGATCACGCTCGAAGCCATCCGCGCGACACTGCGCGAGACACACGTCGTGCTCGATAACGGGCAGACAGTACAGGTAACGTTCTCCGCGGGTATCGCGGTGTGGCCGGAGGATGGAACAGGAGTGCTCAAGTTGCTGCAGGTGGCGGATGACCGGCTGCTGACAGGGAAGAGGGGAGGACGGGATGTCGTTGTTGCGGTCGGATAGGGGTGAGGGGGATGCGGGTGCCGAGGGTGCGGGGTGAGAGGTGAGGGGGATGCGCGGTGACGAGG
>JBIOHR010000192.1:0-6103 GCA_044449085.1 Gemmatimonadales bacterium | reverse complement strand
TGCGTGAACAGGAACCCGCCGGTCGCGGCGGCGCTGCGCCCCCGCGCGGTCGCCGTGATCGTCACGGGAAGCGAGATGCCGGAGAGGTTCCCGAACGGTGCCGGCGTTGACGTGATCGGCGTCAGCGCCGCATACGTCGGATGGATGGTGTGGCCGAGTTTTTCTGTGATGCGGAGGCCCGCTCCTTCGCTCCCGGTCATCGGCACCGAGAGGCCGCCGCAGGCGACGATCACGGCATCGGCCTCGATCGGCGCCGCGCCGGCACAGCTCACCGTCCAGCGCGCGCCGGCCGGCGCGACATCGGTCACTAGCGTATCCATGCGGACGGCGGCGCCGCGCCTCCGCGCAAGCGCGAGGAGCCCGTCGCGCACGTCGCGCGCCTTGTGAGAGGAGGGAAACAGCTTGGCAGACTCCGGCTCTTCAACCAATGCAATTCCGACGTCCTGCTCGAAGAACGCAACCTGCTCGGCGAGCGGCCAGCTGCGCACGATCTTGCGCAGCGTGTTCGCGGATGAGTCCGTCACGAAGCGCGTTTCGTCCAGTCGCGCCGGGAGAATGTTGCACCGCCCGCCGCCGCTGATCAGGATCTTGCGCCCGCCATCCTTCGTGCGCTCGAGGAGAATCGTCTCCGCGCCGGCGCCCGCGGCGAAGATCGCCGCCATGGTTCCCGCGGCGCCTGCGCCGATGACGACGACGCGCCTCACCAGATCTTCACGCGCACACTGTCCGCACGGTACATCTTGTCGCCCGGCTTCACGCCGAACGCCTGGTAGAACTGCGGGAGGTTGCTCACCGGCGCCCACGCGCGCATGAAACTCGGCGCGTGCACATCGGTCTTCACGTGCGTCCGGATATTTTCCGGACGAATCGCCGTCATCCAGCTGATGGACCAGCCGACGAAAAACCGCTGCGCCGGCGTAAGCCCGCCGATCGACTTTCCTTCCTTGTACTCCTTGGTCTTGGTGAACGCGTCCCAGCCCAGCTGCACGCCGCCCAGGTCGGCGATATTCTCGCCCTGCGTGGCGCTGCCGTTCACCTGGAGCGAGTCGACGGCGATGTAGCCGTTGAACTGGGCAATGATCTTCGCCGCGCGCGCGTTGAACTCCCGGGCGTCGCCTGGCGTCCACCACTCCTTGAGATTCCCCTTCTCGTCGAACTGCCGCCCCTCGTCGTCGAATCCGTGCGTGATCTCGTGGCCAATCGTGCTGCCGCCCGCATACGCATAGACGATGGCGTCATCCACGAGCGAGTCTGGGATTCCGGGAAGGATGAACGCGGCAGCCGGGAGCACGATCTCGTTGTTCGACGGGTTGTAGTACGCGTTGTACGTCTGCGGCGTCATATCCCACTCGGTGCGGTCCACTGGCTTGCCGAGTTTCTTGATCTCGTAGTCGCTGCGCCACGCATTGCCGCGGACGGCGTTCCCGAGGAACGAAGTGCGATCGACATCGAAGTTCGAATAGTCGCGCCACTTGTCCGGATAGCCGACCTTGATCATGACGGCCGAGAGTTTCTGGAGCGCGCGTTCTTTTGTGGGCGCACTCATCCAGCCGAGGGCGCGAATGCGATCCGCGAACGCGGCGAAAATCTCGCCGACGAGCTTGCGGTAGCGCTCTTTCGTGGCCGGCGAAAAGTATTTCTGCACGTAGAGCTGGCCGAGCGCGTCGCCGAGATACCCTTCCTGCTCGTCGAGCATCCGCTTCCAGCGCGGCCGTTCGACCGTCGTGCCGTTCATGAGCGTGCCGTAGAAGTGGAAGTTCTCCTTGTCGAACTTCCCCCCCGCCTCCGCGGCGTACGTGTTGGCGAGCTGCCAGCGCAGGTACTCTTTGAGGTCGGCGAGCGGACGCGACGTCAGCGTCTTCTCGACCTGTACATAGAACTCCGGCTGCCCGACGATCACGCTGTCCACGCCGCGTATGCCGCCCTCCGCAAGGAACGGACGCCAGCGGATGCCGGGCACGAGCCTGCCAAGGCTGTCGAGCGTCATCGCGTTGTAGTTCTTGTGCGGGTCGCGAAGGTCCTCGAGTTTGCGCGAGGCACCCGCGAGCTCCGTCTCGAGCGCCATCACGGTCTTTGCTTCGCCGGCAGCGCGCGCAGATGCGTCGCCGAGCAGTTCGAACATCCGGGCGACGTGGGTCACGTATTCGGCGCGCAGTTTGGTCGCGCGCGCGTCCGCATCGAAATAATAGTCGCGATCCGGAAGACCGAGGCCGCCCTGATAGAAATGCAGCGCCATGCGGTCGCTGTTCATTTCATCCTGCGAGATGGACGGACTGAAGAACGCGTTCACGCCGATGTACTGGAGATGCGCGGCGTCGCCGAGCAGCGCCTGCAGGTCGCGCGCCGCCTCGATGCGCGCGAACTCCGGAGCGAGCGGCGTCATTCCCTGCTTGTCGTTGGTCACCGAGTCCATCGCGGAAAACCAGAAATCGCCGATTTTCTGCGCGCTGCTCCCCTTGACCGCCTTGGTGTCGGCCGCGGCGGCCTTGCTGATGGCGAGCACGCGCTGGTAGGTCTCGTCCTGCACGACGTTTGCGATTCCCCACGCGCGCTCGGCGGGTGGAATCGGGTGCGCCTTGAGCCATTTGCCGACCGAGTAGTGGTAGAAGTCCTGTCGCGGGTCCACGGACTTGTCGATGAATTCGTCGAGATAGTTCGCGGCGGTCACCGCGGGGCGCTGCGCGGGCAGGGCACGCGGCGCGGCGGCAGCGGCGAGAAGTGCGGCGGTGACAACGAAAGAAAGTTTGGTCATGAATGGACGGTTCTTGCGGGAGTGATGAGCTGCGAGCTGCGAACTCCAGTGGTGAGTTGTGAGGTTCAAGTGGCCCGTGTTGGGTGACTGCGTTCACTCGACACGGTTCTCCTGCGGCGGATCCTCGTCGACGTCCGACTCGATCTCCGGGCGATGCGCGCCGTAGCCGGGCACCAGTCCCCAGTCTCCCGGCGGCGATGTCGGGTTGAGCGGCCCGTTCTTGTCCCAGAGCCCCTCGCGCTCACGCTTGCGCGCGAATCGTCGCGCGGCGACAACTGCCGCGCCGATGAACCCGACGGCGATCGCCATGAAGATAACCGCAAACGGGTCGATGGTCATGCGATTCGAGGCACTCGCTGCTTCTCAATCTTCACGAGCACCGTATACTGCGGGTCCACCAGCTGAATGATCGGCGCCTTCGCGTTCTGCGACACGAACTGATACGCATCCATCCCGGACATCCCCGTGCGCTCGCGGACCCACCCGATCATCGCCTTGAACGCCACGCGCGCCGCGTCCTCGAGGGGGCGCCCCGATCCGACGAACATGACTTCGTCGGCGTTCTCGATCCGCGGAATCGGCGTCGCCTTCTTCTTTATCAACTCGACGTAGACCTCGACGTTCAGCGCGCCTTCGATTGCGGCTCCCATAATTTCGCCGTCGCCCATGGCGTAGTGACCGTCGCCGAACGACAGCAGGGCGCCCGGCTCGTTCACGCCGAGATAGACCGTGTTCCCCGCGCGCACTTCCGGGCAGTCCATATTGCCGCCGAAGTTGCCGGGCACGATGGTCGTCCGGACCTCTGCGCCCGCTGGCGCCACGCCGATGCAGCCGAAGAACGGGGACATCGGGACCTCCCACGAATGCTTGCCGTCCGCCGAAGATGTGCGCGCGACGTTCCGCTTCGCGTCGACGTCATACCGCCAGGTCGTTTCGGGAAAATCGGGGCCGAGCATTGCGGTTTGATCGTTGCCAACGAGCGCGCCGAACCCCGGGCTGAACGACGACACGGCGTACGAGCGCGCGGGCTCGAGCTTGATGATGTGCACGGCGACGGTGTCGCCCGGTTCGGCGCCTTCGATGTAGAACGGTCCCGTCTGCGGATTGTCGTGGCCAGGTGGCATTTTTCTGGACGGCAGATCCGCCGCAGTCTTCACGGCGCCATCAAAGCAGTCCTCAGTCCAGGTGACGATGCGCGTTCCGGGCTTGATGCGCTGGCGCGGCGCACTGCCGCCGAACGTGTAGACGAGCTCCTCGTGCTTTGGGATCCAGTTGAGCACCGGCGCGCCCGCAGGAACGCTCGCCACGCTGGCCGGGGTCGCAGCCGAAGGCGCCGCGGCGCCGCCGGGAGCCGCGGAGGCGCCGGCAGACGTGTCGCGCGCGCCGTCGCTGCACGCCGCCATCACGCCAACTACCCCGAGCGGAGCGCTGGCCAGAAATTTCCGCCGCGTCGTCATGATGCGTGCCTCTGGCATTGTTGACCGCTGATCGAATGGTGTTACTTGCTTCCCTGATAAAGTACCTCAACCATTGGTCGATGACGAACTACATTCTTGTCGCGCTCGCCGCGCTCGTTGTCGGCGCGGCGCTTGCGTGGACAGCCACCCGCTCCCGCCATGAGAACGCCTCGATCCGCGACGGGCTGGAGCGCATGCGCGATCAGCTCGTCGCGCTCGAGAAGGATCGTGCCGCCAGCCACGCCGCACTCCACGAGCACTTACGCCTTATGGGTGAAGGCCAGCGCTATCTCACCGACGAGACCGGGTCGCTCGTGCGTGCCCTGCGCGCGCCGCAGGTCCGCGGCCAATGGGGCGAGATGCAGCTGCGCCGCGTCGTGGAACTCGCCGGGATGCTCGAGCACTGTGACTTCGTCGAGCAGGCGACGCTCTCGACGGACGACGGCCGCCTGCGCCCGGACCTCGTCGTGCACCTGCCCGGGCGCAAGGCGGTCGTCGTCGACTCCAAGTCACCGCTGCAGGCGTATCTCGATGCCGCGGAAGCGATGGATGAGCGCAGCCGCGGCGAACTTCTCGACCAGCACGCGCGTCAGGTCCGCACCCACATCGACCAGCTCGCCGACAAGGACTACGCGAACGAGCTGGCCGAAGCGCCCGACTTCGTCGTGATGTTCCTCCCCGGCGAAGCGTTCTTCAGCGAAGCGTGCCGGCGGGATCCCGCCCTGATTGAGTACGCGATCACCAAAGGCGTGATCCCCGCGAGCCCGACAACGCTCATCACCATTCTCAAGTCGGTCGCGTACGGCTGGACGCAAGAGCGGATAGGCGAGAACGCCGAGCGCATCCGCGATCTCGGGATCGACCTGTATGACCGGCTCTGCACGACGGCGGAGCACCTCGACGCACTGCGCCGGTCACTCTCGAAGAGTGTCGAGTCCTACAACGCCGCGGTCGGGTCGCTCGAGAGCCGCGTGCTTCCGACGGCGCGGAAGCTCCGCGACCTGGGCGCGTGGAACGGGGAGGAGATCGGTGTGCTCGAGCCTGTCGTCACCGCGCCGCGCGCGATCGTCGCGCCGGAGCTCGCAGCTGGGGACTCACCGCCTGAAGGTGGCGGCGATTAGCCGAAAACCTCCCACTGACCGCTTAGGCGCCGCCCGGACCGGTCGTCATTCCCGCGCTGATCTTTCCACTGAACTGCAGGTCGTAGTTGTTCGGCGTACGCGTGTGGTAGCTCTTGTACGTCGCCGTGTGGATGTCATGCTCCTTCTCGGGCGACGACGCAATTGCACCCGTGTCCACACGCGCCTGCAGACCGCGCGCGCAGCACTCCGCCCAGATCTTGTCGGCGTCGAACGGCGTCACGCCGAACGAGATATGGTTCATCACCGCGTGGCGTTCGGCCGGCATCGTGAACGTCGGGGACGTGCTGTTGCCTCCGCGAATGAGCAGTCCGCCGATCTCGGGCGAGATTTGCGTCTCGTTCTGGCTCCCCTCGTCGCCGAGTCCCTTCCAGCCGAGGAGCGCCTCGTAGAATGCGACCGTCTCCTTGTAGCTCGTGACTGCGTAGGAGATGTGGTCGAGGTAGACCGTCTTCAGTCCCATCGACTCGAACGGCGCCTCGACGTTGAGCTTGCCGTTGGCCGGGCCCTTGCGACGATTCTTCTTCGTGCCGTTGGTGATCTGGACATCCATCCCATCCGGATCCTTCACGTGGAAGCTGTAGAAATCCTTGGACGCATCGTGATCGGCCACTGGATTGAGCCCGCGATCCTTGAGCGCGGCTTCGACCTTCTTGGTATCCCACGGCGAAATGCCCCACGCGAAGCCGTCCCAGAGTGCGCCGGCGCCGGCGATGGTCTGGACCTTGGGCGTGTCGCACGCCGCCATGTGGCTC
>JBIOHR010000191.1:0-6185 GCA_044449085.1 Gemmatimonadales bacterium | reverse complement strand
AGCACCTGCGCGAGGAGAGAAGGCTCGTACGGATACGGCGTGGCGAACTCGACGGCGGTGAAGCCGGCCGCGCGGGCCCGGGAGAAACGATCGAGGAAGCCGTGCTCCGGGAAGAGGAACCCGAGGTTCGCGGCGAATCGCGGCATTTGTTTACTATAAACCCCACCCATGAATGCACCCTCCGGCACCTCGCTTCCCTGGACGATAAGGGCGCCCGCGGGGGGGCGCAGCGCCGCCGCGACCGGCGGGTTCCTGTTCACGCATGGCGGCTACAGCGGGCCGTCGGTGCTCGACGTCTCGCACGTCGTGGTGCGGTCGCGCGCGGAGCGTGACGATCCGCAGGCGCGTCTCACCGTTCGGTGGACGGTGCACGGCGACGCCGAGTGGACGGAGCGGCTCAGGCCGCGCGGCACGCGAACGGTCGCGGGTGCGCTCCGCGCCGAGATGCCGGAACGCCTGGCGGCGGCGCTGCTCGTCGTCGCGAGCGTCTCCGCCGATCGCGTGCTCTCGGAACTGCAGCGCGACGAGCGCCTGCGGCTCGTGGAGGTCCTCGTGCGCGGCGTCCTGCCCTGGACCGGCGACGAAGGGTACAAGAAGGCAGAAGTCACCGGCGGCGGCGTGAGCCTCGCCGACATCGATCCGCGGACGATGGAGAGCAGGCGGTGCGCGGGGTTTTACCTCTGCGGCGAAGTGCTCGACGCCTTTGGGCCGATCGGCGGCTACAACTTTCTCTGGGCCTGGGCGACCGGGCGTGCTGCCGGACTCGGCGCCGCCCGCGCCAAGTCCTGACCGCGGAAACATGCACACGTCACCGGCCGTCGCGTGCAATGGTGCGCGGATCCCGATTGCCGGCCTCGGCACGTGGGCGCTGCAAGCGGCGCGGCGCGATCAGGCACATCGGTTGTTCTTCCTGGCGCCCAGCTCTGAACAAATAGCCTTGACCCGTCCGAGCGTTGCGCCGTGAGCTTGAGCTCCGAGCTTGAGGATCGCGGTCCCACCAGCCCCACGGCCCCGGTTTCGTCTTGATCCCACCGCGACCCCGGGTTTGGTTAAGTCATGCGCCGATATGCGTTGAAGCCCGCGGGGAGTCTCCGGTGGACAGACGTCGATCCCGGTGACCACGGCGATTTCAAGGACGAGGCCGCGGCGCACGAGAAAACCGAGGCGCATATCGCGAAGCTCGACCTGCTGCAGGAACGGCTCTACGCCGAGGGGAAGCGCTCGCTCCTGATCGTCCTGCAGGCACTGGACACCGGCGGAAAGGACGGCACCATCCGGCATGTCATGCGCGGGCTCAACCCGCAGGGGTGCCGGGTGACGTCCTTCAAGGTGCCGACGCCCGAAGAACGCGCGCACGATTTTCTCTGGCGCGTCCACAGGGAGGTTCCCGCCAGGGGCCTGATCGGGATCTTCAATCGCTCGCACTACGAGGACGTGCTCGTCACGTGCGTGCACGGCGACGTGTCGCACAACGAGGCGAAGGCCCGCTTTCGCGAGATCAACCGATTCGAGCGCGAACTCGCGCAGAACGGCACCACCATCCTCAAGTTCTATCTCGCGATCTCAAAGGACGAGCAGCGCCGCCGGCTGCAGGCGCGCGTGGACGATCCGCTCAAGCGATGGAAGTTCAGCGAGGCCGACCTCGCCGAACGCCGGTACTGGGACGCGTACATGCGGGCGTACGGCGACGCATGCGGCGCGACCAGTACGAGTTACGCGCCCTGGTACGTCATTCCGGCCAACCATAAGTGGTACCGCAACTATCTTGTAGCGAAGATCGTCGCGGCGACGCTCAAGAAAATGGATCCACGCTTTCCTGCGTCCGGTGGCCCCTCTCATATTCGCGTGAAATGATTCCCGCACTCGAATCCCTCGACCGTTTGAAGGCGGGCAACGCACGGTTCACCGCGCAGCTGCGCGATGCCGGTGCCGCCCATCCGCGACGCCCGGAACTCATCATGGTCCAGGAGCCGTTCGCGATCATCCTCGGCTGCTCGGACGCGCGCGTGCCGGCCGAGATCGTGTTCGATCAGGGACTTGGCGACCTGTTCGTCATCCGCGTGGCCGGGAACATCGTGGCGCCGTCGCTGGTCGGCAGCGTCGAGTTCGCGGCGGAGGCGTTCCATACGCGCCTCGTGCTCGTGCTCGGCCATTCGCAGTGCGGCGCGATCGCGGCGACGATCGACGAGCTCCGGCGTCCTGCGGCGAAGCAGTCGAGGAACCTGCACGCGATCGTCGAGCGCGTGCGTCCGTCGGTCGAGGGCCTCCTGGACACCGAGCTCGCCCGCGACCGCGTCGCGCTCGCGAAGGCGGCGACGCGCGCGAACATTCGCGCGTCCGTGGATCACCTGCGTCACGGATCGGAAGTGCTCGAGCAGCTCATCCTGCGCGACGGCCTGATGGTCGTCGGCGCGGAATACGCCGTCGAGACGGGCGTCGTGGAGTTCTTCGACACGCACTGACCTGCGCCGTCGCGTCGGTCGGCGGGGCGGCCGTCCCTACGCCGCTGGTGAGATCGCGAACCTGCAGTTCGGGTGGTCGGTCGATCGGTCGCAGCACTCCGTGACCTCGCCGCCGCTCACGTCGCGAAGCACCTGCTCGAGGAGCACACAGGTCGCGGGACATTGTGCGACGGCGGCTGACAGCACGCACCCGTGTCCGCGGATTTCATAGCCTCCGGCAGTCTGCACGAGTTCTGCATCGGCGCCCATTCCCGTCAGGAACGTCGCTCCCGCGCGCACGCGTTCGTCGAACGTCGAGCGTGCCGGGATGGAGGCGGCGAGGCGCTTGCCGGCGCGGCGGAGCAGTGCCTCGATCTGGCGCGGGGTCATCCGCTCACGGAGTTCTGCGAGCACGGCGCCGAGTGCGGGCGAATACGCCGTGGAAAAAACGGCCGACGAGTCGGCCGCAATCCCATAGATTGTCGCCGGCTTGCCTACGCCACCGTCGCGTCGAACGCCGACGGTGCGGACGACGTCTTCCCGCTCGAGCGCCGTAAGGTGCGCGCGCACCGCATTGTCCGTAAGGCCGAGGGCCTGGGCGAGCTCCTCGACGCTCCGCTCCCTGCGTCTCAGGAGCGCCACAATGCGGTTCCGTGTCGTTTTTCCGAGTTGTCGCTGCCACCAGGCCATGAGCACCTCCGCTATGCAAGCTAAATGTATGCGAGTGGGGTAATAAGTCAAAGAAACACTTGACATAGTCAGTATCGGCAGGCACCTTCCGCTCTGTCAGCAGCCGTAGTCCGACCTCCAACATGCACGAGGAATAACCGATGAAGAAGACGATGTTGTTTGCGGCACTCGCCGCTTTTGCTGCCCCCGGCGTGCAGGCCCAGACGGGCTCGCTGGCGCCGGCCTCGGCGCGTGCGCACGTCGCCGCGCGTGCGCTGGACGATCCGACGATCGTCGCCATTTTCGACGCCGCCAACACCTGGGACATCGAGACGAGCCGGATCGCGGCGAAGAAGAGCAAGAACAAGGACGTCGTCGCGTTCGCCGACATGATGATCAAGGACCACACGGCGGTCCGCAAGCTTGGCCGCGATCTCGCCGCCAAGCTCAAGGTGACGCCGACGCCCCCGGGCCCGGACTTCGCGCTCGCCGTTGACCACGCGAAAGCGATGAAAACGCTCAACTCGACGAGCGGCGCCGCGTTCGACAAGGCCTACATTGACCACGAGGTCTGGTACCATCAGGCCGTGATCGACGCGGTGACCAAGCAGCTCCTGCCGGCCACGCAGAACGCGGAGCTCAAGGACCTCGAGAACAAGGTCGCGCCGAACTTCGTCGCGCACCTTGCGGCCGGGAAAGCGGTTCAGGCGAAGCTGAAGTAAATCTGAAGCACGGAAGCTGGTTTGCGGGCGTGGGCAAGCGGCAGGATGGGGGAACCGCTTGCCCACGTTCGCGCCATGCCTGCAGGGACCGGCAACTCACACCGGAGTCGTCGCGATCTCCCTGGGGAATTTCAGCGACCGTTCGACCTCGTCCCGCGCGGCGAGCATTCGTTCGACCTCCTCCGACACGGCGAACGCGAGCCCGATGTGCGTGGTGAGATTCTCCACCGAGCCTGAACCCGCGTGCAGGCGCAGGAGATTCAGGCGGATTGTCTCGAGTGCGCCGACCGCGTCGCCAAGCTTTGCGTGGATGGCGTCGCGCTCCTCGCGAAGGTCGGCATAGTCGCCAGTCGCGGCGGCGTCGCCGGCCAGCGCGAGCGCTTCCTTGAGGTCGTCGTATCGCGCCCGCAGCTTCTGCGCATCCCGCTGGAGGCGATTGATCAGCGGGAGCACGTCGCCAAGCTGGCGGCGGGTCGCGTTCGGCAGGCCCTCGTAGAGATTCTCCGCGGCCATCCCGAGCGAGAGCTCGGTGGCGCGATGCGTCATTGCCGCGCCGGGAAGTTTGTTGCGCGCCAGACGGCGCGCGATCTTGAACGCAAACGTGCCGAGTTTGCCAAGCCAGAGGCGCGACCAGAAGGGCGTCTCGACGTCGCGCCGTGTCTGAAGCCTCGTCAGGTAGGTCCCCCCGACCACCGCCATGGTGACCGAGGTATACGCCGGAAGGGTGATGAGGAACGCCGCGTACTGGCGCGACAGTGCCATGGAAGCCGAAAAGACCGCGTCGAAGCGGAATATCAGCGACAGCGAGACGACGAACGAGGCGCCGAATGCAACGGCTGACGTATACGCCCCGATGCGCAGGATGCGGTCGAAGAGGGAAGTCTCCCGGCTGTATTCGACGGCGTGCTCCTCCCGGTTCTGCTCGATCTCCGCCTTGAACGATGGCGCGAGATCCTGCTGTCCGAATCCGAGCATCGAGAGTTTGCGCGCCGCGTCAATCATGAATCCAATCGGCGCACCGGCAAATCCGAACGCCAGCGCGGCGAAGCCAAGCGGCGTGGTCACATAGTGCCCGACCGCGACCGACGTTGCCGCGATCACTATCGACGAGGCAATAGTGCCGCCGCCGTCGAGGCGCCCGTTCCGCTTGACGAATGCGCGCAGGGCGGCGGGCAGCTCGCGGCGCTGCTCGAGTGCAACGCCGAACTGCTCGGCAAGTGCGTCCGCGCTTGCGGGCCGGTGCGACGGCTCTTTCGCGAGGCATCTGTCGATGAGCTGCGCCACCTTGCGCGGCACCGCCAGCCCGAGTCCGGCGAGGCTCGGCGCCTCCTCGGTCACCTGCTTGGCGAGCACCTCCGTTGGACTCGTTCCCTCGAACGGAAGCCGGCCTGAGAACGCGAAGAATGCGGTCGCGCCCAGGCTGTAGAGGTCGCTGCGGGCGTCGAGTTCCTGCCCAAGTGCTTGCTCCGGACTCATGAACTCCGGCGTGCCGCTGACGCCGGTGCCGGCTGAATCGCCAACGGCCGCCGCGATTCCAAAATCGGCGACGAGCGCGCGGCCCGATCCGGACTCGAGCAGAATGTTGTCGGGCTTTACGTCGCGGTGGACGAGCCCCTGTGCATGCGCGTGGGCGAGCGCCCATGCCACCTCACGAAGCACGCGCACTCCCTCGGACGCCGGCACGGGACCCCGCGTGCGCACGCGATGCGCGAGTGTCTCGCCGTCGACGAACGACATCACATAGAAAACAAATTCCGTCGAGTCGTCGACCGCGTGGATCGGAATGATGTTCGGGTGCGAGAGCTTTGCCGCGAGCCGCGCCTCCCGCAGGAAGCGCTCGCGCAGCACCGGGTCGGCGGCCCGGTTCGGTGGCAGGAGCTTGATCGCGACCGGACGGTCGAGGTGCACTTCGCGTGCGAGGTAGACGATCCCCATTCCCCCACGCCCGAGCTCGCGATCGATCGAGTAGCGGCCCGCCACGGCCGACTGAAATCGAACGAAGAGCTGATCGAATCCTCCCACGGACATGCTCATGGCGGGAATCGTAGCGGTTTCCGGCCGTGCGCGCACATGGTCAGTCCGCAAACGGCTTGTCGATCGCCACGCTCTGCTTCGTGAAGAAGTGCGGTCCGTCCTCCGACACGTAGACGCAATCCTCGAGGCGGATTCCGAACTCGCCCGGAATCGCAATCGTCGGTTCGTCGCTGAAGCACATCCCGACGGCGATCGGCGTCGTGTTTCCCTTTACGAAATTCGTCCACTCGTGGCCGTCGAGGCCGATGCCGTGGCCGGTGCGGTGCGGCAGGCCCGGCACTTTGTAGCCTGGGCCGAAGCCGGCGTCGGTGATCACCTT
>JBIOHR010000190.1:0-6214 GCA_044449085.1 Gemmatimonadales bacterium | reverse complement strand
GGTCAGGGAGAAGCTGAACCGGTTGAGGGGAGAAACAAAGAAGGGCTGAGGAACGACAGCGGTGGGCTGGGGGTGTGGGGGGGTGGCGGGGGGCGGGGGGGCGTAGTTGGGGGGGCCCCGGCTAACAGTTCCCCCGCCCACCGCTTGTTGTTTGTCGTTGAAGCTTTGAACTCCCGACTGGTGCAACGAACCCACCCGTAACCGCGTAGAGAGTTTCAGCGCGGCGATGCGCGAGATTAGATTTCCTCCCGCATGCTCCCAGCCTTGAAACGCATCGCCACAACGGCTTTCGCGGTACTTGCCTTGCTCCCGGCGGCGGCGCGCACACAGGTGCCCGGCACTGCCGCGCGACCCGCAGATCCTCTGCCTGCGCCGCGCGTTGATTCCCTGCTCGACCTCGAAACCGTCGTCCAGCGCGCGCTTGCGGTGAGCCCGGCGGTCGCCGGCGCCCGTGAGGGCGTGCGCACCGCGCAGTCGGCGTCACGCGTGGCCCTCGGCGAGTACGCGCCGAACGTCTTCGCCACGTCGCAGGCGCTGACCTCGAACTCGACGGCGGCGGGGACGGTGCGCAACATCCCGCCGAATGCCTACTCCGCGGGGCTTTTCGCGTCGGTCGACGTGATCACCGGCGGGCGCCGTGGAGACGATCGCACGCGCGCCGCCGCGGACCTGGCGTCGGCGCACGCCCTGAATGTCTCGCAGCGCTACGCGACGACGCTCGAGGCCCAGAGCGCGTTCTATGAGACACTGCGAACTTCCGATCTCGTCGATGTGGCGCGCGCGAGCGTCGCGCAGGCCCAGCAGGGGCTGCGTTACGCGGACGACCGCATGCGCGCCGGCACCGCCACTCGGTCCGACCTGCTGCGCGCTCAGCTGCAAGTCACGACCAGCAGGCAGCAGCTCGTGGCGGCACTCGACACGCTGCAGAGCGCCGCGTACGCGCTCGGCCGGCTCGTCGGCGCGGATGGACCGGTCGGCGGGCGGCGCCCGCCGTCCCTCGAACCGCGTTCGCTGACGCTCGCCGACAGCGACATCGTCCGCATGGCGGTGGACGCCTCGCCCGCGGTGCAGGCCGCCCGCGCGCAGGAGCGCTCGGACCGCGCGTCGCTCAGCGCGACGCGCACGCAGTATGTGCCCGACGTCAAGCTCAGCGCCGGATACAACTGGGCGAACCAGTCCACGCTGCTCCAGGCGGTGCGGCCGGGCTGGAACGTGATCCTCGGCACCACCTATCCGCTGTTCAACGGCTTCGTGCGCGAAGACGCCATCACGCGGGCCGGCGCGGTTTCGGAAGTCTCACGCGTCGTCTCGCTCGACGCGACGCGACAGGCGCGGGCCGAAGCGGCGCGGCTGCTCTACGGCCTGCGGTTTGCCGAGCAGAACATCTCGCTCGCGAACGAAGCCGTTCAATCGGCGCAGGAAGATCTGCGCGTACAGACGGAACGCTACCGCGCCGGCATCTCGACGGAGCTCGACCAGCTCACCTCGCAGCTCGCCTATACGACGGCGCAGCTCAGCCTGGTGGCCTCGCGCTACAACTATCAGATCACGCGAGCGCAGCTCGAAGCGCTCGTGGGACGTTCGCTGTGATGGCGAGGGAGACGTAGGGCCATGTGGCTCGTACACCTGGCGCTCAGACGCCCGTACACGTTCGTCTGCTTTTCGATCCTCGTGCTCGTGTTCGGCGTGGTGGCCGTCGAGAACATGGCCGTCGATATCTTCCCGGCGATCAACATCCCCGTGCTCTCGGTGCTGTGGAGCTACGGCGGACTCTCGCCGAAGGAAATGGAAGAGCGCGTGGTCACGCTCGCGGAGCGCGTGTATTCGAGCTACGTGAACGACATCGAGCACATTGAATCCCAGTCGCTGAACGGGCTGAGCGTCATCAAGGTGTATTTCCAGCCGGACGGCAACCTCGAGTCCGGGATCGCGCAGATCGCCGCGGCATCGCAGGCGGTGACGCACAACATGCCGGCGGGGATCACGCCGCCGTTCATGCTGCGCTTCAACGCGACGGACGTCGCCGTGCTGCAGCTGAGTTTGGGCAGCCCCAAGCGCACGGAAGCGGAACTGCAGGACTTCGCGACGAACTTCGTGCGCATCCCGCTCGCGACGGTGCACGGCGCGACCGTGCCGCCGGCGTACGGCGGCGTGCCGCTCGTGGTGAACGTCGATATCGACCCGCAGGCGCTCTACGCGAAAGGATTGTCCGCGCAGGACGTGAGCAACGCGCTCGCCGCGGGCAATGTGATCGTGCCCGCAGGCACGGCGCGCATGGGGAGCCTCGAGTACTACGTACGGCTCAACTCCACACCCGACTCGCTGAAGGATCTCGGCAACCTGCCGATCAAGCAGGTCAACGGCGCCACGGTGTACATCCGCGACGTCGCGCAGGTGCGCCTCGGCGCCGGTGTGCAAACGAACATCGTGCGCCAGGACGGGCACCGCGGCACCTATCTCTCCGTGCTCAAGAACGGCAAGGTGTCCACGCTCGACATCGTGAACCGCGTGAAGGCGATGGTGCCGCAGCTCAAGGCGCTCATGCCGCCGGACGTGAACCTCACGGTGATGGGCGATCAGTCCGTGTACGTGCGCAATACGATCGCGGGCGTGCTGCGCGAAGGAATCCTTGCGGCGCTGTTGACGGCACTGATGATCCTCGTGTTCCTCGGGAGCTGGCGGTCGACGGTGATCGTCGCGGTGTCCATTCCGCTGAGCGCGCTCGTTTCGATCATCTGCCTGTGGGCCACGGGCCAGACGCTCAACGTGATGACGCTCGGCGGCCTCGCGCTCGCCGTGGGCATCCTGGTGGACGACGCGACCGTGGCGATCGAGAACATTCATAGAAATGTCGAGCACGGAAAACCGCTGCGTCGCGCAATTGTGGACGGGGCCGAGCAGATCGCGGTTCCGGCGTTCGTGTCGACGCTCTCCATTTGCATTGTGTTCCTGCCGATCTTCGCGCTCACGGGGCCTGCGGGCGCGCTGTTCAAGCCGCTGGCGATGGCGGTCGTGTTCGCGATGGCCGCGTCATATTTCTTCTCGCGGACGCTCGTCGTCACCATGGCGGACTACATGCTCCCGGGCGAGACGGCGGTGCACGCCGGCGCACATGGGATCGAGGGCGAGCAGAGTCTCTTTCGCCGGGTCATCGCGCGCTTCGAAGTGGCGTTCGAGACGTTCCGCGGCGGCTACCACGCGGTGCTCGCGTGGGCGATGCTGCACCGGCGGGCGGTGCTGGGTTCGGCGGCCGGATTCGTCCTCGCGTCGCTGCTGCTGGTGCCGGCGATCGGCGAGGACTTCTTCCCGACGGTCGACGGCGGGCAGTTCCAGTTGCACGTGCGCGCGCCGTCGGGAACGCGCATCGAGCAAACGGAGATTCTCTTTGCGGGCGTCGAGCGCGCGGTGCGAAAAGTGATTCCGCCGGACGAGCTGCAGCTCGTGCTCGACAACATCGGCCTCACGTCCTACGGGACGAACCTCGCGGTGGGATCGAACGCGACGGTCGGGCCCGAAGACGGCGACATGATGGTGCAGATGAACCCGGAGCACAAAGGGTCCACGTGGGCGTACGTCAGGACCCTTCGCAGGCAATTGCCAAGAGAGTTCCCCGGCGTGACGTTCTTTTTCCAGCCGGCGGACATGGTGAACCAGGTGCTGAACGCCGGGCTCCCCGCCCCGATCGACGTGCAGGTCGTGGGGCACGCCGCACAGAACTATGAGGTCGCGCGGCAGCTGGCGCGCGAGATGGCGCACATCCCCGGCGCCGCGGACGTGCGCGTGCAGCAGGTGATGGACGCACCCGAGATGCGCTTCGACGTGGACCGCGTGCGCGCGCAGCAGATGGGCCTCTCGCAGCGCGACGTGGCGGGCGACCTGCTCGTGTCGCTCTCGTCCAGCGGACAGATCTCCCCGAACTTCTGGGTGAATCCGGCCAATGGAGTTCAGTACAACGTCAACGTGATGACGCCGCAGTACAAGATGAATACGGTGGACGCGCTGCAGAACACGCCGATCAGCGTTCCGGGATCGAAGCAGATGCAGCTGTTCGGGAACCTCTCCACCGAAAATCGCGACGTCGCGCCCGCGGTGGTGAACCACTACAACGTGGCGCCCGTGTACGATGTGTTCGCCGGCACCGACCGCCGCGATCTTGGCGGCGTGGCGCACGACGTGGACCAGATCATCGTCAACGCGCGCAAGAACCTTCCGCGCGGGACGACGATCGTCATGCGCGGCCAGGTGGAGAGCATGCGGACGTCCTTCACCGGCCTCGCGCTCGGAATCCTGTTCGCGATCCTGCTCGTGTATATCATCCTCGTGGTGAACTTCCAGAGCTGGCTCGACCCGCTGATCATCATCATGGCGCTGCCCGGCGCGCTCGCCGGCATCGTCTGGATGCTGTACGTGACGCACACGACTTTCACTGTGCCGTCGCTCATGGGCGCGATCATGGCGATGGGGGTCGCGACGGCGAACAGCGTGCTGCTCATCACGTTTGCGGACGATCAGCGCACCGCGGGCCGCACGGCCGCCGAGGCGGCGGTCGACGCCGGCTTCGCGCGGCTCCGCCCGGTCTGCATGACCGCACTCGCGATGATCATCGGCATGCTCCCCATGGCGCTCGGCCTCGGTGAGGGAGGCGAACAGAACGCGCCGCTCGGCCGCTCGGTGATCGGCGGCCTGCTCGTGGCGACGTTCTTCACACTGGTCGTCGTGCCGCTCGTGTACAGCGTTCTGCGGCAGAACAACGTTCACGCTCCAGCCCCCGTCGAATCATGAATCCGCCAGACCCGTCCGAGCTTCCAGGATCAGCGCCCGTCGAGGGTCACGCCGACGTCGGCGCGGCACCGCCGGTGACTCCGGCATCCACGCGACGGATGATCACCGCCGCGGGTGCGGTCGTCGTGCTGCTCGTGCTCCTCCTGCTGAGTTCGTTCATCCCGCGGCGGACGACGTCGAAGGAACTCGAAGCCGAGGTGCTCGCACAGGACGTGGCGCCATCGGTCCAGGTCGCGGCGGTGCACCGCGCGGCGGAAGGCGGCGTGGTGGAACTCCCGGGGACGATCCAGGCGCTGCACGAGAGCGCGATCTACGCCCGCGTGGGCGGATACGTGAAGAGCTGGCACGCGGACATCGGGAACATCGTGCACGCGGGCGACGTGCTCGCGGAAATCGACGCGCCCGAGGTGGCGCAGCAGGTGACACAAGCCGAGCACCAGGTGGCGCAGGCGAAGGCCGCAACGGGCCTTGCCCAGACCGACCTCGCCCGCTGGAAACAGCTCGCCGCGGACAGTGCGGTCACGCGTCAGGAGCTCGACCAGAAGCAGGCCTCGTACGACGCGGCGGTCGCCAACGGCGGCGCCGCATCGGCAAACCTCCAGCGGCTGGTGGAGATGCAGAACTTCGCGCACGTGCGGGCGCCGTTCACGGGCGTCATCACGGCGCGCAACATCGACATCGGGTCGCTGATCACCGCGGCGGGTGCGACGAGCGCCCCGGTGGCCGGCGGCGACGTGGCCGGGGCGCCCGGCCCGGGAAGCATGTTCCGCGTGGCGCAGACGGATACGGTGCGCACGTACATCTCGGTGCCGGAGCGCTACTCGACCGCGATGACCGCCGGGCTCACGGCGAAGGTGACGGTGCAGGAACTGCCCGGGCGGACGTTCACCGGGCGGATCGTGCGCACATCGCATTCGATCGACGTGTCATCGCGCACGCTGCTCGTCGAAGTGGACATCGCGAACCCGAAGTTCCTGCTGCTGCCGGGGATGTACTCGAACGTCACGGTGCAGTTCGCGCATTCGGACGCGGCGCTGATCGTGCCGGCGACGGCGCTCGTGATTCGCGCGGCGGGGACGCAGGTGATGGTCGTGGACACGGCGACGTCGGTGATTCACCTGAAGTCGGTGACGGTCGGACGGGACTACGGTGCGACGATCGAAATCCTGAACGGGATCGGCGAGGGGATGACGATCGTGACGGACCCGAATGCGGACTTGACCGATGGGATGAAGGTGAAGGTTGTTTCGGCGCCTGCTGCATCGCCGCGTTGATCGGGTCGACTCTCCGCGTGCGCGCCCTTCCACATCGCGAAGGTCCCGCCCTTGGTGCCGCCGCCCTCGCACCCGTCGACGTACCTGAGCTCGCCGATGATCGCGCGGTTCATGTTGGCCGTCGTGCCGCGGAGATGCATCGTCCCCCCGCAGTTCCG
>JBIOHR010000189.1:0-6307 GCA_044449085.1 Gemmatimonadales bacterium | reverse complement strand
TAGAGGCCGAGGCGTCCGCCGCGTGGAACGGGCCGCGCGCCGGGCTGTTCGTGGAGCTCGATCAACACCGGGCCGCTGTCGTGCGCGGCCAGGGCCGCGCGGCCGGCCGATCGATCAGCGACGCGAAGGCCGAGTACGTTCACGTAGAACTCGAGGCTGCGGCCAAGGTCGGCGACCTGAAGTTTCACGACTCCGAGGCTGATTGAATCCGGGAGGCGGAACCCGGCCGGTGACTCGCCGTATGTGCCCGGTTCGGCTGGCTGCGGGCCGGGGGCGTTGCCGAAGATGTTCTGCCTTGAGACACCCATGTTGTCCTCCAGTGGCCTCAAACTGACTACGTATAATATGTATTATGTAAATCTACTACCAGAAAGCATGTGGGAAACAGTGTTCAATACCTTCGACTTGCCTACAATTCGGCCAATTCGCCGATAAATACCACCCTTGCCTCCCCCCTGAGCGACGGCCTGAGCTCGGCGCCCATGTGTCTGACCGTAGCCGTCAGGATCTTGCCCGAGCTGCTCATGACCTTCGCTTCTGGACCGTTCAAGCCCCAGCACTCCAGCAGAACGCCAGTCGCCGCTGTGCCGGTCCCACACGCCAGGGTCTCCGCCTCAACCCCGCGTTCGTAAGTCCGCATGCGCCAGCCGCCGCCCTCCAACTTCGACACGAAGTTCACGTTGGCGCCATCGGCCAGGCTCGGGTCGAACCGCAGCTCACGCCCCCTGGCGGCGACGTCCACCCGCTCGACGTCGTCCACGAGGACGACCAGATGCGGCACGCCCGTATCGGCGAATCCGATCCGGCGTTCACCGGCTCGAAGCTCCAACCCGGCGTCCGGTCGAAGCCCACGCACTGGCTGGAGGTCGATCTCCGGCTCGTCCGCCACAAACCGCGCAGAAATCACGCCCGCGTCAGTCGCAAATCGAAACCCAGTCCGATCGGCGACCCCAAGCTCCGTGGCAAGCCGCGCGCTGCACAACGACGCGTTTCCGCACAGTTCGGCTAGGCTTCCATCTCGGTTGAAGTAACGTATCCTAAATTGTTCTGCCACATCATCTTGAATGAAGACTACGCCGTCCGCGCCAACTCCGGTCGCTCGCGCGCACAGCTGATCGATCGCCTCGGCCGTAGCAAAAACGCCCGGAGCATCCGTCCGGGCGTCGAAAAAGACGAAGTCGTTCCCGGACCCGCTCATCTTCCAAAACTTCCGGCCATGTGGAACGCTCACAGGCGTCCCACCAGCGCCCACCAGCGCAACAGCCACGGAATGCGAATCGCTTCGACCATGATTCCCTTGTTCATCTTGCTCTGGCCGTGGGTGCGGTCCGAGAACACGATCGGGATCTCGACACCCTTGAACCCTTTGCGGAACGCGCGGAAGCTCATCTCGATCTGAAACGCGTAGCCGTTGGACCGGACGTCCTTGAGGTCGATTGCCGCCAGCACCCTCCTGCGAAAGCACTTGAACCCGCCCGTCGCATCCCAGAGCCTCATTCCGGTCACGATTCGAACGTAGATGTTCGCGCCGTAGCTCAGCATGAGGCGGCGCATCGGCCAGTTGACCACCGTGACGTTGCCGTCGAGGTAGCGCGACCCGAGCACAAAATCGGCGTTTTGCGCGGCCTCGAGAAAGAGCGGCAGGTGGGCCGGATCGTGCGAGAAATCGGCGTCCATCTCGAAGATGTATTCGTAGTCGCGCTCGAGCGCCCAGCCGAACCCGTCGCGATAGGCGGTGCCGAGTCCCATCTTTCCCGCGCGACGCATGAGATGGAGGCGCGGGTTTCGCGCGCTCTCCTCCGCGACGATGTTCCCGGTTCCGTCCGGCGAGTTGTCGTCGACGATCAGGATTTCGAGCCGCGGATCGGTCCCGAGCACCCGGTCGATCACCGCACGGATATTCTCCTGCTCGTTGTACGTCGGTATGATGACAAGCGCCTTCTCTTGCATCAGGCAGTGCGCTCCTTCATGCCGGGCGCAAAGAGGCCGGCGAGCGCGGCGATAACCGCGAGCGCGATGGCCGCGAGGGTGATTGACTTCCCTTCCTTATATGTATCGCTCGAGAAATTGAGTTCGACTTTTTTCGCGCCCGCAGGCAGCGGGACGCCGATCAGCGTAAGGTCGGCGCGCTCGGCCTCTGCGGGCTTGCCGTCCACGGTCGCGTGCCAGCCGGGGTAATAATTTTCGGACACGACGAGCGCCGATCCCGGAGGCGCCGGCGCACTGAGCGTAAGGGCGATGTGCCCCGGCGCATAGGCGTCGACGTGCGTCGTCATCGGGAGCGGACCGGGTATCGTGTTGACCTTCGCCGCCTCGATCTTCGATGCCGTGTCGAAGATCGCCACGCTGTGCACCGGGAAGTTGTTGGCGCGGAAGGCCTGCTCCACCGCCGCGTCCGGATACTTGATCATCACCGGAGTCACCCAGGCGAACGGATGTTCGCCCGGGAGCTGGAACAACGACACGGTGGATCCCGCGGCGTCCTTGATCGGCCCCACGACGCGGCGCGCGCCGGGAACCGGGATGGTGTCAGTGTTGATGAGGAGGAACTCGGCGTTCAGCAGCGCCCAGACCGTCGGGTTCAGGTACTGGTCCTCGAAGTATTGGTACCGCCCGAGTTCGTTTCCATGATAGCCGTACGCGACCCGTACCCGGTGCACCATCAGACCGTCTTCGTTCAGATTGGGATCGTTCACGGCCATTGGAAACGCCGACGCTCCGAGCGCCACGACGCGGAACGGTTGATCGATCTTCTTCAGGAACTCGATCGACGTATCCGTGGCGTAAAGCGTCTTGGCCGGCTCGGAAAACTCCCAGTACATCCGCTCCACGCTCCAGAGATCCACCACCACGAGCGCAATGAGCGCCCAGCCCGCCACGCGCGGCGCGAGCTTTCCGCGCAGGAGGAGCAGGATCGTCCCGCACGTGAGCGCGACGAACAGCAGCGACCTGAGTGCCCCGACCTTTACGTCGGGTGCGTTCGTGTCGATCCGGCTCAGCAGTTCCGGACTGATCGCGATGTTCTCCGCGAGCACGGTAAATCCGCCGGCGAGCGCAATCAGCGCGACCACCACCGCACCGGCCAGCCAGCCGTAGACGTATCGGGTCGAGAACCGGCCGGCGAGGAGCCGCTCCGTGCCGAGTGCGGCCATCACCGCGATCGCGAACGTGGTGATGTAGAAAATCGTGCTCGGTGCGCGGAAGAACTTCGTCCCCGGCACGACCGCGTAGATGATCCTGAAGAACGGGGTGTAGCCGCCAAGCGCCCAGAGCAGCGTGACGATTCCGGTGCCGACCCAGAACCAGAAGAGCCGCTTGCGCGATCCCCCCCACCCGCCGCCGAAGGCCGCGAACGCGAGAATCAGGACCGCGACGCCGACATACTCGCTGTGGAAGTGGATCATGTTGCGCCCCCAGTAGTTCTCGAGAATGCCCGAGAACTGCGGGAGATACGTGTTGATGAGCTCTTCGATCGGAAACGAGAATGATGTTGCCGTCTGGTAACCAAACCCCGGCGCTCGGGGTGACCAGGTCACGTACTCGCGCACCGGGACGTACTGGATCGCGCCGATCGCGCCGCCAATGAGCACCGCTCCGAGCGCGATCGCGAGGCGCCGGATCGCGACGCTGCGCACGAGCTTGTCCCTGCCGATGCCGCCGAAGGCGAGAAAGATTCCCCATGCACCGCACCCGAGCAGCAGGTACTGGAGCAATTGCGGGTGTGGCGTGAGCACGGCGAGTCCAATGACGATCGAGAACACGCCCCACGCCCATTTCCGCCCGTCGCGCACGCCCCACGTCAGCACGAGCAGCGAGAGCGGGAACAGCGCCGAGACGAAGATCTTGCCGTCATGCCCCGCGGATGGAAGCGAGCAGACGAACCCGCCCATCATATACGCGGCGCCACCGATCAGCGCCGGGAAAAACGAGAAGCGGCAGGCGTGACGCAGGAACCAGTATGTCGCGAGCCCGCACAGAAAAAAATGTCCGATCATCCCCCACGTCATCGCGACGTCCACCGGCATGATCAGACGCAGGAGGAAGGTCGGGTAGAAGATGTCGCCATGCATTGCCGCGACATACGGCATGCCGCCGAAAATGTACGGATCCCACTGGGGGAATCCGCCGGTCGACTTCATCACGCTCGCGGCGAACTCCCGGAACGCGTAGCCGCCCTTGTACTGGTCGCTCAGCGGGTTTACGAGGAACTTGCCCGCAATCGCCGGATATACGAGCGTCAGCGCGCTGAGGGCGTACACAAACGCCGCCCATGCGCTGGCGAATCGCGGCGTGTAACCGTCGTCAGGGACGTCGTGCGCGGAGGCTGCCTGTTTACGAGCCATTCTTCTCGGCGAGTGGGTTTCGGAGCGAGGACTTCGGACGACGACGAACAGCGAGCAGGATGAGCCCGGGCGCTGCCTCGGCGACCGTGAGCCAGAGACGCGATGCGATGGCGAGCGCCGCTGCCTGCGCTCCCGTTTCGAGGCCGGCCGCGGCGAGCAGCGCGACGAGCGACGTCTCGCGTACGCCCAGACCGCCCGGCGCGAACAGGACGATATACCCGGCCAGATACGAAAGGGTGAAAACTGCCGTGTAGTACGTGGGTCTGCCAGCCGCGCCTCCAAAAATCGCGACGGTCAGGTCGTGGAACGCCAGGCCGTAGAGGTTCCATGCGAGCGAGCAGCCGGCGACCGCGAAAATGATCGCGAGCGGCGGGATTGCGGGGATCGGTATGTTCCGTCCCGTGACACGCGTGGCGAGCCGCGCGAGAGGCGGGAGGAGCCACGGCGAGCCGAGCACGAGGACGCAGAACACCACGAGGGCGATGACGAGCGCCGATCCGTAGCCGACGACGAGCCGCGACCCCGCAACGAGCACCACGAGCAGGCCCGCGAGCAGGTTCACGAGGTTCACCACGAGCGACGACCCGACCGCCGCCGCGCTCGAGACCCCGGCCTCCTGCGCCAGCGCTCCCATCGCGCCGATCTGCCAGATCTTCCCCGGCACGTAGCGGCCGAGATTCGAGATGAACCAGATGCGCGCCGCCGCAGGCCACGACAGCTTGCCTCCCCATGCGACGACGATCTGGCGCCAGGTCTCGATCAACACGACGTAGCTCGCCGCCACCCAGCCGGTGGAGCCGAGCACCTTCCACCAGTTGGGGTGGATCGTGTCCGGAATTGCAATGAAATCGCCCCACTCGTTCCGGACCTGCAGGCAGAAATACACGACGGCGACGGTGAAAAACAAAAATTGCACCGCCAGCCAGAGTTGCTTACGAGTCATGCCGGGCACCCTCGTAGATGGAGGCATAGTGCGACGCGACGACGTCCGGTGAATATCGTGCAAGCGCGCCCGCGCGCCCAGCCTTGCCAAGCGCCGCACCGCGATCCCCGCGCGCAACCAGCGCGTCCAGCGCCGCGGCGAGCGCGCGGACATCACGCGGCGGAGTGAGGATGCCGGTCCGGCCGTCCTCGATGACGTCGGCGAGGCCACCGGACCTGAACGCGATCACGGGCGCTTCACAGAGTTGCCCTTCGACCGCCACGAGGCCAAGTCCCTCGTCTTCACTCGGGATCACGACGGCGGTCGCGGCGCGATAGAGCGGCACGAGCTGCGCCTGCGACTGCGCGCCGAGCCAGCGCACGCGGTGCGTGAGGCCGAGCGCGGCGGCGCGCGATTCGAGCGCGGCGCGGTCAGGTCCGTCTCCGGCGACGTCGAGCGACGTCCCTGGTGCCGCCGCCGCGAGAGCCTCGAGCAGGAGCGCGATCCCCTTCTGCTCATTGAGGCGTCCGACGAACAGGAAGCGATCTGCCGCGCGCGGCGGCGTGCCCGGCGAAAAGAGCGCGGTGTTCACCGGCATCGGCGCGACGGTGACCTCCAGGCCCGACGACATCGCCGCCGCTTCGCCCGCGAGGTACGCGCTGACTGCCGTGACCGCCGCCGATTTCGCCGCGACGCGTCGGAACAGCAGCGGCCCCCATCCGCTCCGCCGCGCCAGGCGGACATCGCTCCCGTGGAGCGTCGTCACGAGCGGCCGCGATGACAGCGAAGCGAGCGCGATCAGCCCCGACGGAAACCACCAGTGCGCGTGGATCACGTCCGGCGCGAACTCAGCGACGGTGCGGCGCAGGGCGAGCGCGCCGCGGCCGACCATGCCGGCGAGCGCTGCCTTTCCGCGCAGCGACCCGGTGACCTGCTCGGCCATCGTGCCGGTATACGCGAGCGTTTCCCAGCCGCGCGGCGCATAGCGGAACCGGCGAACGTCGATGCCGTCGATCGGAGCGCGTGGCGCGAGCCCCGCCGC
>JBIOHR010000188.1:0-6400 GCA_044449085.1 Gemmatimonadales bacterium | reverse complement strand
GTGCAGCAGGGTGCGGTGTATCCGGCGCTGCAGCGCCTCCTGATGCGCGGGCTCGTCACGGCCGACTGGCGCGAAAGCGAGAACAAGCGGCGGGCCCGGTTCTACCGGTTGACCGCATCCGGACGCAGGCGTCTCGACGTCGAAGTGGCCTCGTGGCGCCGTGCAACCGGCGGGATCGACCGCGTGCTCCGCACCTCGCTGCGGGAGGCCTGATGGGCTGGTGGCACGCGCTTCGTGAACGCGTCGCGGGCCTCCGCCCGACGGACGAGCGCGACCGCGATCTGGGCGAAGAGATCGCGTACCATCTCGATGTCGAGACGAGCCACCTGGTCGCGCACGGAATGGAGGAGGGTGCGGCGCGGGAGCTGGCGTTGCAGCGATTTGGCGACCGGAGACGGGTGATGGACGAAACGCGCGACGCACGCGGCGCGCACTCTGTGGAGGCATCCATGCAGGATCTTCGCTGGGCGCTGCGCTCGTTGCGCCGGAGCCCCGGATTCACGATGGTGGCGGCCATCGTCCTCGCGCTGGCGGTGGGTGCGACGACCGCGGTATTCAGCGTCGTCAACGCCGTGCTCATCCGCCCGCTGCCGTATCGCGAGCCGGCGCAGCTGCTCTCGGTGTCGAGCGTCGTTCAGCCGCCGGGCGCCGCCCCTCACGACGCCCAGCGGGTGATGCTGACCGATGTCGCCCTCTGGCGAGGTGCCTCGAAAACCCTCGAGTCGATCGGTGGGTTCGCGTACACACAGCTTCCGATCCGCGTCGGCGACCAGGCGTTTTCGCCGGTCACCGCGCTCGTCGATCCCGAGTTCCTGCCGACGCTGGGCGTCGCGCCGGCGCGCGGATCGCAGTTTGCGCCGCAGGAGACAACGGGCGCGGACTATTCGATCATCATCTCGCACGGCCTGTGGGTGCGCGCGTTCAACGCGGATCGCGGCGTGGTGGGACGTGCGGTGAGCGTGAACGGCGAGCCCTACACGGTGCGCGGGGTCATGCCGGAGGGATTCCAGTTTCCGCGAGCCGATGCGTCGTATTACGCGGAGCCGGTGGACCTCATCGTTCCGGCGTCCTCGTTCCGCGGATTCCCGCAGGATACGTACCAGTGGTTCGGCATCGCGCGCCTGCGCGACGGCGTCCCGCTTTCCAGCGCGCAGCAGGAAATGCGCACCATCGCGAGCGGCCTCGCCACGACGGACGCCCACCACAAGGACTGGACGGTATCCCTTGCGCCGCTCTCCGACGTGACCACCCGGAGCTCGCGCCCGGCGCTCATGATCGTGCTCGCAATCACGCTCGTGCTGCTCGTCATCGCGTCGTCGAACGTGATGAACCTGCTGTTTTCGCGCGGCGCGGCGCGGAGCGGCGAACTCGCGATCCGGCAGGCCATGGGCTGCTCCACGAGCCGGCTCGTGCGCCAGCTGATCCTCGAGAGTGTCTGCCTGACGGCGGCGAGCGGCGTGATCGGCGTCGGACTCGCCGCCCTTGCAACCAACGCGCTCGTCGTGCTCTCTCCGGTGCACCTGCCGATCACGCAGCACATCAGCCTCGACGGCGACGTGCTCGCGTTCGCGCTCGGCGTGTGCATCGTGACCGCGCTCGTGTCCGGCCTCGTGCCGGCCATCCATGCCGCGCGGACGAGCAATTCGCTCGTGCGTGCGCCGGGAACGCGCGCGACCGGCAACCGCGCGATCGGGCGCGTGCAGCGCTCGCTCTGCGTGGTGCAGATCGCGCTCGGCGTCGCGCTGCTCTCCGTCGCCGGCGCGCTCACCGGCGGGCTATGGCGGTTGAGCACGACCAACCCCGGCTACCGGAGCGACGACGTGCTCGGCTTCTCGTTCTCGGTGCCGGGTGATCACTCGAGGGAACAGCGCGTCGCATTCTATACCAGCGCGCTCGAGCAGGTGCGGACGATTCCCGGCGTGATATCGGCCGGATTCATCACCTTTCTTCCGCCCGAGACCCGCGCGGGCGTGTTCATGGGATTCACGATCGAAGGGGCGCCACAGGATCCCAGTCGGACCGACATGGCGAACCACCTCATCTCGAGCCCCGGCTATGTCGCGACGATGGGCATGCAGCTGGCGTCGGGACGCGATTTTGCCGAGACCGACGACGAGCACGCCAACCCGGTCGTCATCGTGAACGAGGCGTTCGTGAAGCGCTATCTCCCGGACGGCAATCCGCTGGGGCGGCGCGTCGGAATCGCGTTCACCGGCGGCAAGCCGACGCGCGAGATCGTCGGCGTGCTGCGCGACGTCCACGACCGCGGGCTGGCACGAGCCTCGTTTCCAACCATCTATATCCCGTTCCGGCAATTCTCGCTCGGGTACGGCAGCATCGCGGTGCGAACGAGCATCGACCCTGCGTCCGTCGCGCCCGAGATCCGCCGTCGCCTGGGCCGCATCGATCCGGCGATCCCGCTGGTGCACTTCGAGCGGGTCACCGATCGTATCCGTGCCTCGCTCGACGAACCGCGCTTCTATACATGGCTCGCCATGGTGTGCGCGGTCATGGCGGTGCTGTTCGTGACGCTCGGTCTCTATGGCATCGTGTCATTCAACGTCTCGCGGCGCACGTCGGAGTTCGGCGTCCGGATGGCGATCGGTGCGTCCGGCGGCGCGATCCTGCGTCTCGTGCTTGCGCAGGGCGTGTGGATGTCGGGTGTCGGCGCCGCCGTCGGCGTCGCGCTCGCACTCGCGTCGGCACGCATGCTCCGCACGCTGCCGTTTCCGGTGCAGTCGCTCAGCGGGCCCGTGCTGGGCGGGGCCGTCGGGCTGGTGATATGTGTGACGATGGTGGCGAGTTACGTTCCGGCGCGACGGGCGAGCCGCGTGAGTCCGCTTGCCGCTCTGCGCCGGGAGTAGGACACGAGGCACCGGCAACCCCTTGGCTGACTGAGGTGACAATGCCTAGGCAGGCACTTTCGCCACTCCGTCGCCAAAGAGGAACCCGATGCATGAGCCAAGCATAGCGGCACGTCTCGTTCGCGCGGCGGCCCTCGCCGCTCTGTTGTCCGCGCCGCCGGTCGTCGTCCGAGCGCAGCAGGCCAGCGCCGCGGCGTCGCCGGCGCACCCGAAGGTCTGTGTGGAGGGTGTGCGCGAATACTACAGCAAGGCCGACATCCCGACGCCGTACGATACCCTCGTGATGCCCTCGAGCGAGCCGATTCGCGTCAGCAGTCCTGAGGAGGCCGCGGCGTCCGAGCGGCTCGTGCGCGAGCGGGCGGGAAGCGTTGGCGCGACGGGGCTGCTCGTGCTGGAGGAAAGGACGGACGACGGCATGGGACGCGTGGAGATGCATCGGAGCGTGACGCCGGTGTTCGCTCCGTCCGATTCGGCGCGTGCGTACGCGGCGTGCCGCGGCAAGGACACGTCAGCCCTCGGGCTCAAGCCATCGCGATGACGGACCCGCCGATCAGAAGCGCGGAACTCACGGGTCCTGCGCACAGCTCAGCGCTCAGGAGTGTCAAAGCTCGCTCTTCAGAACTCCAACCTCGCAATGAACGAGCTCGAAGCCTTCAAAGGCGAGCATTGACACTCCCTTTTCGAGGCTAACCCTGGATCTGCTGGCTGAGTGTTGCCACCCCGCTCGCCAACATCTCGAAATCCTCCCACGAACTCCGATGATTCGAGCACGCCACCCGAATCACGTAACGACCATCGATCTTCGACCCGCTCGGGATCGCGAGTCCGGTCTCCTGGATGCGCAGCAGCAACTCCTTATTGAGCGCGTCCTGCTGCCCGGGGGACATCGACGGCGGCGCCACCCTGAAGCAGACGATGTTCAGCGAGACTGGTGCGCAAAGCACGACATCCCTCACCTTCACGATCCGCTCCCCGAACCGCTGTGCCTGCTCGACGTTCAGCGCGATCGCGCGCGCAAACGTGTCGACTCCGTGCGCCTTGAGTGAAAGCCAAACCTTGAGCGCCTTGAAGTTGCGTGTGAGCTCGATGCCGCGGTCGGCAAACGGCAGTCCGCCCGCGATCACCCCGCGCCCTTCGTCCGTGAGATAGCTCGGGTTCACGGAGAACGTCGCCTCGTGCACGGCGCGATCCCGGACGAGCACGCAGGCCACTTCGAACGGGAGGTACATCCACTTGTGCAGGTCGAACGCGAGCGAGTCGGCACGTTCGATTCCGCTGAGCGCCGGCTCGAGGGCGGGGACGAGCCTCGCGAGGGCGCCGAACGCGCCGTCGACGTGGAACCAGAGCTTCTGTTCCGCGCAGAAATCGGCGAGCGCATCGAGATCGTCGGTGGCGCCGCTGTTGACCGTGCCTGTGGTGCCGACCACACAAATCGGTCGCAGCCCGTTCAATCGGTCGGAGTCCACCATATCGCGCAGTGCGTCCGTGCGAATCCGGAAACCCGCATCCACCGGCACACGCCGGAGCGAGGCGTGCCCCATCCCGAACAGTTCCACGGCCTTCTGCGCCCAGCTGTGGACCTCCGCCGAGGCGTAGATCGTCAGCCGTGCATCGGCGCCGTACATCCCCTCCTCACGCACATTGAATCCGGCGCGCGCGTTCCGTGCAACGGCGAGGCCGAGCACGTTCGCCATCGTACCGCCGCTCACCAGCACGCCGCTCGCGTCGCGCGGGAACCCCATCAGCTCGGCGAGCCATGCGATCACCTGGAGTTCCACGAGCTTCGACGACTGGTCGAGCCCGGCGCAGTGCGGGTTCATTCCCGAGGCGAGCATGTCGGCCATCATGCCGAGCGGCGTGCCGCTCCCCTGGATCCATCCCCAGAATCGCGGGTGCCGGTTGCCGTTGGTGAACGGAAGCACGTTCGTTACGAAATCCGCGTAGGCGCTTTCGGCGGTCTGCGCGGCGCGCGGGAGCGGCTCCGTTGTAAGCGCGGTTCGCACGGCGGGTGGCATCGGCTGCCAGGGCGGACGGTCGCCGACGGTCTGCAGGAAGTCGAGCGAGTCGTCCACCATGCGGTGCGCGAGCGCGCGAAAGGCGCTCCAGTCGGCTGGGTCGAGCGATTCTTCGGGCATTGGGGCTGGAAGATGAAAGATCGAAGACCGAGGGCCGAAGACGAAATATCGATGCAGTCCGGATGATGTGCGGAACCGGTCGCCCGCCTGCCATCTTCCATCCTCCATCTTTCATCTTCTGAAGCCATCCCACGGAGCATGGAATACTACTAGCTTTCTATGGTATGACGCCGTGGCTAGAGCGCACCGCCACCGCGAATCGACACACACTTCAGGGCAAACGGACGAAGAGCGATGCCTGGCACGAAAGAGGTTCCCTCCACCGGCGACCACCTCGAGATCAAGGACTCCCGCACCGGCAAGTCCTACACGGTCCCGATCACAGACGACACGATTCGCACCGCCGACCTGAAGCAGATCAAGGTCGACGCAGGTGACTTCGGAATGATGGGATACGATCCCGCGTTCATGAACACGGCGTCGTGTCGCAGCGCGATCACGTTCATCGACGGCGACAAGGGGATCCTCCGCTACCGCGGCTATCCGATCGACCAGCTCGCCGAGAAGGCGGATTTTCTCGAAGTCGCGTGGCTCCTGCGTCACGGCGAGCTGCCGACGCAGGCCGAGTACGACCAGTGGGTGAAGGACGTCACGTACCACACGTACGTGCACGAGAACATCAAGCAGTTCATGGAGGGGTTCCGCTACGACGCGCATCCGATGTCGATGCTCACGGCCGGCGTCGCCGCGCTCTCCTCGTTCTATCCGACCGCGAAGAACATCCACGACAAGACGGAACGCGACATCGCGTTCGTCCGCCTGATCGCGAAGATGCCGACGATCTCGGCGTTTGCGTACCGGCACGTGAAGGGGATGCCGTACGTCTATCCGGACAACTCGCTGCCGTACTCGGAGAACTTCCTCTCGATGATCGCGCGGATGTCGGAGCCGAAGTACGAGGCGCACCCGGTGTATGCGCGGGCGATCAACATCCTGTTCATTCTCCACGCGGATCACGAGCAGAACTGCTCGACGAACGCGGTGCGCGCGGTGGGGTCGTCGCACGTCGACCCGTACTCGGCGGTCGCGGCCGGCATCGCGGCGCTCTACGGGCCGCTGCACGGCGGGGCGAATGAAGCCGTGCTGCGCATGCTCGAGCAGATCGGGAACGTGAAGAACATTCCGGCGTTCATCGCCGACGTGAAGAGCGGAAAGGGCGAGAAACTCATGGGCTTCGGCCACCGCGTGTACAAGAGCTACGACCCGCGGGCGAAGATCGTGAAGGGTCTCTGCGACGACGTGCTGAAGGTCGCGGGGATGTCGCACGACATGGAGATCGCGCTGGAACTCGAGCGGATCGCCCTGAGCGACGAGTACTTCGTTTCACGCAAGCTGTACCCGAACGTCGACTTCTACACGGGGCTGATCTACCGGGCGATGCACTTCCCGACGGATTATTTC
>JBIOHR010000187.1:0-6405 GCA_044449085.1 Gemmatimonadales bacterium | reverse complement strand
TCACCCAGCCGTACGTCGGGCCGTCGGCGCCCTTGGCCACGGCGCGCTTGTTCTTGAGCCAATAGTTCTCGAGATAAACGTCCTTGTCCTTCGCGACGCGATTGAGTGCGAACAGGATGGCCGACTCCTGGATTTCGGTGTTGCTGCGCGGGCCCCACGCCACCACCGGCGGCGTCGGGTTCGGACGGAACCACTCCTTGCTCTGGGTGATGCGCACGGTCGTTGTGTCGGGTCCGTAGCTCTGCACTTCGTAGAACCGGCCGAGCGCGTTGTGCGCATGGGCCACGAAGAACATGTAGTTGGGAACCCACCCGTCGTAGAAACCGTAGGTCCACACGCCCGGGACGCCGCGCTTGGTCATCTCGAGCACGTCGTTCTCGGCGAGCGTCCACCACTCGTCGATCGTGATCGGGTCGAGCTGATCGTTGTACGGTCCCGTACCCGTCGACGCGTAGAGCAGCGTCTGCGCTTCGTGCAGGTCGTGCAGGATCGTCGGATGCCACTCGTTGCCGAACTTCTCGATGTTCCGCGTGAGCGCGAGAAACTGGCCCATGCCGTCGCGATTGTCGTCATGCTGCACGTACTTGCCCCAGTACATCATCAGGTTGTTGCGCGACACGCCGGGATGAGCCTTGGAGTAGTTGTACGCGTCGACGACCTTGTCGCGCCCGTCCGTCTCGACGACCGGCGTGATGATCGTGATGACGTTGTTGCGGATGCTCTGGATGAACGGCGTCTCCTCCACCACCAGCCGGTACGCAAGCTCCATCAGCATCTCCGGGCCGCCAGTCTCCGGAGAGTGCATTCCGCTCGTGATCCAGTAGATGGGCTTGGCCGTCTTGATCAGCGCCCTCGCCTGGGCTTCGGTCGTCTTGCGCGGATCGGTCAGCAGCGCCAGTTGCTCCTTGTACTTGTCGAGGTTCTTGATGATGTCCTCGCTCCCGACGACGAGCACGCTCATGTCGCGTCCTTCCTCGGACTTGCCGATCGTCCAATACTTCGCGCGCGTCGGCGCGGTCTTGGCGATCGACGCGAGGTAGCGGTTCATGTCCTCGCTCTTGTCGAGGATCCCCCATGCGCCAATGATGTGTCCGAATCCTTTGAGCGGCGTCGGGACGGTCTTCGACGCGGGGAGATGGTCGGTCAGCTCGGTCGTGATGCGCGGATCGCGCATGAACTGCTTGATGAGCTTCGTGTATTCCTGGTCGTTCTTCTGCTGCGCGAGCGCCGCTTGCGGCGGCGCCATCAGCGCGGCCGCGACCAGCGCCGCTCCGATGATGCGATGGATGGTTGCATGCCTACGGGACATCCTGCCTCCTTTCCTGGTTCGCGCGAGTGGGGGAACTGCCGATCGTCCGGAAACCGCCTGAGCGGCGCCGAACAGCTGGGATACGCACCAACGGCATCGTCGGTTGACGCATTACTTCGAGACCTGGACCACGTCGTAGTAGCTGTTGATGCGTCCTTCGTTGAATGCTTTCAGCTGGTCCATCATCGACGCAAGGATCGTCGGGCCGCGCATCCCGCTGCCGCCGGCGGCGCCGCGAACGCCGCCGCCGTTGAACACGGCCCGAATGAACGTGCTGGCAGGGTCGAGCGGGAGCGTGGCGACGTTGCCGAAAAACTTCCGCCCGTCGTCGCCCCCGGCGGGATTCCAGAGGTATTGCTCGACGTTCGAGAGGTAGAACGCCGTCACCGTCGCATGGTGCTCTTTGAGGTAGCCGGCCACGGACTTGATGGCCTTGTCGCCCGCGAAGTTGCCGACGAGCGGCACAATCGCGTTGTCGAGTTCGTGCTGGCGCAGCGCGCGGTAATTCTCCTCGTCCGCGATGTAGCTCCGGTGCGCCCCCCGCCCGTCGGTCTGGATCATCAGCTCGGCGTACGTCGGCATTCCGCGCCCGTACCCGCGAAAGTTGCCGCGGCCATTTCCAAAATTGTACGTGAGGTCCGGGCCCGCCTCGGAGAACGCCGAATAGACGTACTCGATTCCCGCGAGATCGGAGTCGCCGAGCGCAAAGTGATGGTGTGAGGTGAGCCACTCCTTCACGGCCCTGAGATTCCGCTGGTACATGGAGTCGTTCGCTGGCACACTCGCGTACGCACGGAGAAGTGAGTCGGCGCTCACGGTCGTGTCGAGACCCGCCGGACGCGGTCGCGAAAAGAGCCGCGACAGGAAGTCGGCACGATTGTCCGACAGCTCCACGACGGCCTTGTAGAGCAGCTGTTCCTGCAGGTTGCCGCGGCGGATGTCGATGATGAACGCGAGCTTCGGCTTGAGCGCGACGATGTACGTGAAGTTCTGGTCGGGCCCGACGCCGAGGTACACGCCACCCGGCTTGGTCGTCTGGAGCAGCGCCGGGATGACGTACTGAAACGCCATCTCGTTCGAGACGAAATTATCGGAACGGAAGTAGCCGCCTGGCTCGGAATAGTCGGTGACGAGTTTCCAGAATGTGCTGTCGTCGAGGCGCGACGGCAGTTCCTGCGCCGCCGCCCGCGCCGCGGGAGCCAGTGCCAGTGCGATCGCGCACGCGGCAGCAGGCGCGACGAACGCGCGCGCGAGTCGTTGCCAAGAAACGTTCGGTTGTCGACGTGCGAGCATCCGAGCCTCCGATCCACACGGTGACTGTAGGAATGGACATGACAGCAGCATGACACGGATTCCGTCCGTCCTGTCCACGTCCCGTATCATGCGCGAGATTCGATTGATAATCTGCACGAACAATCGCCGTCGCGACGCCGCGGTTGCGTATTTCCCCCACCAGGATAGAGCTATGCAAACGTTGTTCCGCCATGTCCTACGAGTCGCGCGTCCGTTGACCGCGCTCGTCGTGTTCACCAGTGTCGTTGCCGCGCAGGGCACCGAGATCAACCGGTCGAGCGATCCGCTCCTGCAGTCCGTGCGATTCCGCTCGCTCGGACCAGCGAGCATGGGCGGCCGCATCGACGACATCCAGGTGTCGGAGAGCAACCCGAACATCATTTACCTCGGCTACGCGGTCGGCGGCGTGTACCGCTCCGTGAACAACGGCACGTCGTTCGAGCCGGTGTTCGAGACGTACGGTTCGGCGTCGATCGGCGCGATGGCGATCCATCCGACCAACCCGAACATCGTGTACGTCGGGACCGGCGAGGCGAACAATCGCCAGACGGCCTCGTTCGGCGACGGGATCTACAAGACAACCGACGGCGGCAAGACCTTCAAGAACATCGGGCTCAAGGAAACGCAGACGATCGGCCGCATCGTGATCGATCCGCGCAATCCGGAAGTCGTGTATGTCGCGGCCGGCGGCCATCTTTTTGGCCCGAACGCGGAACGTGGTGTCTACAAGACCACGGACGGCGGTGCGACCTGGAACAAGATCAAGTACGTCGACGAGAACACCGGGTTCACCGACATCATCATGGATAAGTCGAACCCGAACGTGCTCTACGCGGCGAGCTACGAGCGGCGGCGCACGGCCTGCTGCTTCAACGGTGGCGGCCCGGGCAGCGCGATCTGGAAAACGACCGATGCGGGCAAGAGCTGGACCAAGATCACCGGGAACGGACTGCCGCCGGGCACGTATGGGCGCATCGCACTCTCGCTGTATGCGAAGAATCCGAACGTGGTATATGCGCAGATCGAGGCGGGCCCGTCGGGCACGCCGCTCGAGCGCGCGGCCGCAGGTGCGGGTGGTGCCGGCGGCGGTCGCGGCGGGTTTGATTGGTGCAACGACGCTGGTCCGGGGCACGGCTTCGGCAGCGCGACTGCCGCGGAAGGCCAGAAGGCGCCCGAACTCGACCCGGCGAAGGGCGGTGTGTTCCGCTCCGACAATGGCGGCCGCAGTTGGAAGCTCGTGAGCAACTGCGAAGCGCGCCCGATGTACTTCAGCCAGCTGCGCGTCGATCCGGAGAACGACAACAACATCTACGTGGCCGGGCTTCCGGTTGCGAAGTCGCTGGACGGCGGCAAGACATTCGCCACGCTCGATGTTGCCGGCGGCTATGGAGAGCCGGGCCACGTCGATCAGCACGCGATCTGGATCGATCCGAAGAACTCGAACCACATCATGGAAGGCAATGATGGCGGGTTCGACGTCTCGTACGATCAGGGAAAGAACTGGGATTTCGTGAACACCATGGCCACCGGCCTCGCGTACTGGGTGAGTGCCGACATGCGCCGTCCGTACAACGTCTACTTCGGCCTGCAGGACAACAACCCATGGGGCGGCCCGAGCTCGGTGCGCACGTCGCGCGGAATCCTGAACTCGAATTGGTTCCTCCTCGGTGGCGGAGACGGTTTTCAAACGGCGGCAGATCCAACCGACTTCCACGTCGTCTACACGGAATCGCAGGACGGCAACACCGCGCGCTATGATTTCCGCACGGGCACGCAGAAGAGCATTCGTCCGATTGCGCCGCGCGGGAGCGCAAGCGGTGCGGCCGCGGGAACTTGCGTGGACGGCAAGGCGCCGGGCGGTGGCCGTGGGGGTGGCGGCGGAGGAGGCGGCGCCGGCGGTCAGGCCAACGTGATCAACGGCCAGCCGGGCGAAGTCTACCGTTTCAACTGGAATACGCCTTTCATGCTGTCGCCGCACGACCCGAACATCGTATGGTACGGCGGCAACCGGTTGTTCAAGTCGTACAATCGTGGTGACACATGGGTCGCGAGCGCCGACCTCACCAAGAGCGTCGACCGCTGCAAGGTGAGCGTGCTCGGCGTCGCCGGGGACAAGGAAGAGCTCTCGAAGAACGACGGCCTCTCGGCGTACAGCACGATCATCGCGGTGTCCGAGTCGCCCGTGCTGCCGGGCGTCGTGTGGGCCGGCACGGATGACGGCAACCTGCAGGTCAGCCGCGACGGCGGCGAGACGTTCACCGAAGTCGGGAAGAACATCACCGGGCTTCCGGCGGGCGCGCTCACGAACGACGATCCGTTCTGGATCGCGCGCATCGAAACGTCGCACTTCGACGCCGCGACGGCGTACGTCGCGATCGATGGCCACCGCAGCGACGATCTCCACCCGTACGTGTTCGTCACGCACGACTACGGCAAGACCTTCCAGAGCGTCGCGGGAAACCTGCCGGCGTATGGCAACCTGCAGGTGATCCGCGAGGATCCGAAGAACAAGAACCTGCTCTACGCCGGCACGGAGTTCGGCCTGTACATCTCGCTGAACGGCGGCCAGAAGTGGGAACCGTTCATGAACAATTACCCGACCGTCCGGACGGACGACATCCTGATCCACCCGCGCGACGGCGACGCGATCATCGCCACACACGGGCGCAGCATCTGGATCGCGGACGACATCACGGCCCTGCAGCAGTTCACGCCGGCCGTGGCCGGCGAGGATGTTCACCTGTTCGACGTGCGCCCGGCCGTTGCATACCACAACGACTACCAGGCGAGCCAGCAGGTCGGCGGCCAGAAGCTGTTTGTCGGTGAGAACGCGCCGCGCGGTACGGCGATTTCGTATTACCTCAAGGCGGGTGCAGGGAGCGTAGAGGTTTCGATCTCGGACGAGCAGGGACACATGCTCTGCAAGTCCGAGGGCGAAAAGTCGGCCGGCATCCACAAGGTGCAGTGGTCGCTGGTCGAGCCGTTGCGCGCCCCGGCTGGCGGGCGCGGCGGCGCGGGAGCAGGACGCGGTGGTGCGGCGACGCCGCCAGACCCGAGCTGCACGGCGGCGACCAACGCGCGTGGCGGTGGCGGCGGACGTGGTGGGGCCGGCGGGCTGCAGCCGGGCAACTACACCGCGACGCTCACCGTCGACGGGAAGACGATGACGAAGCCGGTACAGCTGCTGGAGGATATCTGGATGAACGAGCGGTAGGGCAACTGCTAACAACGGGTGAAGCCGTTAACCACTAACTGTTGGCTGGTTAAGCAGTAAGAAAATTAGTAAGGGCCGCGCACCGAAACATTGGTGCCGCGGCCCTTACCAATTCTTTCACCAGTTAACCAACCAACAGTTAGTGGCTGGCAGTTTCACCCGCTGTTTGTCGCTGTCTTACTCCCCGAGCGTGTGCCCGCCGCCCTGCTCATCTTCTCGCGCCACAACTCCCGGCGTCTCGTTCAGGATCCGCGCGCATGTATTCCACCTGAGTACGGCGTCATCGTTCCCTGCCGGCCGCAGTGATTCGGCCTTTTCGTACCAGGTCATCGCTTCGCGCAGCCACTCGTAGGCCACGAAGCCCGCCCCCGGGGCGCGCTGCTGGAGGCGGGCTTTGGCGCGGCGCTCGTGGATCAACCCGGCGTAGTATGCGCGTTCGTAGTCGCCGCTGAGCGCCGCGAGCGTTTCGCGTGCGCGCTGTACCGCGCCGGCGGTGTCGTGCGCGAACTGGTCGCAGCGCGCCAGAAGCAACACTCTGAGCGCCTCCTGATTCGCCGGCTCCACCGCAAGGATGTCGAGGCAGATGCTC
>JBIOHR010000186.1:0-6476 GCA_044449085.1 Gemmatimonadales bacterium | reverse complement strand
CTCACCAAGTCTGCGCAGACGTGGATCGATCGCCACGGCCGCGCCGGCGAGGCCTATCGGTTTGACGTCATGGGAATCCTGCTGAAAGAGCGGCGGGTGTTCGTTCGGCATGTTCCCGGAGCGTTCGCCGTGGCATCCTAGGTAAATGGCGCCTGTAAGGCTTGCCCGCACAACACGTTATGACGAATGTTGATAACCGTATGCAAGTCGTTTTGTGACAGCGAGTTCCGGCCTGCGTCTTTCGGCCACCGGCTCTTGCACTTTCGGCAGCAGGTTCGCATTTTGTTCGGTGTGCAGTTGTAACTCTCTTGTCCGCTCTTTCTTCGGGGATACCTCCGCTTCACCCCGGGGATAGATTTCCACTCACGGGCGCTCGATCCGCCCCAGCACTGTTCGAGGCAAAGATGGCCGTCTCAGCCGCGCAGGATGAAAAGAAAAAGGCGTTGAACCTCGCGATCGCGCAGATCGAAAAGTCGTACGGCAAGGGCGCGATCATGAAGATGGGCTCGGATGGTCCGAAGGTGCGCGTGGACTGCATTCCCACGGGCGCCATCAACCTGGATGCGGCGATCGGGGTAGGAGGTATTCCCCGTGGTCGTGTCACCGAGATCTATGGACCGGAGAGTTCGGGCAAGACCACGCTGTGCCTGCACGTCGTGGCGAACGCCCAGAGGGCTGGTGGAACGGCGGCATTCATCGACGCCGAGCACGCGCTGGACACGGAGTACGCCGCACGACTGGGCGTGGACATCGACAAGCTGCTCGTCTCTCAGCCCGACACGGGCGAACAGGCGATGGAGATCTGCGAGGTCCTGGTTCGCTCCGGCGCGGTGGACGTGATCGTGATCGACTCGGTTGCCGCGCTGGTGCCAAAGGCGGAAATCGAGGGAGAGATGGGCGAGTCGCACATGGGGCTGCAGGCGCGGCTCATGAGCCAGGCGCTGAGGAAACTGACGGGTGCAATCGCGAGGTCCAATACCTCGGTGATCTTCATCAATCAACTGCGCGAGAAGATCGGTGTGATGTTCGGCAATCCAGAGACGACCACGGGTGGAAAGGCGCTGAAGTTTTACGCTTCGCTGCGACTCGACATTCGGCGCATCGGCCCGGTGAAGGAAAAGGAGGACGTGATCGGGTCGCACGTCCGCGTGAAGGTGGTGAAGAACAAGGTGGCGCCGCCGTTCAAGCAGGCGGAGTTCGACATCATGTATGCTGAGGGGATCTCGCATTCGTCGCTGCTCGTCGACATCGGCTCGGAGAGCGGGATCATCGAGAAGTCGGGAGCCTGGTACAGCTACAACTCCCAGCGGATCGGGCAGGGACGCGAGAACGCGAAGATGTTCCTGAAGGACAATCCGGCGGTTATGGCGGAGATCGAAGAGAAGGTGAAGGGGGTCCTCGGCATCAACAAAGCGGCTGCAGTGGCGCTCGATGCGGAGGCCGCGGAGGAGTAGGGCGAAGGTGAGGTGTGAGGGGTGCTTGGACAGGTTCGCTTACGGCAGTCAGGGGCCGGGTGGATGAGCTTGGATCGTGGCGGAGGCCCGGAATCCTCCAAATCGTCCTGGTTCTCCACCCGGTTTCCTTTAATCGCGGCTCCGGGTATCGCTCGCCGCCGGTCGGTCGCGGCCGTGTCGCTCCCGCTGACCCTCTCGCACGCGGAAACTTTCATGCGTGCTGCGGCCGGGCGCGCCGGGAGCGACACGGCCACTCCCTCCCTGCATCGACCGGCCCGTGGCTGAAATAACGACGTTCGCTGACACTTACAACAAAGCGCTCGAGGCGCTGGCGCGAGGGCCGAGGGCTGCCAAGGACCTTGGGCGGTGGCTCGCGCAGCGCGATCACTCGGCGGATGACATCACCGCGGCGTTGGCGCGGCTCACGGAGCGTGGGTTGCTGAACGACGCGGCGTACGCCGCGATGTTCGCGCGAAGCCGCTTCACGACATATCGCATGTCGCGCCGGCGGATTGCCGCCGAGCTTGCGAAGCGCGGCGTGGAGCGGGCGATCGCGGATGCCGCGATTGCCGAAGTGATGGACGACGAGGCCATCGACGAACGCGCGATGGTGAATGCCGCAGCGGAAAAGAAAATCCGCTCGCTCGCGGCGCTCGAACCTGACGTGCAGCGCCGCCGCCTGTACGGCTTCCTCGCGCGGAAGGGCTATCCGTCCGATCTCGTCCGCGACGCAGTCGCGAAGCTCATTCGCCGCGGAGAACGATAGCGGGCTGAACGCGCGCCGCCTTGCGCGCCGGAAGCCAGCTTGCGGTGAGGCTGATTCCGACGAGCAGCAGCGCTATGGCGCCGTACGTCGCAGGGTCGCGCGCGTCGATTCCGTACAGCAGCGGCGCGGCCCACCGCGCGACGACCGCGCCGGCCAGGACTCCCGCGGCGATTCCGGCGACCACGCCGCTGAGCGTAGCGCGCACCAGCAGCGCGACGACGGAGCGTCCGCTGGCGCCTAGGGCTACGCGGATTGCGACTTCACGCTTCCGGTGTCCGACTGTACGCGCCGTGACGCCGTAGAGGCCGACGCTGGCGATGATCACCGCGAGCACGCCGAACAGTGTGACGAGCATCGTGCGGAACCGCTCGCTGGCGAACGATTTCTTCACGAGCTCCGACATGACCTCGGTGCGCCGGACTATGGCCGACGGGGCGAGTTCGAGGATCGCGGCCTTTATTGGCGCCGCGAGCGTCGCCGTCGGGACGCGCGTCCGGACGAGCAACTGGAGCGCCGAGAATGTGCGCTGTGTGTTGGGGACGTAAATCGTCGCCTCGTTCTCTGACGCGAGATCGCGAAGCTTCACGTCACCGACGATGCCCACGACAGTTCTCCACGTGCCCTGATGCTTGATGTGCCTGCCGAGCGCGTTTTCGCCCGGGAAGTCGCGCGCCGCCATGGCCTGGCTGATCACGACTACCGGTTCCGACCCGGATTGGTCCTCCTCGCCGAGCGAGCGTCCTGCCATGAGCGGAATGCCCATCGCAACGAAATATCCCGGGATGACGACCCTGTTCTGCGCGTCGGCGCCGCGCGTGCCGGCCGGAAGCGGATGTCCCTCGATCTCGTTGGGACTGCTGCTGCTTCCGCCCATGAAGGGAGTGGTGCTCCCCGCCGTCACCGCGGCCACGCCGGGCATCGCGGCGACGCGAACGAGCAGTGTGCGGTAGAACTCGCGTGTCCGCACGCTGTCGTGTGCGATGTCCGGTGGCAAGCTGAGGCTGATCGCCAACAGGCTGTCCGTCCGGAAACCCGGGTTGACCGCCGTCAATCGGTCGAGGCTGCGCGAAAACAGCGCTGCGCCGACGAGCAACAGAAACGAAAATGCGAGTTCGACGGTCACGAGTGAGCGCTGGAACACCCCGCGCCCCGCCACAATCTGCCTGGCGTCCGAGCGGAGTATCGTGCCCGCGGAAAGGCGCGAGAGGGAGAGCGCGGGCGCCAGGCCGAAGAGGATCCCGGTCGCGACCGCCGCGCCGGCGGCGAACAGGAGCACGCGAACGTCGATGTGCACGGCAGGCATGCCCGGTATTTGCGGCGGGGCGGATGCCACGAGGCCCTTCACCGTTCCCCACGCGAGGACTGTGCCGCACACTGCGCCGATGCCCGAGAGCGCCACGCTTTCCGTCAGCAGCTGCCGCACAAGCCTGCCGCGGCCCGCACCGAGTGCAATGCGCGCCGCCATCTCCTGCCCGCGCGCCGCTGCCTCGCCGAGCAGCAGCATCGCCACATTGACGCACGCGATCATCAGCAGGAGTCCGACCGCCGCGAGGAGGAGAAAGAGCGGGGCGCGCACGTCGCGCGTTTGTTCCACGTGCCAGTCCTGAACGCGCGCGCCGATGCGCGTCTGTTCGTTCTTCGTCGCCAACAGTTGCGCGGCTTCGCCATTGGCGCGCGCGAGCGAGACACCGGGTCTGAGCCGCCCGATCATCGAATAGCTTCGGTTCCCGTGATTGCGGTCTCCGGGGTCCTGCCCGGCGAGCGTCCAGACATCGACGATCGAACCGCGCTGCTCCAGCGTCAGGCCGCGCGGCAGGACGCCGACAATCTCGAGGTCGCCGGCATCTTCCGTCTTGAGGAACGAGCCGATCGCGTCGTCGCGTCCGCCGTATTTTCGCTGCCAGTACTCGTAACCGATCAGCGCGACGTGGGGGCCGCCGACCTGATCTTCGCCAGGCGTGAAGTCACGCCCGCGGACCACACGCTCGCCGAGCACGCCGAGGAGCGACGCACTCGCGCGAATGCCGCGCAGTTCTTCACGCCCGGCGACCGGATCCGAGAGCACGACCCCTGCGCCGCTCCACGCGCCAAGTGAGGAATATGAGGTGCTCTTGTCGCGGAGCTTCTCGTATTCGTCCATCCCGACCGCCACCCGGTCCCACATCGTGCCGAACACGGGATTCCCCTTCCAGCTGTAGAAGATCAGCCGGATCTGCACGAGTCGACCCGTGTCGTGAAAGGGAAGCGGGCGCAACAGCACGCCGTCGACCACGCTGTAAATCGCCGTCGTCGCACCGATCCCGAGTGCCATTGTGACGATGGCGACCGCGGCGAAGAGCCGCCGCCGCCGAAGCGAGCGCACGGTGAACCGCAGGTCCTGGAGGAAGGCGCTCATGGTTGCTGGTGGGGTTGGGTACTCCTTGGGACAACAGGCGCCGCTGGAAGGTTGAACGGCGGGAGCAGGCGCGCCGCGCCTGCACACCCGGCCTGCGGGCACAAACTTGGCGGCGAAATCCCCCGTTCGGCTGTTCTGTTGCAGCTCGGCGGCGAGTAGATTTGTCCCCCATGCAAGCCGCCGAGATCCGCCGCCGTTTCCTCGACTACTTCGCGCGCCAGAACCACGCCATCCGGCCCAGTTCGTCGCTCGTGCCGGCCGACGATCCCACCCTGTTGTTCACCAACGCAGGGATGGTCCAGTTCAAGAAAATCTTCCTCGGCCACGAACCGCCGCCTGACGGCAACCGCCGCGCGACCACCAGCCAGAAATGCGTGCGCGCCGGCGGAAAGCACAACGACCTCGAGCAGGTTGGTCACACCGCCCGTCATCACACGTTCTTCGAGATGCTAGGCAATTTCTCCTTCGGCGACTACTTCAAGCGCGACGCCATCAAGTTCGCGTGGGAGTTCGTCACCGAAGAGTTGAAGATCCCGAAAAAGCACCTCCGCGTCAGCGTCTTCCACGAGGACGACGAGGCGCGCGCGCTGTGGCGCGACGTGGCGAAACTCCCCGATTCGCGCATCTACGGGCTCGGCGCGGCCGACAACTTCTGGCAGATGGCCGACACCGGGCCGTGCGGCCCGTGCACCGAGATCTACGTGGACCTCGCCCACCTCGCGAAGGACTTTGCTTTTCCCGCTGGCGCCAAGGGAGAGTGGACGGACACCGCGCGGACGGAGTTCTCGACCGACGCGTTTGTCGAGGGCGCCGAGGCCGGACGGTTCCTCGAGATCTGGAACCTCGTGTTCATGCAGTTTGACCGGCAGGGGAACGGCGAGATGACCCCGCTCCCGAAGCCGAGCGTGGACACCGGCGCTGGACTCGAGCGGATCGCCGCGGTGCTGCAGGGCGTATCGAACAACTACCATACCGACCTGTTCACGCCGTACATCGCGGCGGTCGAGAAGGTGGTCGGCATCAAGTACGTCTACGCGGAAGAGCGGTCGGCCGGATTCCGCGTGATCGCCGATCACGCGCGCGCGGTCGCGTTTCTGCTGGCCGACGGCGTGTTCCCCAGCAACGACGGCAGAGGGTACGTCCTGCGACGCATCCTCCGCCGCGCGGTGCGCCACGCCTGGCTGCTCGGCCGGCGCGAGCCCACGCTCGTGTTCGTCGTGGAGAAAGTCATCGAGCAGATGCGCGATGTGTTCCCCGAGCTGCACGTCCGCAAGAAGCACATCCTCGACACGACGCGCGCCGAAGAGGAGCGTTTTCTCACAACGATCGACGGCGGCATGGCGCGCTTCGACGAACTCGCGCCACTTGCCGGAACGCACGTCGGTCGTTCCGCGGGCACGGCGCGCGGCACCATCTCCGGTGACGACACGTTCCGTCTCTACGACACCTTCGGCTTCCCGATCGACCTGACCGAGCTCATGGCCCGCGAGCGCGGCTACACCGTGGACATTGCGGGGTTTGAGGCCGCGCTCGCCGGCCAGCGCAAGCAGTCGCAGGACGAACGCAAGTCGCGCCGGATCTCGGTCGTCGCGGACGACCTCGCCGATGCGGACAAGTGGGAGCGGCACCCGTCGCTCTCCGGAATGAGTCAGCAGCGCTTCGTGGGGTACGACGCAGTCGAAGTCGAAACCAGTGTGGTCGCCGTGCGCCGCCTCGGTGACTCACGGGTCGCGGTGATCCTGCGCGAGACGCCGTTTTACGCGGAGTCCGGCGGACAGGTCTCGGACATTGGGGAGATTGTCGGGGCCGGGTCGGGCGGGTGTCGCGTGGACGTTGACGACGTGAAGAAGGTCGACGGTCG
>JBIOHR010000185.1:0-6482 GCA_044449085.1 Gemmatimonadales bacterium | reverse complement strand
CGGCACGCCGATCGCCACGGTGGTGGACGATCTGCTTCGCGCGACGTTCTTCAGCGCGCCACCTCCCAAGAGCACGGGGCGCGAGCTCTTCACTGCGGAGTATGTCGCGAGGTTCATGGCAGCCTGCCGCACCGCGAAGGCCGGGTGCTCCGACGAAGACATCATCGCGACGGCGACACTGCTCACCGCGCGCAGCGTCGGCGTCGCGTTCGAGCGGTTCATTCCCGAACCCGTGGACGAGCTGCTCCTCTCCGGCGGCGGCGCACGGAACCCGGCGCTCTTCGACGCAATTCGCTCGGAGGTCGGGCACGCCGCCGCGCGCACCGGGTCGCGCGCTCCCGTCGTCGCGCCATTCGAGAGCGCGTTCTTCGATGGCGAGGCGAAAGAGGCGGTCGCGTTCGCATTCCTCGGATGGCTGCACCTCGAGGGCCGCCCCGGCAACGTGCCGAACGCGACCGGCGCGCGCGGGCCGCGCATCCTCGGCTCCTACACTCCCGCGTGACGCTCGCCTCGCTCCTGGTTCCGGCGCTGCGCTGGAGCTCAGAGCACGGATTCGCGCATCTCCGCCGGGCGATCGACGAGGCGCTGGAGGAGGGGGTCGGCGGATTCCTGCTGTTCGATGGTCCGCGCGCTGCCGTTGCAGAGCTCGCGGCCGAACTTCACGAGCGCTCCGCCGTTCCGCTCCTGCTCGCCGCCGACGCCGAGCGGGGGGCGGGGCAGCAGTTCGAAGGCTGTGTGGCGCTCCCGCCGCTGGGCGCGCTCGGATATCTGAACGATGCGGCCGGCATGCGGCGTGCCGGGCAGGTGACCGCGCGAGATCTCAAGCGCACCGGGCTCAACTGGGCGCTCGCACCGGTCTGCGACGTGGACTTCGAGCCGGGCAACACGATCGTGGGCACGCGCGCCGCCGGCGCCGAACCCGACGGCGTCGGCGCGCTGATCGCCGAGTGGATTGACGGCTGCCAGTCAGAGGGCGTGATGGCGTGCGCCAAACACTTCCCCGGGCACGGGCACGCCGACGCAGACTCGCACGGCACGCTCCCGTCCGTCACGCTCGGCGCGACGTGGATCGAGAAGGATGACCTCGCTCCGTTTCGCGCCGCGCTCGACGCCGGCGTTGCGTCCGTCATGACCGCGCACGTCGCCTTTCCCGCGCTCGATTCCACGCGGTCGCCCGCGACAGTGTCAGACCCGATTCTCACCGGCCTGCTGCGCGGCTCGATGGAGTTCGACGGACTCATTGTGAGCGACGCGCTCGACATGCGCGGCATTCTCATGGCCGGGACCGAGGCGGAGGTCGCGGTGCGCGCGATCCAAGCCGGATGCGACGCGCTGCTCGCGCCGTCGGACCCCACCGGACTGGCTCGTGCACTCGATCGCGCCGTGCAGCGCGGCGAACTCGACGAGCGCCGCGCGCTCGATGCTGTCGAGCGGCGCGGGCGCTGGGCGGCGTGGGCACGCCCGGCGGCGGGACGCGAACCGTCGCTGGACGACGAAATCTGGTCGCGGCATGTCGCCGACTCGTCAGTCCACCTCGTGCGCGGCACTATCCCGCGCGTGGGTCACGCCGTCGAGCTCATGCTGGTGGACGACGATGCCGCAGGCCCATGGCCGGTGCCGAGCCGCGCGCACTTCGCCGAAGCGCTCGGCGCGCTGGAAGTCGAGGTGAACGTCCTCGACTCGAGGCCCGGCGGCATACGCGTGCCGGTGTTGATCGCGGCGTTCGCGGACGTGGTTGCCGGTAAGGCGGAACCCGGATTTTCGCATGCGAGCCGCAATCGAATAGAGCGCGCCGTGGCCACCGCAATCGAACAGAAGCGCGAGTCGCTGGTCGTACTCTTCTCTCACCCGCGTCACGCGGCGCAGCTCTCCGGTGCGCCCAACGTGCTTTGCGCGTGGGGTGGCGAGAAGCCGATGCAGGCGGCAGCGGCGCGCGTGATCGCGCGCGCTTCGCGCTGAGTGCACACCATCACCCTTCACGCCGGACGGAGAACTCGATGAACGCCGACACGTCGAAGCATGCGCTCAGGAACGCGATCATAGTCGGGACGGCGGTGCAGCTCGTGATGGTGTTGTGCGGGCACTGGGTGGCGTTCATCAGGCTGAACGTCTTCGCCGTCGGGGGCGTCGTGATCTCCGCGCTCGTTGGCGCGATGTACGCGCGCGACGCGCGGGCCCCGCGCGCGAAGGCGGCGGCCGGCGGCGCGATCGCCGGTGGCGTGTGCGCACTGATCGGCATCGGGGTGAGCCTGGCGCTCGGCGATGTGCCGGCGATCATTCTCGTGGTGGGAACGCTCAGCTCCGCGATCGGCGGGGCGGTTGGCGGAGGGCTCTCGGGGGCACGACGGTAGTCGTGCGTTGAGGGATTCGACCCGGTGCGCGGCGCGGAAGAGGAATGCGGGAGGCGGAGCTCGACCCGGGGCGCCTTCCTCCTCCGCACTCCGCCTCGGGGCGAGTTCCGCCTCCCGCCTTCCTCTTCCGCACTCCGCCTCGGGGCGAGTCCTCCCTAGCGAACGATCGCCCCCGCCTCGCTCGGCAGCTGCGCCGCCAGCTTCCGCGCCGGCACCGCGTACACGATCCGGCCATTGCTCTCCGTCAGCCCGCCGAACAGCACGCCCACCACAAACCCGCGGGCGTCGAACACCGCGCTGCCGCTCGAGCCCGGCGCCGCGTACGCGTCAAATTGCAGCGTATCGGCCAGCACCTTGCTGATGGTCCCGAGCGCGAGCGTGCTCTTGGGACTCAGCTTGTTGATGTCGCCGCCCATCCCCGCGGTGCTCGTGCCGAGTGGGTAGCCCATCAGCGCGACCGGCGACCCGACTCGCACCGCTCCATCATTGGCGACTCCGGCGACGACCGGATAGGTGCCGGCGTCGTCGATCTTGATGAACGCGAGTTCGTCGGTCGCGCTCACCTTCACCACGTGCGCCGATTTCCAGGCGCCGCGCGTGTTGTCGAAAATCACCTTCACCCGCTTGGCCGCGCGGCCGTCGCCGTCCTGCACCACGTGACGGTTTGTGACGATCAAACCCGACGGCTCGACGTTGAACCCCGACCCGCTCATCAGTGAGTCGTTCGCCTCCTGCACGGCGATGAACACGATCGCCGGTCCGTTCTTCGCGGCGATCGCCTCGTAGTCCACGTTGCCAGCCGATACCAGCGCGCGCTGGTGCTGCTCGGCGACCGCGAGGCGCGACGCGAGCTCTTCGACCTTGGCGCTGCTCCCCTTGCCGCGCTCGCCCTGGATGCGCGAGCGGATCATGTCGGTCTCTTGCTTCGACGCCGCGAGCGCGGAGTCGAGCCCCGCCACGCGTCCCTTCATCGAGGCGACCGTCGTTTCGAATGCGGCGGCGAGCGAGTCGTTGCGATGCAGCAGCTCGTCGACGCGGACCTGCGCCAGCGTCGTCTCGTGCCGGACGATCCAATATGCCCCGCCCGCTCCTGCGACGAACAGCAGGACGAGCGCGACCACCATCTTGCGGAGCATGCTTGTCCGCTCCTCCACCGCGTCCGCGATCCTCGCGACGGTGTCGCGGCGCTGCGACGCGCGTGGCGCTGCCGGCTGTGCCGCCGGCTGCGCCGCTTTCGGAGCTTGCGCTGGCGGCGCCTTGTCCGGCCGCGGCGCGCCCTCCTTCACGACGTGGAACTCGACCGCCGGTCCCTCGCGGCCGAATGCGAGCAGGTCTCCGTCGAACAGGGCGCGTTCGCCGGCCACCTGCTGGCCGTTCACGAAGGTGCCGTTGGTGCTCTCGAGATCGCGGATGGTCGCCTTGTCGCCGAGGATGCGGATCTCGGCGTGTTTCGACGACGCGTCCGGATCGCGCTCCGCGTCGAAGCGCAGGTCGTTGAGCGGGTGCCGCCCGATGCTGATGACCGACTTGTCGAATAGCTCGCGCTGCCCAGCGCGCGACCCGCTGGTAATGCGCAGCTCGACGCGCATCAGGCGCGGAGCTTCACGTACAGATAGAGCGCGACGGCCACGGCGATCGCGCCGAAGATCAGGCGGAGGAGGTTTTTCGGGACGCGCCCCTCGGGAATCGGCGCGCGGGTGGCGGCCTTCATCGGCAACCCTGCGGGGCGTGGCGCGCCGGAAATTCGTTGCGCGAGAGCTGTCGGGCGCTCGTCGGTCTGCACGGCGTTCGCATGCGCGTCGGGGTCGAGCGCTTGTACCGCGCCGAGGTCGACCGGGATCGTCGCGCGTGCCTCGGCCTGGCTCGTATACGCCTGGTGTCCGACGCCCTCGCCGGCCGAGGCCACATCGAGCCCGGCGCCGTCGAACCGCGCGGCGATCACGGTGATGTTGTCAGGACCGCCGTTCTCGTTGGCGAGGTCGATCAGGCGCTTGCACACGTTGACGAGGTCCGGTTCTTCCTCCACGACGCTGCCGATATCGCTCGTACGAATCTGGCCGGAGAGTCCGTCGCTGCAGAGCACGAGCGTGTCCCCGCGGCGCACTTGCTGGTGCGTGAGGTCGACCTTGACCGCGGGCTCGGGCCCGAGCGCTTGCAGGATGATGTTGCGCCGCTCGCTGACTTCAGCCTCTTCGGCGGTGAGCTCGCCGGCTTCGACGAGCTTCTGCATCAGCGACTGGTCCTTCGTGATCTGCTGCGCGACGCCGTTGCGGACGAGGTAGCCGCGGCTGTCCCCGATTTGCGCGAGGTACAGCGTGTCTCCCAGAAGCCCCGCGATCGTGGCGGTGGTGCCCATCCCGCGATTTTCGGGATGGTCGGTGGCGTAGCGATGGATGCGGGCGTTGGCGCTTTCCGCGGCCGCCTTGATGGCGCGCGCGAAGGTTTCGCCGTCATGCGTTGCGGCGCTGCGCCAGCGGCTGTCGAGTTCCTGAAGGACCACCTCGGTGGCCATCGCGCTCGCGATTTCGCCGGCCGCCGCGCCGCCCATGCCGTCGGCGACCATGAACAGCGACCCCATCTCGCCCGGGTGGTGCGTGCGCACCTCAGGCTGGAGCGTTGCGTTCATGGTGTTGAGGTCTGCGACGACGAACGCGTCCTCGTTGTGCTCACGCGTCCGTCCCACGTCGGTTTTGCCGAAGACGTGGACGACGATCTCGCCTGATTTGGGGGAGCTGTTGGCGGTCACGAAGGCGAGGTTACGTGGCGGGCTGATTATTGGACAGTGGAAGCTAACGCGGCAGTCAGAGGGAGCGCGAGGAGGCGACCTACTGAGAGACGGTGACTTGGGTCACGGCAGCACAAACTGCGCTCATCTTTCCGTCACTTGCAGTTGCGTCCCTTTTGCGCGCCCTTGGCTCCTTCGACGAGACTCTGGTCGGGATTCGCCGCCAAGATCGCATTTGACACCCTGCAAACCTGCGCGTCGTCGTCCAGGCGGACGTAGGCCACCATCTCGACATACAGTGCCATACTGCGATCCGCGCCTGTGAGTTTCTCGATGAGCGGGTTCAGCGCATCAATCGCGTTTTGAGCGTCGGTCGCGGTGGGGTCGGCATTGACGATTCGCTGCCATTTCGAAAGTATCTCTTTCGCGCTCGGTGCTGGCGTGGCGGGTGTCGTAACCGGGTTCTTTCGTTGATCCGTCGCCGTCGCAGGCGCCTTCGCCAGCTCCTTACTCAACGGCTTCACCGGATCTTTCTGCGCCGCCGCCGATCCCCCAGGCGCGGCGTTCGGCGATCCCGCCGTCTTCGTGTCCGCCGCCTTGCCGTCCGTCGCCGTCGTATTCGGATTGCTCGCCGGCGGCGTCGGCGCGTCGCTCTTCACCGGCGGCGTCGCGCTCCCACCTCCCTTCATGAAAATCGCCGCGCCGCCAATTCCGGCGATCACCACCACCGCCGCGACGATCATCATCACCGGGCTCTTCCGGGCGGGCGCGGCCGCCGGCACCGCGAGCGTCGCTGCCGCGGGCGCCACCGCCTCCGTCTTCACCGTCGCACCGCTCTTGGCCGCCATCCGCGTCTTGGGCACCTCGGCCGCCGCACCCGTGACCAGCGTGCCGGCATCCGGCGCGCCCATCACCAGCGTCCCCGCCGCTGCCGCGACCGCGGACGGCATGTTCTCCACCGCCCTCGCGATGTCGCGCCCGAACTCCGCCGACTTCTGATACCGCTTGTCCGCGTCGCGCGCGAGCACCTTGTCCATCACGGCCTGCAACTCCTTGGGCCACTGGATCCCGGGCTTCATCTCCGCCAGAGTCTTGGGCTCGTCGGTGAGGCGCATGATCATCGCTTCCTGCGCCGAGTTGCTGGGGAACGGCAGCAGCCCCGTCAGGCAGTTGAACGCGACCAGGCCCAACGAGTAGATGTCGCTCCGCCCGTCCAGCTTGTCGCCGGCGAGCTGCTCGGGGCTCATGTATTCCGGCGTGCCAACCACCAAGCCGGTTTTCGTCACCTTCTGCGCGTCGCTCGAACTCGCCTTCGCGATGCCGAAGTCCACCACCTTCACCAAGTCGCTGCCGTCGCGCCCCCTCGCGATCATGATGTTGTCCGGCTTCAGATCGCGGTGCACGAT
>JBIOHR010000184.1:0-6534 GCA_044449085.1 Gemmatimonadales bacterium | reverse complement strand
TACGCGGCGAATGAAATCGAGACACTCGAGATCACGGCCGTCTCCACGCTCTCGCAGTACGACCAGCGGCGCTGCAGCGCGAACGCGCCCGGGTTTGTGCACCGGCAGCACTGGGCGGCCCTGATCATGCTGCGGCACTAGCGACGGCGTCGCCGGGTGCCGCCGTCATTCCGCGCGCATCGCAATCAAGGGGTCGACCCGCGTTGCGCGGACAGTCGGAAGCAGGCTCGAAATCACCGCCGCAAACCCGAGCAAACCGATCGCCCCCGCGAGCGCTGCCACGTTGAACGGCGTGACACCATAGAGCAGCGTGCGCAGCGCCTGCGCCGTACCCGCCGCAAGCAGCGCGCCCACGGCCAAGCCGGGGACAACCGCGCGCATGGCAGCGCCAAGCACGAGCCGGCGTACCTGGCCCGCCGTCGCGCCCAGCGCGAGGCGCACGCCGATCTCCCGCGTGCGCTGCGCCACCGCGTACGACACCACCGCGTAAATCCCGACGATGGCCAGCAGAAGCGCCACGGCGGCAAACGCGCCCAGGACGAGCATGGTGAACCGCCGGTCGGCGACCGATCGCGAGAGCGCATCGTCCATGGTGCTCACCTCCACGGATACTTCGCGGTCGATCGCGGCGATCTCGCGGCGCACCATCGGTGCGACCGCCGAGACCGGGAGCGATGTACGGATCACGTAGCGTGCGTGCCGCACGCGATACCTCGGCCGCGTCGGGTAGTCGAAGAAGTACGTCGCGCGATACGGCCCGGTCACCGTGCCCGCCCGAATGTTCCCGGCGACGCCGACGACGGTATACCACGGTTCCGGCGTTCCGGTGACGTCCATGCCCCAAACCTTCACCCGTTTTCCGAGCGGATCCTCTCCGGGCCATTCATGGTTCGCGAACTCCTCGTTCACGATCACGCCGGGCGCGGCCATGTTGTCGTCGGTCGACCTGAAAACGCGCCCCTTGAGGATCGGAATACCCAGCGCCGCGAAGTAGTCGCCGCCGATGACGCGGTACATCGCATATCCGGTGAACGGGCCGCTCGGGTCGAGCGGCTTTCCCTCGACGACCATCCCGCCGTTCGGATAATTCCCGGCGAGCGGCAGCATGTTCACGAGCCCCACGGCCTGCAATCCGCTCGCGTGCGACAGCCGCTCGAGCAGGCGCTCGTGAAACGCCGGAATCGCCGTCGTAGAATCCGGATAGTTCGCGCTCGGAAGGTCGACGTCGAGCGTCACGACGTTCACGGGATCGAATCCGAGCTTTGTGTCCATGACATTCGCGAATGACCGAATGAGCAGGGCGGAACCCGAGAGGAGGACAACGGCAAGCGCCACCTCCGCCGAGACCAGCAGGTTCCACGCGCGCATCTTCCGTCCGCCACTCGTCGAGCCCCGGGCGCCGTCACGCATCGTCACCGAGCTTCCGCCCTCGGCCAGACGCAGCGCGGGGAGGAGGCCGAAGAGGAGCGACGTCAGCGCGCTCACGGTCAGCGAGAATCCGAGCACCCAGCCGTCGAGGTGCACCCGGTCGACGTGCAGTGAGGCCGGAGCAATCAGCGCAAGCCCTCTGAGGAGAAGAGCGGCGAGCACGAGCCCCGCGCCGCAGCCGAGCAGCGCCAGCAGCGCACTCTCGGTGAAGAGCTGGCGCACGAGGCGGATGCGCGTCGCGCCGAGTGCGGAGCGAACAGCGAACTCCGTCGCACGCGCGGTGCCGCGTGCGAGCATCGCGCCCGCCATGTTCACGCAGGCGCCGAGCAGGAGCACGCCGGAGGCCGCGAGCAGGAGGTACAGCGGCGTGCGGATGGAAGCGGTCATCACCGCCTGAACCGGCGTGACGTCCGCCCCAGTGCCGTCGAAGCGCGGCTGGTACAGCGGCGCGAGCCGCGCGTAGATCGCGCCGAGGTCGCGCTGTGCATCCGCAACCGTGACACCGGGCTTCAACAGGCCGATCGTCTCGTTGTTGTGCGCGGTGCGGCCGGGCGGCTGGTTCTCGCGCTCCATCATCAGCCAGATCTGGTTTCCGTCGGGGAAGTCGAACCCGGGCGGGAGCACGCCGATCACCTGCGTCGCCTGGCCGAGCGTGATGTGGACGGTGTCGAGCGAGGCCGGCGCGCCGAGTTCGTCGCGCCAGAAGGCATAGCTGACCACGGCGAGCGGCGCGGCGCCGAGGTGGCGCTCGTCGTGCGTGGGGAAGCGGCCGAGCACCGGCGTCACCGAGAAGACGTTGAAGAAATCCTCGCTGAACGCGCCGCCGTTCACCCGGAACGCGGCACCGTTCACGATGACGGTCGCCGGACCGGCCGAGTAGCTGGCGAGTCCGTCGAAGGAATGCGACTGTGCACGGAGGTCGACGAAGTTGAGCCACGGGACCGGCGCCGATCCGCCCTTCGCGTGCTGCTCGTCCACCTTCACGATCCGGCTGGCGTTCGCGTACCCGAGCGGCTGGAGGATCACGCCGTTCACGATCGAAAACACGGCGGCGTTGGCGCCGATCCCGAGCGCGAGCGTGAGGATCGCGGAGAGCGTGAACCCCGGACTCTTCCGCAGCACGCGTGCGCCGAGGCGGAGATCCTGCCAGAGCGCGCCGAGCCGGTCTGCCCGCTGTTTGGTGGAGCGGCGCCGCTGTTCGATCTCGCGGCACTCGGCCTCCACCGCCGAACGGTCACCGAACGCCGCGCGCGCCTCGGCCACGGCCTGCGCGTGCGGCAGTCCGCCGGCCTCGAGATCGGCGATGCGCTGGTGGAGGTGGAACTCGAGCTCTCCGCGCACGTCGTCGTTCACGGGTCGCGCGCCCGAAAGCGGGAGGTCGTCGTCGTTTCGCGAACGCCCGGTCATGTGAGCGCCTCCATTGGTCTCGTCTCGAGGACCCGCGTGAACGCCGCGACGTATTTTTGCCATGCGGCGAGTTCGCGGCGGAGCGCGCGCCGCCCCTCGTCCGTGAGCGAATAGACGCGCGCGTCGCGACCCGTCTCGGTCGTCTTCCATTTCGCGGCGAGCCACCCCTTGGCTTCAAGGCGCCGAAGCGCGGGGTAGAGCGCGCCTTCTTCGATCGTGAGATCGTCACCCGACGTCTCGCCGATCCAGCGCGAGATCGCATAGCCGTGCGCCGGACCCCAGCTGAGGGTCTTCAGGATGAGGACGTCGAAGGTGCCCTTGAAGAGATGCATGGTGCGTGCCGGTGTGGAAGATGGTGGCAACCCGAAGTTATCGATACATAAGACACTCATGGGTACGGAAGAGTTTACTGACTGCCAGGGTGTGTACAGATAATCCGATCGTAATGCGCCGCGTATTGCAGACGGTTCCTTGTTTCTCGTAATGTGGATGGGTGATGAGACGACCCGTAGCATGGACGCTGATGGCCCTGTCGCTCGCGGGGGCCGGGAGGCTTGGCGCGCAGACGATACGCGGCATCGTCACCCTGCCGGACGGCTCGCGGGCGGCGGGCGTCATCGTGCTCGCGAGTGACCCGCAGGGCGCGGCCGTGGCGAGGGCGCTCACGGGCGAAGCGGGAAGCTACGAACTGCGGCTCCCCGCGGCGGGAAAAATCGAGCTGCGGGTCGTTCGCATCGGCTTCCGCCCGACGATCGTTCCCGCGTTCGACATCGCGGCCGGCGAAACGAAATCGGTTGCGATCACGCTGCGCGGCGACCCGATCGTGCTCGCGGCCGTTACGGTCCGGGGCAAAAACGTTTGCCGCGTGCAGCAGGACTCCGGGCAGGCCGTCGCGCAGCTCTGGGAAGAGGCGCGCAAGGCCATCACCGCGACGCAGCTGTCGCCGGCCGGCAAGCGGCAGACGGTCGAGTGGATGCAATACGACCGGACGACGGACCTCACCGGGGAACATGTGCTGTCGGAGGTGCGCAACAGCTCGAGTGCCTCGGCGATGGCGGCGTTCGTCAGCCTCCCGCCTGACTCGCTCGCGAAAATCGGCTACATGACTGACGACGAGAGCGGTACGGTGTATCGCGCCCCCGACGCCGCCGCGCTGCTCTCGGCGCCGTTCGCCGCGCTGCACTGCTTTCGCGCCGAGCCGCCGCCCAGGGAGCATGGCGACTGGGTCGGGATCGCCTTTCGTCCCGCGAAGGACGGCACGATCGTCGACATCGAAGGAACGCTCTGGCTCGACCGCGCCTCGTCGGAGCTGAGGGAGCTCGACTTCCGCTATACCAACCTTCCCGCGGACTTTGCGCACACGAAGGCCGGCGGCACCGTGCAGTTTCTCCGGCTTTCCACGGGAAGCTGGCTCGTGGGGAGCTGGCAGCTTCGCATGCCGCGCGGCACTCGCGAACTGGTCGCGACGTACTCCGGCAGTCTCCGGGGCCGCGATGAATACCGCACGGTGGTGACCGGCCTCCAGTTCACCGGAGGCGCCGTCACGGCCGTCACGCGCGGAAGCGAAGTCCTGTTCAGCAGCGGCGAATCCACGCACGACTACTCGCCGGATCTCCTGGCGGCGGATGCGAAGCTCGCCCTGTCGTGCCCGGACGATTCGTCGGACGGCGACCTCCATGCACTGCTGCGCGGCACCGTGTTCGAGGGAGAACACAAAGGGCTTGCCGGCGCGACCGTCCGTCTCACCTGGCGCGGAAGTTTCAAGTCGGATGGCGGCGCGAACACCTTCACGTTCCGCAACGAGGAGCGCGATCTCACGACCGACGCGAGCGGCAACTGGTACACGTGCGGTGTGCCGCGCGAACGCATCGTCACGGTGCGCGCGAAATTGGGCGGCCGCAGCTCCGTGCCCGTCACGGTCCGGATTCCACGAGAGCGGGCTTCCGCTGGCGTGGACGTCGAGGTGCCGCCACCTTAAGCGGCATGCGTGGTCGCGTCGCTTCGTCCGTAACGATTCTCGTGGCATGTGCGATGTTCACCGGCGCGGCGCACGCGCAGGCGATCACCGGCGTGGTGCACGACAGCGTGAGCCTGCAGCCCGTCTCCGGCGCCGTCGTGATCCTGCTCGATTCGGCCGGCGGCATCGTCGCACGGAGCCTGACGAACGAGCGCGGGGAGTACCGGACGGCGTTCCGCGAGCCGATGCGGATGGCGCGGTTCGTGCGCATCGGCTTCGTGCCGCGCGACGTGCCGCTCCCGCCGCGCACCGCGTCGGACGCGCATCTCGACGTGACGATGTTTGCGCTCCCCAGCCTCATTCAGCCGATTCGGGTGCTGGCCAACTCGCAGTGCAAAGTGCGCAAGGATCGCGCCGACGCGCTGGGGTTGTGGGAGCAGGCGCGAGCGGGGCTCCTCGCCACGATCGTCGCGCGCGACGCGAGCCCGGCCAGGATGGTGAGGCTCGGCTTCGACAAGGTCATGGACGGCAACAGCAATCGCGTGGAGCGCATGCGTGTGCGCACCGACTCCGGCGAGTCCGACGCCGCCTCGTTCGTCGCGGTCCATGCGGCGCAGGATTTCGTTCGCTTCGGGTTCTCCACCGACAGTGGCGCGAGCGGCGCGTATTTCGGACCCGACGCCGACGTGCTGCTCAACGACGCATTCGCCAGCGCCTACTGCTTCGAGCTGGCTTCGCCCGAACGCGACCGGCGGGGGCAGGTTGGCCTTCGTTTCGTGCCCGCGGCGCGGAAGAGCGGCCGCGTGGACATCGACGGCACGCTGTGGATCGACACCGTCGCGAGGGAACTGCGCGACGTCCAGTTTCGCTATTTGAACGTCAATCGCGGCGCCGACCGTTTTCACCCCGGTGGATACGTCTCCTTCCGGTCGATGACGAATGGCGTCGTGCTGATCGACCGGTGGTCTATCCGCGTGGCCAGCGCGGTGATCGACACCAGCGAAGAAGGCGGGCGCCTCAAGTACCGCTACGCTCTGTACGCCGAGGAAGAGGGCGGCGAACTCGCCAGCGCGTCGTGGCCCGACGGGCTGACGTGGAGCGCCCCGCTCGGCGCGCTTCACCTCCACGCGCTGACCAAAGACCGCAAGCCGGCGGTGGGAGCGGTGGTCGCGCTGGTTGCCACGCCGTTCTTCAACACGGTTGGCGCGACCGGCTATGCCGACATCCGGGGGCTTCTCCCCGGAGAATACGCGGTACGAATCATCGATCCGCGCATCGCGGAACTCGGAATCGGGCTGCCCACCGCGCTCAAGTTCCGCGCGGCGCCGGACTCGACGGCGCTCGCGACGCTCACCGTGCCGACGACGGAATCGTCGATCGAGGACCGGTGCGTTGCCGACCACCATCGGACCGTGAGGGACTCGGTGTTCACGATTGGTCGCGTCGTCGCGCCGAATGGTGGACTCGTAAACGATTTGAAGGTCACCTTCGCGACGCGACCGAAAGGGAGCCCGCGGGACGCGGCGTGGACGTGGAGCAACGTCCATTTCACCACGGAGACCGATGGCATGTTCGAGTTCTGCCACGCGTTCACGCCGGACACGGAGATTTTCTACCGTGTGTCGCGCGACGGGGCGATCGAGGCGGAAGTGTCGCAGACGTTCACCTCGAACCTGATGGTCGTGCGGATTCCGATCCGTCCGCCGCGGCCATAGGTGGCGGGCTGGATCTGTCAACTTCAG
>JBIOHR010000183.1:0-6632 GCA_044449085.1 Gemmatimonadales bacterium | reverse complement strand
GTTCGCGTACACGCGGCCGTCCCAGATCGGCACGTAGTGCAGCTCCGGCAGCAGGATGGCGATGAACACGAGCGCCGTCACCACGAACGCGGCGACGCGCTCGCGCTGCCAGCCCCCCGTCATGGCCTTGCCTCGCGGAACTCGCCCGTCGCTTCGTCGAACACGTACGCCGTGCGTCCCGCCGCGGCGGCGTACAGCCGCAGGTCATCCGGGCCGCGGTCGTGGACGATCCAGCTCTCCGCGCCCGGCAGCATGCCGCGGTTCTCCACCAGCGCGATGTGCATGTTGCGCCGCGGCGAATACTTCACGAAGACAACGTTGGGTTTCTTCGGCAGCCGCGCAACCGCCTCGCGGAACAGTCGCGGCTCGGCGGAGATGCGGGCGAGCGTGTCGCGCGCCGTCACCACGTCGGTCGAGAGGAGCATCGCGAATGCCAGCGCCGCGACGGGCGTGACCCATCGCGGGATCGCGCCGGCCGGCAGCGCGCGCAGCGCCCGCGCCGCGCCCACGGCCGCGGTGAACGACAGCACGGGAATCGTCTCGAGATAGTAGACGACCCAGTCCGCCGTGTGCGCCTGGGACAGGTACGCGACGATGAGCAGCGCGCTGGTGCCGAGGGCAAACCACCCGGAGGCACCGAGTGCGCCGAGTCCGAGGAGGAACGCAAGCGCGAACGGCAGGCGCCAGCCGGCAAACGTGTCGCGGAGGAGCAGTCCGCCGCGCTCGAACCCGGTCACCCACACCGGCGCGGTCGCCTGCGTCTGCTTGATGTCGTGGAGGAAGGACCGCACGCGTTCCATCTCCGGGGGGAGCGCGCGCTCAGGCGGCGTGTCGTCCACCGTGTAACCGGGGATGTCGAAGGGCAGGTACTGCTTCGTGTACAGCGCGAGCGGGGTCGTCTTCCAGCTCCCGGTGGTGCCCGCGTTCCAGAGCGGGAGAATGCCGAGCACGAGACACCCCGTGGCGAGGCCGATCGCGAGGTCGCGCCAGCGCTTCGTCGCGATCACGTCGCGTACGACGACGACGCCAACCGGGATCGCGAAGACGAACATTGTCGCCGGCCTGGTGATGGCGCCCCAGGAAATGGAAAGCGCGAGAGCCGCCATCCATCGCGTGCGGCGTGTCTCGCGCCACTCGAGCAGCGCCCACCACGCCACGAGCCAGCAGAGCGACGTCGTGGTCTCGGAAAAATACGCCGCGCGAAAGCGGAGGTTTCCGAAGGTGCCGACCCAGAGCACCCAGGTGATCGCGGCGGTGGGATTCCCGGCGACGCGGCGCGCGAGCGCAAACACGAGGGCGCCTGTCAGCCCCGCGACGAGCAGCGGGACCAGCGCGGGCACACCGAGCGCGAACCCCGGCGCGACCATCATCGCGTATCCCGGCGGATACTTCGCGGCGAATACCGGCGTCACGAGCACGTAAAGCTGCTCGAAGAACTCCGGCGCGGGAGGCGACGCGACCTTCCAGTGCAGGTGGGCGTATTGGTCCGCCTGCAGCCAGTACGCCCACTCGTCGTGCATCACCGGAACCGGGCTCAGCGACCCCCATACGACGAACACGGCCAGCGCGGCGATCACTCCCGCGACCACGACGGGCTTCCAGCCGTCGAACGCACCGCGCGGCGCGGCCGGAGGCGCCGTCACGTCTCTCCTTCGTGGTAGACCATCTCGAGGTTCACGTCCCACATGGCGGAGTCGTCCTCTCTGCCGGCGACAATGTTGTCGACCGCCATCATCGCGGTGAGCATCGAATGGTCTTGATTGTTGTAGCGGTGCATGCCGTTGCGGCCGACGCAGTACAGGTTGGGCACGCCGGTGACGAACTTGCGGACCACGTCCAGCCGCTCATAGGTGCCGAAGTACGCCGGGTACGCCTTCGGCATGCGCAGCACGCAGCCGTCGAGCACGTCCGACTGGAGCGCAAAGCCGATCGTCTCGAGCTCGCGCGCGGCGAGCTTCACGAGATCGGCGTCGGCGGTCTTCCAGAGCGTGTCGCCTTCGTCCACGAAGTATTCGAGGCCGATCCACACCGTTGATCCGCGATCCGCGACCAGATACGGGCTCCAGTTGTTGAAGAGCTGGATGCGCCCGACCTGCACGCCGGCGTCCTGCACGTAGATCCAGTTGTCGTCCACCATCGGCTTCGCGGCGCCGCCGCGCACGCTCACGTGCAGTTTTCTCAGCAGCAGGCCGACCGTGAGGAAGTCGCGGTAGCGCAGGCCGCGCGCCACCTCGAGCACGGGAGCCGGCGGCGCAGGGCTGAGCTGGTCCATGAGCTCGCGCACGGGCATCGTGGAGAAAAAGAAGTCGCAGGCGACGTCCTCGCGCGCGCCGCTCGCTTCGTCGACCACCGTGATGCTCGCGACACGTCCGTTCGCCATCCGGACGCCGTCGACGCGCACGCCATGGCGGATCACGCCACCCGCCGCCGTGACCTGCGCGGCCACGGTCTCCCACATCTGGCCGGGACCGAGCTTCGGATAGAAGAAGCGCGTGATGAGCGACGTCTCGCGCTCTTCCTGTTTTTTCTTGAAATCGCTCGAGAGCAGGTCCTTGAGGGCGTGCGTCAGCGCCCGCGTGAGCGAAAGCCCCTTCACGCGCTGCGCGCCCCAGTCCGCGCGGATCTCGCTGCACGGCACGCCCCAGACTTTCTCCGTGTAGCCGCGGAAGAAGGTCTCATAGAGCCGCCGCCCGAAGCGGTTGATGAAGAAGGCATCGAGATGCGTTTCGTCGCGCCGCGGAAAGAGCTGCGCCTTGATGTAGCTCAGCCCGATCAGCGCGGTGTTCACGAGTCCCAGCCGCCACGCGACCGAGAGCGTGATCCCGATCGGGTACGGAAAGAAGTTGCGGCCGAAATAGATTCTGGAAAGCCGCGGACGCTGCAGCATCACGCCGTCCTCCGTTTCCGGATCGGGCGCGGTCCGGGTCGTCCCGGTCACGCGCGGGCCGGCCGAGCCCTTCGGCGCGAGCGACTGCAGCGACGCCTCCGCCGCGTACTCGACCTCGAGGTGCCGCTCACGCTCGTCGGCGGCGGGCTTCCCCTGGAGCGGCAGCTTCGTGAACCACCAGCGCATCACGCGGTCGCTCTTCGAGAAGAACCGGTGGCCGCCGATATCGATGCGGTTTCCCTTGTAGGCAAACGTCTGCGCGATGCCGCCCGTCGCGTGCGTGCGCTCGAACACCAGGGGAACGATGTCGGTGCGCGCGAGCAGCTCCCACGCCGCGGTCAGGCCGGCTGGTCCCGCGCCGGCAATGACCGCCACTTTTTTCGCGCTCACGCGCGCGTCACGCGGAAGCCCGAAACTCCGTTCCCGCCGACCCGTACGTTTCGTGCGTGCTCTGGCATTGTCGTATATTCGGAGCGCGCGGCACTCCATACAAGGGAGCCCATGACCGATCCAGCCCTCGACATCCGGGGAATCTCGAAGAGCTACGGCGACTTCAAGGCCGTCCGCTCGCTCTCGCTCGCCGTCCCCAAGGGGGCCGTCTACGGCCTCCTCGGTCCCAACGGCGCGGGGAAAACAACGTCGATTCGGATGATCCTCAACATCATCGCACCTGATGAAGGGACGATCTCCATCCTCGGGCGTCCCAACCGCGAGCAGGGGAGCCTCGATCGTGTCGGCTACCTCCCCGAAGAGCGCGGCCTCTACAAGAAGATGCAGGTGCGCCGCGTGCTGCGATTCCTCGGCCAGCTCAAGGGGCTGACCGCGCGTGAAGCGGACCGGCGCATTGACGAATGGATGGAGCGCTTCTCGCTCAAGACCGCGGACAAGGACTGGGGCACTTCGAAGATCGACGAGCTCTCGCGCGGCATGCAGCAGAAGGTCCAGTTCATCGGCACACTGCTGCACGATCCGGATCTCGTGATTCTCGATGAGCCGTTCAGCGGCCTCGACCCGATCAACGCGCAGGCGCTCAAGGACACCGTCGTCGACCTCCGGAAACGCGGCAAGTCGGTGATCTTTTCGACGCACATGATGGAGAACGCCGAACGGCTGTGCGATTCCGTCTGCATCATCGCGCGCGGCGACAAAGTGCTCGACGGCACCGTCGCCGGCGTCAAGCAGGAGCACGGCGGGAACAACGTGGCGCTGGCGCTCGCCGGGGGCGGCGGCGCGGAACTCGTGAACCGCGTGCTCAGCGACCACAAGATGGTCGAGCGCGTGGACGACTCGAACCGGTTCTTCGAGATCGCGCTCCAGAAGGACGCCGATCCGCAGGCGTTGCTCCGGCGCCTCATCGACGCGGGTGCGAAGGTCCAGCGATTTGAACTCGTGCAGCCCTCACTGCACCAGATCTTCCTCGAAAAAGTCGGCGCGACCGGCGTCGAAATGGGGATGACAGGCAATGGATAAACTCTGGGTGGTCATCAAGCGCGAGTATCTCGAGCGCGTGCGGTCGAAGTGGTTCATCTTCACGACCATCTTCGGGCCCGTATTCTTCGCCGCGATCACGATCCTCCCCAGCTACATGACGATGAAGGGGATGAAGAACTCCCACGTCGCGAGCATTCACATTCTCGATGCCACGGGCACGGGGCTCGGGCAGCGTGTCGCGGACCGGCTGGCCCGGCATCAGAACACCGATGCACCCACCGGTTTTGGCGGCGGGCGAGGGCCGCGGACCGCCGCCGCGGTCCAGCCGGAGTCCATTCCGAGCGTGGTCGAGAACGTCAACCCGCCCAGGCTGGCGGCGGCGGAGTCGCTCGCGACGAGCGACGTGATGAACAAGGTGAGCCCCGGTTCCACGTGCTCGACTCGGCGACACTGACGGGCTACAAGGCACGGTATGCTGGGCGAAACGCCTCGGCGGTCGGCGAAATGGAGGTGATGCAGGCGGCGATTCGCCAGTCGATCATCGCGTCCCGCCTCGAGGGCGCGGGAGTCAAGGCTGACCGCATCGACTCGCTCACGGACGTGAAGGTCGATCTCGCGTCGGTCCGCCTCGACGAACGCGGCCGCGGCGACAGCGGCATCGTCAGCTTCATCTTCGGCGCGATCGTCGCGTTCATGCTCTACATGATGATCATGCTCTACGGGCAGAACGTCATGCGCAGCGTGCTCGAAGAGAAGACAACACGCGTCGCCGAGGTCATCATGGCGAGCGTGAAGCCGGATATCCTGCTCGCCGGGAAAATCCTCGGCGTCGGCTCGGTCGGGCTCACACAGCAGGTCGTCTGGGTGGGAAGCGCCGCGGCGTTCATCACGTACGGCGCCGTCATGGCCAAGGCGATGGGGCTGCCGCAGATGAACGGCGTGACCTTCCCGACCATCCCGCCGACGCTCCTGCTGTCGCTCGTGCTCTTCTTCATCCTCGGCTACGTGCTCTACTCGGCGATGTTCGCCGCGGTTGGCGCGATGGTCGGCAGTCAGGAAGAGGTTCAGCAGGCCGCGCAGCCGGTGGTGCTCCTGCTGATCGCGAGCATCATCTTCTTCCAGCCGATCCTGCTCAATCCGTCGGGGACGCTCGCGGTGGTGATGAGCATCATCCCGTTCACGTCCCCGATCATCATGCCGGTGCGCATGACGACGATACAAGTGCCTCCGCTCGAGCTTGCCGCCTCACTGATCGCGCTCGCGCTCACCTGCCTCGCGGTGATCTGGGCGGCGGCGCGGATTTACCGGATTGGGCTGCTGATGACCGGCAAGCGGCCGAATCTCCAGGAGTTGGTGAGATGGATCAAGTACGCCTAACCCGGGCTGAGAGGGGAGTGGAGAGTCGGTCATGGGTGAGGAGTGAGCGGGAAGGACGGTGAGGAGTGAGCGGGAAGGACGGTGAGGAGCGAGCGGGAGGGACGGTGCGGAGCGAGTCCCCCTCACCCCTCACCGTCCTTCTCCCGCACCCCTCGCCGTCTACAAGAGCCGGGAACTGGCGCTCACGGACCTGAGTACATCGAAAACTTTTTGCAATCCCACACGACGTCACAGTCATCTTGGCGGCGCGAGTTCCACGCAGTTCGAGGCAACGCACAAGCGCCCGAGGCAGCGTGTCCACCCACTCGTGGGATCTCCACTTTGACGTTCGCTCCCCACGTTGCGCTTGGAAAACGATCCTGCCTCGGACCCAGTGACGCGGCGCGCGTACGACCAAGGGCCGTCTCGTCGCGCGCGGCAGGCCGTTGCGTATCTGGCGACCCACGATGCCAACTTCCTCTTCGGCACGGACTCGCCTGCGGCGCCCAGTTACGGCAATCTTCCCGGAATGAATCAGTTTCTGGAAATGCAACAACTGCGACAGGCCGGCCTGTCGCTTGAGCAAATTCTCAAGGCCGCGACGATCGACAATGCCAGAGCATTCGGGCTCGACGCACAAATCGGTACGATCGAGGCGGGAAAGGCCGCCAATCTCGTTTTGCTGGAACGGTCTCCGCTCGAAAGCGTCGACGCATACGACAGTATCGTGGCGATCTGGATACACGGGACTTATGTGGCACGCAACCGGTTGGCAGCAAACGCCCATTGACGACGTCCGTCATACGATCCGCCGCTGATCATCTTGAGAAGTTCCTAACGCGTTCTGGGGCCTCGGCGTGCCGAGCGCAGAGGCAAAGCGGAGCCGAAAGCCAATGAGGCCGGTGGATGCCAAGCGCGCTCACCGTCCTTCCCCCTCACCCCTCACCGTCCTTCCCCC
>JBIOHR010000182.1:0-6694 GCA_044449085.1 Gemmatimonadales bacterium | reverse complement strand
CGGCCGGTACGCCTCGGCCGCCACGAACGACGCTTTCACGCGTGTTCCCTTCGACAGTCGTCCAAGTGCCTGGTCGAGCGGGACACCGAGACGATCGGCGAGGTGCGCCGCGTATTCCGCGTCCCACGACGGATAGAACTCGCGAAGGAATGCGAGATGCTCGCGCACCGTCATCCAGCCATAGCCGCCGAGCGTCTCCGCAAGCAGCCCGATCTCGCGGCGCGCGAGCGGGAGCCGCGACCGAAGGTCATGGCCGTCCATGAGTATGAAGCCCTCGTAGTCGGGGAGGCGGCCGGCGAGCGCCCGTAGCGTCGTGGATTTTCCTGAACCGTTCGGCCCAACCAGCGCGACGCGCTCACCCGGCTGGATCTCGAGCGTCAGCGGCGCAAGAGTGAACGACGAGTACCGAACGGCAAACTGCCGGAGTGCGACTCTCGGCGTCATGGCGATGGAGGTCATGTGAATGCGCTAGAGTGCGTAGAGGAGCGCCGCGGCGGCGAACAACGTGCGGACCGTGAACGCGACACCCGCGAGCACGACGGCCGACCGTGCGCTGGACTTGCAGACGCCGCGCAGCAGCGCGCACACGAACGCCGCCCACGCAACGGTAAAGAAGTCCCACGTCTCAAGACTGATCCGCTGCAGCGGGGAAGTTCCATGCACGAACGCGTTGGCGCCGAACGCGACCATCAAGTCCGCCGTCGTATGCACGGCGCCGACACCGCGTGCGGCCAGCACCCCCGCGACCGTCAGGTCCCGCAGCGAGAACACGATCTCCGCCAGGCAGAACGCGGACGCCAGCTTTGCGAGCGAGAGTCGCTCGCCAAGAAACACCGCGCACGCCCAACAGACGAGCGCCGCGGTAAGCGCCTTCCCGAGCGCTGCGACCGGCGACAACACCCCTGACAGCCAGAGCGCACCCTGCGCCGCTTGCTGCGCGAGCGGCCCCTGCTGGGTGAGTGCCTGGGCAACGTACGGCTGGATGACCCAGCTCGTGATCAACGAAATGATCGAGATTGCGACCAGGGGTTCGAACATCGGCGTCCGCCGCTCAAGCGCGGCAGCGAGCTTGGCCGCTGATTGATGGTTCATGATCGGTCACCTCATGGGGTTGTATCGGAAAGCCGGCGGAGGCTGCGAAGTCGATCGAGCGTCGCCGACTCGGACGACTCTCCAACCGATCGCGCGCTGACGACGCCGGCGCTCGTGACGAACGCGGCGACCGGCACCAGCCGCGCGTCGAGCGCACGGGCAATGGATCCATCGCGATCCCAGAGAAGCGCCGCAGCCAGTTCGGCGACGGGCCACGCGTTCGCCGTCGACCGCTCCGCAAGCGGCGCCACGACTGCGACGGCCACGCAGGTGAGCTCCGGTGCTCGACGCCGCACGAGGCCAGCCCAGCGTTCGAGTTCGGCTTCGCAGTGCACACACGAACGGCTCACATACAGGACGGCGACCGGCACTCGCGGCGGACACGAGGTCCCGCTCGCCCTGGCGACAGTTCGCACGGACCGCCACACCGAATCAGTGAGCGCGAACGGCGCCGTGTCGCGCGCTGCCCCCGCGACGCGGTGGCGCCATGCGAACGAGCCAAGCCATGCCGCGCTGCAGGCGACGGCGACCAGCAGCGCTGCCGCGCATGCGCGCGCTCCGCGGCCGGCAGCACGCCGCGCCGAGCGTTCCGGCGCGGCGGCTGCATGCAACCGCGAATCAGTGTCAGGTTCGCCCGTCACATCGCGGCGGCGCAGGTCGCGACGCAGAGCAGGCCGAGCTGGGGGTTCGCGGCGAGAAAGACGGCGAGTCCTGCCACCGTCAACCCGCCTCCGACCACGAATCCGCCGATGCATCCGATGCAACCGAGCGCTGCCCAGAATCCGAATCCGGCGATTCCGTGCGCCGGGAGCGCCGCGACCGGTGCGGGAGCGAGCAGGAGCGTGAGCGCGAGCACGCCGAGCAGCAGCGTCGCGGACCGCGCGTGACGATTGATAACCTTGGTCATGGTGATGTCTCCGATGGGTTGAGTGTTGTGGACATCACTTCGCGAGCGCTTCGTAGCACGACCCGACGCAGGCGAGCAGCGCGATCGAGGAGCCGGGGGTGTTCACGGCGATGAGAATGGACGCCGGCCCACCGGCGACGATGAGCCCTCCGGCGATCGCGCACCCCGCGCACGCGATGAGTGCGCCCCACCCGCGTCCGCTCTGGCCCGCGGTGGGCGTTGCGACCGCGGCCGATGCGGCCGCTGCCGCAGGGCTCGTCGCGGATGCGCCCGCGGTCGCCGCCACCGCGGGTCGCACGTTCAGGGACGAGGCGACGCCGAGCGCGAGCATCGCCACCAGGCAGGTGATTCTGCGGAACGTGTTGTTCGTCATGCTAAACCTCCGTCGTTCTGGATCGGTGTGCCCGCGTCCCCCGCGGGCGATGGGGCCGCACGGCGGACAGATCGCCCGGCTGGCGGCGGGGGAGAGATGCTGTCGAGGGGGATGAGTGCCTCGCCGGACCACGAGCGCGCGAAGCGATCGACTGTCATCCGGTAGCGTCCGGCGGCGGGATCGTGGATTTCGACGGAGTCTGCGCCCGAACGCCGCGCGACCACCACGAAGTGGCGGCGTTCGACCCAGACCAGCGACGGCAACGGAAGCAACGCGAGCTCGCCGGGGTCCCACCGCACCGAGAACACGCGAAGCCCGGATGCGACGGCTGCCGCCTCGAGGTTCGCGAGCGTCGTGCCGTGTTGGTCGGTCGCGGTGAGGCGCTTCATGCTGTCCGCGGACGGCACCGCGCGGCCGGTGAGTTCGAGGAAGTCGGCCAGCGCCGCAGGACCACAATCGTTGAGTGAGGACTGCAACCGGGCGCCGTCCTGCGCGATGAAGCGCGCGCCCCGCCACTCGAGTGACCAGCGCGTGACGGCGCGGAGCGGTGTCAGCGGCGCACGGCTGACGAGCGCGAGGCACCCGCCCGTCGCGATGGAGAGCGCCAGCACGCCCGCGGCCCGGGCGCGCATGCGCCCCTGTCCGGCCACCGTCCGTCCCGAATTGTGTGCCGTCAAGCGCTCACCCTGTGCTCGTGGGAGCACATGAGTGGGATCGCGGCGTCACCGGGCGGTCACTGCCCGCGGGCAAGCCGGGCCCGAATCGTCATCCGGAGCATTTGGCGTGATTTCACCCGGGCGAAGCCCCTCCGGCTTGCTCCCAAACCACACCAAACGGTAGGATAGGGTGACATCGACCGGCGCCGACGCGTGACGCGAAGGTGACGACGGCTCGATGTATTCGGTGCGGGTTTCAATCTCGGCGGCAACCTCCTGGGAGGAGGGCCCGATGATTCGTCTTCGTACGCTCGGGACGGCGGAAGTCGTCGCGGGAGAACAGTGCATCACGCCCGACTCGGCGATGATGTTCGGCCTCGCGCTATTCCTCAGCGTGAGCGCCGGCCAGCGCGTGCATCGCGCGCGCCTCCTCGACATCTTCTGGCCCGACGCACCCGACGAATCCCGTCGTCACGCGTTGCGGCAGCTGCTGTACCGCCTGCGGCGCGACGGCTTTCCACTTTCAATGGATGGCGAAGAGCTCCTGGTCGAGGAGAGCGTCGTAGAATCCGATGTGCGCCGCGTGCTGGACGCGCGCTGGCCCGACGAAGCGACGGGCGATGAAGTACGGGGCGCCGTCGGCTTCCTGTCCGGCTACGACCCGCTGATGCCCGAGCTGTATAGGGAATGGCTCGACGAGCTCCGGTCGCGGGTGCGCGCGCAGTATCGGCGGGCGTTGTTGAGGCAGATCGACGCGGCCCGGCGCGACGGGCAATGGGCGCAGGTCGATGAATGGGCGCGGCGCTGCCTGGACGCGGATCCGCTGAACGAAGAGGCGACGCTGGCGCACGCCGAGGCGGTCGCGATGAGCGGATCGAAGGTGCAGGCGCTGCAGATCATCGACCGGTATCTCGACGAGCTGGGCGATCGGAATCGCGTGATCGGGCTGCCGGCGAAAGTGCTGCGGCGGCGGGTGAGCGAGAACGCGCCGGAGCGATCGCGCGGCGACCAGGAGGGCATTCCGCTGATCGGACGCGAGCGTGAGATCGCGAAGCTGAACGATACGCTGCGTGAAACGCTCAAGGGGCAATCGACGACGCTGTTCATCATTGGGGCGGCGGGGATCGGCAAGAGCCGGATCGCGCGCGAACTCGTGGCGACCGCGGGGATGCGCGGCTGGCGCAGCTGTTCCGCACAGCTGCAGGCGAGTGACGTGCAGCGGCCACTCGGTGTGTGCGTCGACCTGTTTGGCGCCCTCCTGCAGCAACCCGGCGCCCTGGGGTGTTCGCCGGCATCGCTCGCGCAGCTGCGGCTGCTCACCGAGCACGACGTGGGCACGGGCGCCGAACCGCAACGCTCGCAGGAAGCGGAGGCAGTTCAGGAGCGGTTGCGGCGCGCCGCGGGCGACTTGCTCGAGTCGGTCGTCTCGGAGGGGCCGCTGGTGCTGGTGATCGATGACGTGCACTGGTGCGACGACGCGTCGCTCCGGCTCCTGCAGCACCTGATCGTGCACTGCGCCGCGCTGCCGGTGATGTGGACGCTCACGGCGCGGCACGAGGGGAAATATGAGGCCGTGCGCGAAGCGCTCGCCGACGTGAAAGGCGAGACGATGCGGCTTTCCCCGCTCAGTCCAGAACGGGCCAACGAGCTGTTTGGGGCCCTTTCGAGCCGCTCGGGCGGCGACCCGCCGGCGGTGTCCGCCGAACTCACGACGGCGGTGACGGGCGGCAATCCACTGTTCGTGCTGGAACTGGCGCGGCATGTGCGGGAGACGCGACAGGCATCGTCGCTGCCGCAGTCGCTGCGCGCGCTGATCCGCGACCGCGCCGCGCGGCTCTCGCCGACGGCGCAGCACGTGCTGCACACGTGCGCGGTGCTGGGGCGGTATTCGTCGGTGCCGCGGGTGGCGGGCGTGCTGGAGATCGGGACCGGAGATTTGCTTGGGAGCATCGAGGAGCTCGACGCGCTCGGCATCGTCGGCGCGGGGCGCGCGGGCGAGGCATTGTCGATTCACGACCTGTGGCGCGACGAACTGCTGAGCGCGCTGTTGCCCGCGGCAGAGAAGCTGCTGCATCACCGGTGCGGCCTGGTGCTGGAGGCGGAGTGCCGGGTGTCGCGATCCCCGTCGATGGTCTGGGAGGCGGCGCGGCACCTGCTGGCGAGCGGGTCGGAGAGCCGGGCGCTGAGCTTGCTGGAGGAGTCAGCGCAGCATCAGCTGGACAACGGGTTGCCGGCGGAAGCGGCGCAGACGTTCGAGCTGGCGGTGGAGGCGTCGACTACCGATGCGGACCGGCTGAGGGCGATGACCGGGCTGATCGCGGCATTGAGAAAGGCAGCTGACTGGACTCGGCTGGCGTCGGTCGTGGAACCGGCGATCGAGCTCACGTCGCGGACCGCGCTGCTGCCGACACCGCATTCCGATCTCGAGCTGCTGCAGACGGAGGTGATGTGGCGGACGGAGTCGGATCTGGATCGGAGTCTGGATCGATCGCTCGGTTGCGCGTTTGATGAGACGGCGTCGCCGGGACACCGAGCGCATGCGGGGTTACTTGCAGCGATTCTCGCCGACAATATCTGTCGGTTCTCCGACCTGCGGCGATTGAATGAAGTCGCACGGGCACTCGGTGCATCGCGGCCTGGGACGCAAGCCCCCTGCATCGGAATCCAGCTCATCTATGAATCAATATTGGGATCTGTCGACGATGCGGCGGAATGCGGCGCAAAATATGTATCTTGCGAACGCAACGCAGGGTCCGTTCGCGCCCTTGCGCGAGCACTCTTGTTTTCCTGCCACCCGTATCGATTGCTTGACGAGCCCGATCGAGCTCTCGCTGCGGTCCACGAGACCCTGGAAATCGCCGAGCGCCACAACCTCGTGGGTGAAGCCGCAAGCGCAGCCGATATTGGTCTAACCATCCACCTTGAACGGGGGGATGCTGCTGGCGCACGACCATGGATCGCGAGAGCCCGAGCGTTGGCGTCGAGAGTGGGCGCGCGCTATGCATTGGCGAGCCACGCAACCAACGAAGCAATTTATAGGCTCTTGCTTCACGAACCGGAGGCCGCGATGCGCTCGATCGAGCCCTACGTGGCGAACCACCTTGCTGACCCGATCGTTCGCCAACGCATGCTCTATCTGTCGATACTCGCTAGGGTGTTCGTCTCGAGAGGAGACCACGACAGATTGCGCGCGCTCGTCCCATCGCTGGAAGCGGCCCTCGCGGTTCGGCGTAGCACCGGCGTACATGATTTTCACGTAGCAAGCTACGCACACGCTCTAGCTGAGCTTGGGGATCGCCCCTCGGCGGTTGCTTACGTTGCAACGTTCATAGCGTCCGGGAAGCGTGACCGGACACAGCGCTCGAGTGAATTAGAGTCCCTTCTGGACGCGAGCAGCTAGCCTGCGACGCTGCCGCCAAACCTCAGCCAACCAGCAGGTCACGCCGTCAAGAAACGGAATGCGCAATCCGAGATTGACGGGGTGCGACACGTGTGGTCACTAAGTCATGCCGCTCGCCGTCGTGTCTCGCACGGATGGCGGCGTCCAATTGATTCCAATACTTGTCAGAGACCAACTCAGCAGCGAGTTGGGGATCAAATTGGCGCCCGGCTTGCGCGCGTAACTCCTCCCGTACCGAGGCGCTCGGAAGAGCCTCGCGGTAGGGT
>JBIOHR010000181.1:0-6738 GCA_044449085.1 Gemmatimonadales bacterium | reverse complement strand
CCCGGCACCGCAACCATGATGATGAACGGGTCGAGCCACGACTGGAACATCACGACCATCAGCATGTACACGAGCAGCACCGCGACGATCAGGCCGAGGCCAAGCGTACGGAACGTCTGCGTCATCACCTCGCCCTGGCCGCGCACGGAGATGTTCATTCCCGGAGGCAGCTTGCCCGCGTGGTCGATCACCCGCTGAATCCCCGAGACCACGGACCCGAGATCCCTTCCCTCGACGTTTGCGTTCACGTCGACCACGCGTTGCACCGTATAGTGGTCGATCTCGTTCGGCACGACCTCATTGCCGACCGTGGCGATGTTGCCAAGCGTCTGTGAGGGGGCGTGCGGCGTGTCGGCGGGGCTGCCGCCGGCGTCATGCTGGAGGAGCTGCGCGGCGGAGGGAGGCGTGACCGGCGAGGCGAGGAGATTTGCGACCGACTGCAGTTGGCTGAGCGGCTCCTTGACGGCAACCAGATAGTTGACGTCGTTCGTCGGATTGATGTAGAACGACGGCGACACCAGCGCGCTGGAGGATAGCGACACGAGCATCGTATTGGCGACGTCGCTCTGGCTGATGCCGAGGCTCGATGCGCGCTGGCGGTCGACGGTCAGCTGGAACTCCGGGTAGTCGAGCACCTGTTTGATGTGCACGTCCGCGGCTCCGGGCACGGTCCGGATCTGGTCGCGCAGGAGCGTCGCCATCTGATATGCCTCACGCAGGTTCGAAAACTGGACCTGCACGTCGATCGGGGCCGACAGGCCGAAGTTGAGCACCTGACTTACGATGTCCGCCGGCTGGAAGTAGATGGACGAGCCTGGGAACGCCGCGGTCAGGTCCGTCCGGATGCGGCGCATGTAGCCCTCGGTCGGCTTGTGACCCCGGTTCAGCGCGATCAGGATTTCCGCGTCCATGCCACTCGCGTTGTCGGTGGGCGTGAACGCAAGGCTGAGCGAGTTGGGCACGCCGATCATCGAGTTGACCGTTCCGAGTTCCGCCGGCGGAACGATCGCGCGCACCCGATCCTCCACCTGCGCGACGAGCTGCTCGGTGTGCTCGATCCGCGTGCCGCTCGGCGCGCGGAAATGCAGCTTCATCAGCCCCGTGTCGGTCGACGGAAAGAAATCCGTCCCGATGCTCGGCACCACCGCGAGCGAAGCGAGCATCACCAGCCCGGCGCCGATGAGCGTAAATCGCGGGTGCGCGACGAGCGTGCCGAGCAGCCGTGCGTAGCGGTCCTGGAAGCGGCCAAACGCCCGGTCGCGCGCCGCGTTGAACGCGAACGAGAATCTCGAGAGCGCGCTGGCGGGCGGTCCATCGTGCCCGACGGCGTCCTGCCCGTGCCCGTGCGCGATCTCGCCGGCGAGCAGCATGCGCGACAGCGTCTTGACGAGCGTGCGCGAGAGGAAATACGCGGCGATCATCGCCACGACGACGGCCAGCGCCATCGGGACGAACAGGAACCGCGCCGGCCCTTCCAGCAGGACGATCGGAAAGAACACGACGCAGATCGCGAGCGTCGCCATGATCACGGGCAGCGAGATCTGCGCGGCGCCGTCGAGGATGCTCACGGTCAGCGGTTTGCCCATCGCGCGGTTGCGATGGATGTTCTCGACGGTGATCGTCGCCACGTCGACGAGGAGGCCGATCGACAGGCTGAGGCCTCCCAGCGTCATGATGTTGAAGCTGTTCCCGGTGACCTTGAGGCCGACGATCGCGCAGGCGATCGCGAGCGGAATGGACGCGCACGCCACGACCACGCTTCGCCAGCTTCCCAGGAATACGAGAATCATGAGCGACACGAGGAGCGCCGCCGTGAGCCCCTCGACGACCACGCTCTTGATGGCCGACCGGACGAACACCGACTGGTCGAAGTCGAGATTGACCGAGAGGCCTTCCGGCGCGACCGCGCGGATGGCCGGGAGCATGTCCTTCGTGGCCTGGACGACGGCGAGCGTGGACGCGTTGGCTTTCTTGAGGATCGAGAGATAGGCAGACCGATGGCCGTTGACGCGGACGATGTTCGTCTGGTCGGCGTACCCGTCGGAGACGTGTCCGACATCGCCGACGGTGATCGGCGCGCCGTTGACGACCTTGATGGGAATCGCGGCGAACTCCGCAACCGCCGACGGGCTCGAGTTCAGCGCCACGTTGTACTCGCGATTGCCGATGCGCTCGATGCCGGCCGGGATGAACACGTTGGAGCTGTTCACCGCGGTGACGACGTCGGCGGCCGAAAGCCCCTTGGCCGCGAGCAGCGCGGGGTTGACGTCAATCGTGATCTCGCGGGTCTTGCCGCCGTACGGCGCCGGCGTGGAGAGCCCGGGGATCGTGAACAGCTGGAGGCGCAGGAAGTTCTGGCCGTAGTCGGAGATCTCGGCCTCGGGCATCGTCGCGCTCGACAGCGTGAGCTGGGCGACCTGCACGCTCGACGCATTCGACTGCAGCACGTACGGAGGCTGGAGGCCGCGCGGCATTCGGCGGAGCGACGTCATCGACGAGGAGACGATCTGCGCGATCGCGTTGCCGATGTCGGTGCCGGGCTGAAAATAGACGCGCAGCAGGCCGATGCCGGGGATCGAGGAGGACTCGATGCGCTCGATTCCGTTGACGACGGACGAGAGCCCGCGCTCGCTCAGGAGCACGACCCGCTTCTCCATGTCCTCGGCGGACAGTCCAGGGTAGGTCCAGACGACCGCCACGACGGGTATGTCGATGGCCGGGAAGATGTCGACCTGCATCGACCGCATGGACAACACGCCCATCAGGACCATCACGGCTGCGAGCACCGCGACGGTGTAGGGTTGGCGGAGGGCGAGGCGGACGAGCCACATGGGGGTCGGCGGGTCGGACGATGGGCTTTGCGCGAAGGACGACCACTTCTGCATCGAAGCGGACGTCATAAAGTGGAAGCCTTGCACTCATAATGCAAGCGTATGAGTATTATCGCTGTCATAAGACAACGTTATGGGTGAATCGTGAACATGAATCCCGCACTGCTGCGCGCATTCGTCGCCGTCGCCGAACACGGCGGCTTCACGGCCGCGGCGCGCGCGATCGGCGTGAGCCAGCCCGCGGTCTCGCGTGCCGTCCGCGAACTCGAACGGAGTGTCGGGTTCGAACTGCTCGAGCGCGCGCCCCAGGGCATCTGCCTTACGCGGGCCGGTGAGTCGTTCCTGCTCAATGCGCGCGAGGTGATCGGCGCGATGCGAACGGCCGAAGAGGCCGTTGCCGCGCTCGGCGGGCTGGGGCACGGCCGCCTGCACGTGGGCGCGAGCACGACGATCGCGACCTATGTCCTCCCCGCCTTCATCGGCCGGTTTCTCGAGGATCACCCGGCGGTGGACGTGCGCCTCGACTCGGCGCACACGCGTGATGTCTCGCAGATGCTGCTCGACTACCATCTCGATATCGCGCTCACCGAGGCGCCGGTGACGGACGAGAAAATTCTCTCGCGGCGCTGGCGCACGGACCAGCTGGTGCCGGTGGCATCGCCGCGCCATCCGCTTGCCGCCCGGCGCCGGATTCCCCCCTCCGCGCTGGCGATCGAGCTGCTGCTGCTGCGCGAACGCGAATCGGGGACGCGCGCAATCGTGATGGAGGGCCTCACCGCCGCGGGGGTTGCGCCGGGACGCACGATGGAGATCGACGGCCCGGAAGCGATCAAGCAGATCGCCGCGGCGGGGCGGGGAATCGCGATCGTCTCGCGGTATACGGTGAGCGAGCAGCTCGCGCTCGGGCGGCTCGTAGTGCTCGACATCCCGGGGCTCCGCATCACACGCCCGTTCTACCGCCTCTCCCTCAAGCAGCGGCGCGCGAGTCCCGCGGCGAAGGCGTTCGAGCTGCTGCTCGACGCGGGCGACGATCCCGGGTCCGCAGCGGGGCGAAATCCCGCAAGCCGCAGTGGATCGAAATCTCGCGTCTCTTAGCGGTATCCTCTAGCCAGCACGCAACCCCGCGGCAATCGTATTACTGAGACATGATCCCGCTCAGCGTCGAGAACCGGAATGTCCGCGTCCCCTGGATGACCATGCTCATCCTCGCGACGACCTTTGCCGTCTGGATCATCGTCCAGGGGGGCGGGTTCCCGACCGACCCGCGCCTGCTCGCGACCACCGTCTGCAACTACGGCATGGTTCCCGGTGAGATCACCCACCTCGCGCACCTTGGCACCGCCGTGCCGATCGGTCCCCGACTCGACTGCGTCGTCGACAACGACCCCATCAACTACCTCACACCGCTCCTTTCGATTTTCCTGCACGGCGGCTGGATGCACATCCTCGGCAACGCGCTGTTCCTCTGGATTTTCGGCCGCGCCATCGAGGACGTGATGGGGCCGATGCGCTTTCTGGGTTTCTACCTGCTCTGCGGTCTCGCCGCCGCGGCGGCGCAGATCATCGTGACGCCGGCGTCGCCGGTGCCGACCGTGGGCGCCTCGGGTGCGATCTCCGGCGTGATGGGCGCGTATCTCCTGCTGTTCCCGCGGGTGCGCGTGCACATGTTCTTCTTCTTTTTCCTGATCTTCCGGATCCCGGCGTGGCTGGTGCTCCTGTACTGGTTCGCGATCCAGGTCCTGACGGGGCTCCCCGAGCTGAACGACATTGGCAACGGCAGGACCGGCGGGGTAGCGGTCTGGGCGCACGTCGGCGGCTTCGTCACCGGGTTGCTGCTCGTGCGCTTCTTCGAACGCCCGGATCTTCTTGCGCGGCGGAGGGTTGCGTTCGGTTCGCACGGTTAGCGCCTATGGCCAGCGCCGGCCACGTTTGCGGCCCCCGCGTACCGCGCCGTAACTTTCCCGCTCCCCCACCGAAGGCGCAGCGTGCCTTCGAACACCCAGAGGCAACGCGGCTGTGCGTCTCATTCCAAAAGATGAAGGCTTTTTCGAGATGTTCGACGCGCTCGCGTCGCTCATGGTGCGGTCGGCGAAGGTGCTGGACGAGCTGTTCAACGAGCCCAACCGCCTCGACGTCTTCGCGGCGCAGATCAAGACGCTCGAGCATGAGGGCGACGCGATCACGCACGAGATCATGAAGCGGATCGACAAGAGCTTCGTCACGCCACTCGACCGCGAGGACATCCACCGCCTCGCGAACCGCCTCGACAACGTCGTGGACCTGATCGACGGCACGGCGCGCCGGGCGCAGATGTTCCACCTCAGCGACCGCCGCGAGCACGCCAAGGAGCTGACCCAGGTGCTCGTCAAGGCGACGGAGGCGATCGCGAAGGCGGCGGGCTCGCTCAAGGAACCGCAGGAGGTCGCGCGGATCGGCCGCGAGATGAAGGTCCTGGAGGAATCGGGCGACGCGATCTACTCGAAGGCGGTGGGCGCCTTGTTCGAAGGCACGCCCAACGCGCTCGACGTGATCAAGTGGAAGGAGCTCTACGACAACATCGAGGACGCGATCGACGAGTGCGAGGACGTGCTGAACGTCCTCGAAAGCGTCTCCCTCAAGAACAGCTGAGCGCCGCGCCGCGATGACCTACGTCATTGCCATCGTCCTCATCGCGTTCGCGTTCGACTTCATCAACGGGTTCCACGATTCCGCCAACGCGATCGCGACGATCGTCGGAACGCGGGTGCTCAGTCCCGCGGCCGCGGTGCTGTGGGCCGCGACGTTCAATTTCGCCGCGGTGTTCATCGGGAGCACCGCGGTCGCGAAGGCGGTGAGCGGCGGGTTCGTCGACCCGGCCATCGTCACGCCGAACGTGATCTGCGCGGCGCTCGTCGGGGCGATCGTCTGGAACCTCATCACCTGGTACTTCGGCATTCCGTCGAGCTCGTCGCACGCCATCATCGGCGGGTTCGCGGGGGCGGCCGTCGCCAAGGCGGGGTTCGGCGCGCTCCTGTGGGGGCGGAAGTGGATCGAAACGCTGTCGGCGATCGCCATCTCGCCGCTGCTCGGCATGGCGATCGGGTTCGTGCTCATGGTGCTCGTCTACAACGTGTTCCAGAAAGCGTCGCCGCGCCGGATCGACAAGCTGTTTCGCCCGGGGCAGCTGCTGAGCTCGGCCCTCCTGAGCGTGGCGCACGGCACAAACGACGCGCAGAAGACGATCGGCATCATCGTCGCGCTCCTCGTGGCGTCGAAATCACGGTTCGCGGGCCAGACCGGCCTGATGTCGAACCTGTACGTCGACAGCATGAACACGATTCCCGCCTGGGTGAAGCTCGGGGCGTTCACCTGCATCTCGATCGGCACGCTGTTCGGCGGGTGGCGCATCGTGCACACGATGGGATCGCGCATCACCAAGCTTCGCCCGGTGAACGGCTTCTGCGCGGAGACGGGCGCGGCGCTCGTGATCCTCTCGGCGTCGAGCGTGGGGATTCCCGTGAGCACGACACACACGATCACCGGAACGATCGTCGGCGTCGGCGCAACGAACCGCCTCTCCGCGGTGCGCTGGGGCGTGGCGCGCCGGATCGTGTGGGCCTGGGTCCTGACCATTCCGGCGTCGGCGATCATCTCGTCGGTGCTTTACCTCGTGCTTGCGCGCCTGATCGCCGAGTAGCAGCAGGGCGACGGGGAGCGGAGAAGGGTCTGGTGACGGGCGAAACGGGGGAAAGTCACGCTCGTTACACCGCCGTTACGCGTCACGCTTCGATCCGTGACAAGGGAAGGGGAGTTTATGGCGTGTTACAATCGTGCCGATACTCGAATTTCACCCCTTCGTCAGGAACCCACCGATGACTTTCGTTCGTCCACGCACGCTGGCGGCCCGGCTCGCCGCCGCCATGGCGCT
>JBIOHR010000180.1:0-6870 GCA_044449085.1 Gemmatimonadales bacterium | reverse complement strand
CGCCTCCCGCTCGCGACGCTCGAGGTGATCAACCCGGGCCCGATGAAAGGGACGAAGTTCGAGCTGTTCACGCCGCTCACCAACGTCGGCCGCGGCCCGCACAACGACGTGCCGCTCGTCGACGAAAGTGTCTCCGATTCGCACGCGAAGATCCTCAAGCGCGACGGTTCGTGGTGGCTCGTTGACCAAGGGTCTACCAATGGGAGCTATGTCGGCGGGCGGCGGGTCCAGGGCGAGCAGCAGCTCGTCGGCGCGCCCGACGTCCGGTTCGGCAGTGTGAAGATGATGTTCAAGTCGACGCCGGTCCCGGCCGAAGATGAGATGAAGGGCACGCGTGCAATCGCGTCGTTCGGTGTCGAGGCGGCCAAGAAGGCGGCTGAGAAGAAGCGCGCGACCCAGGCCGCCCTCGAGCAGGCCGACTCCGCGCCGCTCCCCGCCGAAAAAAAGAAGGGATGCATGGCGATGGTTGCGTTCCTCGTGACATTGGGCGTCGCGGGCGCTTCCATGATGGCCATCCTGCTCACTATCCGGGGCTGATTCGTGGAGCTAAAGGTCGGCGCGCGTTCCGATGTCGGCATGATCCGATCGGGAAACGAGGACAACTTCTTCGCCGAGGCCGATGAACGCCGCGGCGTATTCGTCGTGGCGGACGGAATGGGCGGGCACGCGGCCGGCGAGGTCGCGAGCGAAATGGCCGTCCAGATTGTCGCGCGGAATCTCCTCGCGCTCACGAGCGTGGTCGACCAGGCCGCGCACGACAAGCTTGCGCAGGCGATGCGCGACGCGAATCGCGCGATCTACGATCGCATGCTCGCCGAGGTGGACAAGCAGGGTATGGGAACGACGGCGAGCGTGCTCGTGCTGTCCGACAACCAGTTTCTCATCGGCCAGATCGGCGACTCGCGCATTTACCTCCTGCGCGACGGCGCGCTGACCCAGCTCACGAAGGACCATTCGTACGTGCAGGAGCAGGTGGACGCCGGCCTGCTGACGCCGGAGCAGGCCCGCTACCATCCCTACAGCAACGTGATCACCCGTTGTGTCGGCGCGAGTGAAAGCGTCGAGGCCGATATCTACAACGGCGAGATGAAGCCCGGCGATGTGTTCCTCCTGGCCAGCGACGGACTCACGGGCATGGTCGACGACCGCCGGCTTCAGGCGATGTTGCTTGCGCGCTCGGGGCCCGGCCGGATCGTCGACGCGCTGATCGCCGAAGCCAATGGGCGCGGCGGACTCGACAACATCACGGCGATCGTGATCCAGGTCGTCGGCGTCGAAGGCCCCGGCGTTGGTGCGAATGGCTGAGACGCCGGCCGAGGAGACGGTGGCGTCGGTGGCGGGGCTGTACCTCGGCAATATCCTGTTCGCGCTCGAGCGGTGCGCGCTGGATTTGGAGCAAGAGGGGAAGCCTGCGGATGCCGCGTTCTACCGCGGCATTGCGCGAAAACTTGCCGAAGCTCGTGGGCGGGAAAAGGCGTAAAGCGGTTTAATCCGTTTCTCGTTGGTTGGTTAACCAAAGCACGTTCGTTAACAAACCAACAAGTAACTCGCTGTTCAGCGAGTCGCCAGGAGCCCCTGCAGTTCCGGCCACGATATCGTTGCTCTCGTTCTGGTGAACACCCGCAAGTACCTCGCCGATCGATACAGCTGCTCGGCCAGCACCGGCAGATCGATCGCCCCGGGGATCCCCTCCTGTGTCACCCGGTGCACCGATCCGTCGCGTGCGAGCACCGGCAGGTCCAGCCCCAGCATCTGCGTTTTTGCGGGGAAGTCGAGCAACACGTCGTCCGGCTCCAGTCCGAGCCTCGCGGCGATCGCCCGCTCCGCGCGGCGCGCCCGCTCGGGCTCGTCGGCAAGCCACTCCAGTGAGTCCATCGCAAGCGCCGCGGCCGGCGCTTCGAACGCGCGCTTGAACAGCCGGCGCGCCAGCAGGTCGCGGAGCAGCGCGCGAACCTCGCCTTGCGCCGTCACCTCGAGCGTCGCGAGCAGCCCCTCGTCGGTGTAGCGTCCGAGTGCCGTGATCTCGAGCGCGCCGTCGCCGAGCGCGGTCTGCACCATCCGCTTGTACATCGCCGTCGCGCTCCGCACTGCATGGTGCCAGTACACGTTGCGGTACATCTGGTACTTCGCAAACAGCAGGGATTCGAGCGCGGACAATCCCTTGGTGCGCACGCCCACGGCGCGACGCCCGGTGGCGGGATCGTCGAGGATCACCAGCGCATGCATCAGCCGGTCCTCGTCGATCTCGCCGTACGGCACGCCGCACATGAGTGCGTCGCGCTTGAGGTAGTCCATCTTGTCGAGGTCGAGTGAGCCCGAGATCAAGCCCTGCAGCGGGCTCGGGCTCTCGCCGCAGATGAGCGCGTAGATGCGCTCGGGTGCGTCCGGAGCGATCGACGTCCGCAGAATTTCCGCCACCGCTCCGCCGGTGACCAGCGGCCGCGACACCGCCTCGTGGTGCGGCACGCCGATCTCCTCGAGCGCGTGCGAAAAAGGGTAGTGCCCTACGTCATGCAGGAGCGCGGCCGCAGCGACGACGGGGCCTTCGTCGGCCGCCACACCCTCGAGCCCGCCTTCGTCCTGAAGGCGTGCGAGGGTGCGGCGCGCGAGGTGGTACGCCCCGAGCGCGTGTTCGAACCGCGAATGTGTCGCGCCCGGGTATACCAGGTGCGCGAGGCCGAGCTGTCGCACGTACCGCAGCCGCTGAACGACGCCCGTGTCGAGCAGTCGTTCGGCGGTGGGATCAACCCGGATGTTGTTCCAGAGCGGATCCCGGATGAAGGTCACCCCTGCGTTCCTTTTGGCCCCGCCGCGATGATCTTCTCGGAAACGGCCGAGCCGAACTTCGCGATGTTCTCGCGGAACATTCCGGCGAGCTTCTTCGCCTGCGCGTCGTACGCGGCGCCGTCCTTCCACGTGGAGCGCGCGTCCAGCACGTTCGCAGGCACGCCCTCGACCGCGGTCGGCACCGCGAGTCCGAACACCGGATCGGTTTTCACCGGCACGCCGTCGAGCTTGCCCGAGAGCAGCGCGCGGACGATCGCCCGCGTATGGGAGAGTTTCATGCGGGACCCCACTCCATACGCTCCGCCGGTCCAGCCGGTGTTCACGAGCCACACGTGGGTGTCCTTGTGCTTGGTGAGCAGGTCACCGAGCAGCTCCGCGTACTTCGTCGGATGCCACACGAGGAACACCGCGCCGAAGCACGCGCTGAACGTAGCCTGCGGCTCGGTCACGCCGCGCTCCGTTCCGGCGACCTTCGCCGTGTAGCCCGAGAGGAAATAGTACATCGCCTGTTCGCGCGTGAGCCGCGAGATCGGCGGCAGCACACCGAACGCGTCGGCGGTGAGGAACACGACGTTCTTCGGATGGCCGCCGCGCCCGCTCGGCACGTGGTTCCGGATGTATGGCAGCGGATAGCACGCGCGCGTGTTCTCCGTGAGCGCCTGGCTCTCGAAGCGCACGCCCTTCGTCACCGGATCGAGCTCCACGTTCTCGAGCACGGTGCCGAACATCTGCGTGGTCGCGAAGATGTCGGGCTCCTGTTCCTTCGAGAGGTTGATGACCTTGGCGTAGCAGCCGCCCTCGAAGTTGAAGACGCCGGTCGAGCTCCAGCCGTGCTCATCGTCGCCGATCAGCGCGCGCTCGGGGTCGGCCGAGAGCGTCGTCTTGCCGGTGCCGGAGAGCCCGAAGAAGAGCGCCGTATCGCCGCCATGCCCGACGTTCGCCGAGCAGTGCATCGAGAGCACGCCCTGCTTGGGCAGCATGTAGTTCATCACGGTGAACATCGACTTCTTGAGTTCACCGGCGTAGCGCGTGCCCGCGATGAGGATCATGCGCTTCGCGAGGTTGAGCACGATGAAAGTCGTCGACCGGATGCCGTGCCTGGCAGGCTCACCCTGGTATTCCGGCGCGTGGAGGATCGTGAAGTTCGGCGCGAATGACGCGAGCTCGGCGATCTCCGGGCGGATGAACATGTTGCGGACGAAGTGCGCGTGCCACGCGTTGGGCGTCACGTAGCGGCACGAGAGGCGGTACGCCGGGTCGGCGCCGCAGTAGAGATCCTGCACGAACAGCTCTTCCTGCCCGTTGAGGTAGCCGCGCACGTCGGCGAGCAGCACGTCGAACTGCGCCTCGCTCATCGGCTGGTTCACCGTGCCCCAGTCGACATCCTTCTCGGACGAAGGCTCCTTGATGACGAACTTGTCCTTTGGCGAGCGGCCCGTGTGCGGCGTGGTGACCGCGACGAACGGCCCCATGTCGGCGAGTTCACCTTCTCCGCGGCGGATGGCCGCGGCGACGAGCTCGGGCGGATTGAGGTTCCAGCGAAGGGCGCCCTTTGGGGCGAGCCCCTGCGTGCTGAGGCCGTGCGAGCTCTCGCGAGACGGTGCGGTGGCGGCGGAAGACATGATCGAAGTTGAGTGCGAAGAGTTGATGATCGATTGGTGCGGGATATGGTGCTGCGGTATAACTGACCTACCGCGCGGCGACAGCCGTTTCGTACTCGCCGGTGTTCACCCTCGCGGCTTCGCTGGCGCGTACGCGCCATTGGGCATCGATGACGGCGACCGCCGCCATGTTCACGATCTCCTGCACGTCGGCGCCCTGCTCGAGCACGTGAACCGGATGTGCCATGCCGACGAGAATGGGGCCGATCGCCGTGGCCCCGCCCAGTTGTGTGAGCAGCTTGTATGCGATGTTGCCCGCGCTCAGGTTCGGAAAAATGAGCACGTTTGCCGGCTCCTTCAGCCGGCTGAATGGATACCGTGAGGCGAGGATCGCCTCGCTGAACGCCGTATCCGCCTGCATCTCACCGTCGACGATGAGCTGCGGCCGGCGCTCCCGCAGGATCTTCACGGCGTCCGCCATCTTCTGCGCCTGCGGATGCTTCACGGAGCCGAAGTTGGAGAACGAGAGCATCGCCACCTTGGGCACCTGGCCGAAGTTCGTGACGAGCCCGCTCGCCGAGATCGCAATCTGCGCGAGCTGCTCGGCGGTCGGGTCGATGTTCACGGTGGTGTCGCCGCAGAACACCACGTGCTTCTCGAATACGAGCATGTAGAGACCGCTCGCGAGGCCGACAACGGGATGCGGGCCGATTACTTCGAGGGCCGGGCGGATCGTCTCAGGGTAGTGCTTGTTGAGCCCGCCGATGATGCCGTCGGCATCACCGACCGCGACCATCACCGTCCCGAAATAAATGCCCTTGTAGAGGAGCTGGTGCGCTTCGGCGAGCGACAATCCCTTCCGCTGGCGGCGCTGGAAGAGAAACTGGGCGTACCGGTCGCGCTGCTTGGACGTTCCCGGATCCTCGATGCGGATCCCGGCGAGCGGGATGCCGTTCTCCTCGGCGGTCTCGCGAATGCGCTTGGCGCGCCCAAGGAGGATCGGCTGCGCGACGCCTTCGTCGACCACGATCTGTGCCGCGCGGATGATCTTGAGTTCCTCGCCCTCCGCGAACACGATCCGCTTGGGATCGTGGTGCGCGCGGTTGATGATGCCGCGCATGATGCCGCGGGCGCGGCCGAGGCGTGCTTCGAGCGCGTCACGGTACGTCTCGAGGTCGACGAACTCCTTCGCGACGCCGCTCGCCACCGCCGCCCACGCAACCGCCGGCGCGACCCACAGGAGGACGCGCGGGTCGAACGGGAAGGGGATCAGATATTCAGCGCCGAACTTGACCGACTTGAGGCCGTAGAGCTGCGAAACGCTGTCGGGGACGTCCTCTTTCGCCAGCGCGGCGAGCGCTCGCGTGGCGGCCATCTTCATTTCTTCGTTGATCTGCGTGGCGCGCACGTCGAGCGCGCCGCGGAAGATGAACGGAAAGCAGAGGACGTTGTTGATCTGGTTGGGATAGTCGCTGCGGCCGGTGGCGATGATCGCGTCGTCACGCACCGCACGGACTTCGTCGGGCAGGATCTCCGGCACGGGGTTCGCGAGCGCGAAGATGATCGGGTCGTGCGCCATCTTCGCGACCATCGCGCCGGTGACGGTGGCCGCCGCTGACAGTCCGACGAACACGTCCGCGCCCTCGAGCGCATCCGCGAGGACACGCGCCTTGGTCTTGCGTCGGAAGCGGTCCTTGTACGGATCGCTGTGGCCGGTGCGCCCTTCGTACAGCACCCCCTCCTTGTCGCACATCAGGATGTTTTCGCGCTGGACGCCGAGGCGCACATAGTGCTCGGCGGTCGAGACCGCGGCCGCTCCCGCGCCGGAGAACACGACCTTGACGTCTTCGATCTTCTTCTCGACGACTTCGAGCGCGTTGAGCAGCGCCGCGCCGGAGATGATGGCCGTGCCGTGCTGGTCGTCGTGGAAGACGGGGATCTTCATCGTTTTCCGGAGCGTTTCCTCGACCAGGAAGCAGTCGGGCGAGCGGATGTCTTCGAGGTTGATCCCGCCGACGGTCGGCTCGAGCAGCTGGCAGAAGCGGATGATGTCCTGCGGGTCTTCGGAGCCGACTTCGAGGTCGAATACGTCGAGGTCGGCGAACTGCTTGAAGAGGTTGCCCTTGCCCTCCATGACCGGCTTCCCTGCAAGCGCGCCGATGTTGCCGAGGCCGAGGACGGCGGTGCCGTTGGTGACAACCGCCACGAGGTTTCCCTTGGACGTATAGAGGTAGGCGTCGTCCGGGTTTTTCTGGATCTCGAGGCAGGGTTCGGCCACGCCGGGTGAGTAGGCGAGGCCGAGATCCCGCTGGTTGGTGAGCGGCTTGGTGGGAACCACGGCAATCTTGCCGGGGCGGCCCTGGCGGTGGTACGCGAGGGCGTCGTCGCGCTTGGTCATTAGGGCCGAAACTTAACCGATTGCCAGAGATTGGGGACGTTCGTCGACGGCCGAGCTGAGGGGTGAGGGGCGAGGCGAGGGGCG